>NZ_JBXWRJ010000007.1:0-200008 GCF_059612845.1 Ruegeria sp. YKSE079 | reverse complement strand
CGAGATGGTCATGCCGGGCGACAACGTCGGCTTCACCGTCGAGCTGATCGCACCGATCGCGATGGAAGACGGCCTGCGCTTCGCCATCCGCGAAGGCGGCCGCACCGTCGGTGCCGGCGTCGTGTCGAAGATTATTGAATAATCCGTAGGCCGGGCTTCAGCCCGGCACATCGGTGAACTAAAGAAGGCCGCTCCATAAGGGGCGGCCTTTTGATTGGTCGCACAACCTGTCTTCAACCTACTTCGAATTGAAGAAGTTAAGACAATTTTCAGGATTTCACCTAATATGATTGATAGAAAATCAGGAACGAAGTTGCTGCAAAAATTGGCAATGCGATAGATGATCTGGTAGGAGACCTCTATTCGGACTTGGACAACGGCGTGAGTACCACGCAAGAGCCCGAAATATCATCTCGCATTTGCCAACGCCTTGAGGATAAAATCGACGGTGTTCAGATTGGTCCGTACTCTATTCGTGTGACCGGACAATCCCTGCCGGACCGGGGACCGAGATCAATCGAAAAAATTGTTGGTGCTGACATCTTTCTTTCCTTCTCGCTGGACGGAGATAGCGGTTTCGACAAAGGAGTTTTAATCCAAGCAAAATATGATCGCAGCGTAGACATGGATGAACTCAAAGAGTCCTGCAAAAAGATGACTAAGCATATCGGCTCCAAAGGGAATTATGTTTGGATCTACGAACGAAATGGTGTGTCAGTATATTCCAAAGCGCAAATTGAAGGTATGCAGGGTACTACGCTCACCGGACTTCGAGGACGATCAGTTTCAGGGCACTTGGGTCGGATCCTCGATTGCTATGCGGGGAATAAAAAATGGGGCATCCCTATTGGAAGTGATCGGCGGCAAGAAGTTAGGAAAATGCTACTTGCCGCACGTGCGAAGAACGGAATGGATATAGCCCTAGTTGAAAGTTAAAGCGTTACGGTTTTAACTTGAGACATATCCGGCAGCCTTGAAGTAGTTCCTGCATTCGGTTGGGTGGTAGAGGTCGCAGATAGCCGCGATGGCGCTGAAGACATCGGTGAAGGTGCGCGCACCGACCCGAAGCAGGTGAGCTTTGAGCTTCGAGAACGCCTGCTCAATCGGGTTCAGGTCAGGTGAGTATGGCGGCAGGTAGAGGAACCAGCAGCCGTGGTCACGCAAGGCCTTCGCGGCTTCTCTGTTGCGATGCGTCGACAGGTTGTCGAGGATGACCACCGTCCCGGGTGCGATCTCCGGGACAAGCACCTCGCGGATGTAGGCCGCGAAGGTCGGACCGTCCATCGCCCCCTTGATAGCCCACGGCGCAATCAATGCATCCTGCGTCAACCCGGCGATCAGCGTCTGTGTTCCCCAGCTTCCAAATGGTGCGTCCATCGTCAGGCGCTGACCTCGCTTGGCCCTGCCGCGCAGGCGGGTCAGGTTCGTCTTCACGGCTGTTTCATCAATGAACACAACACGATCCGACAGTGCAGCAATGGCAGGCAGGCGGTGCTTGAACCAATCTGCGCGTTGCTGCCTTACCTTGGCGCGGCGGCGTTCGGTCGCGACCAGCGACTTTTTTTGTACGTGAAGTCGAGCCGGGACAGCAGGTTGGCAATCGACGAGTGATGCACCTGAACGCCCTCCGCCTCCGCCAATGCGTCGCGCAGTTCGAAGAGCGAAATGTTGGGGTCCTGGGCGATCAGTTCCTCAAAGAATGCCCGATGTGGCGCCAGCTTTCTCCGACCGCGCGGAGGCCCCTGGGGCGCGGGGTTCGCATGACCTCTGGTCCGAACCTGACGCGCCCAACGCGCGCCTGTGGCGGGCGAAAGCCGCAAGCGCAACGCTGCCGCGCGCCCACTTAACCCTTCTTCAATCAATCTCTGAAAGCGCGTCCGAAACGCCAACGGCAAAGGTGCTGACATGATCCATCCTCCCAAACAGGATGAATCACACCCGAACCTCAATGGGAACCCCCCGCGATTCAGGTTTCAGTCGAAATGCTTTAGCGTGGGAATGATGCGAGTGGAGTCGTTACTACCGCTTCGAACCCATTTACCCCTTGCCAAACCCCACCAACCCCACTATCACGCGCGAGTTCTCAGCAAGAACGTCAAGGCGGGGTGATTCCCGCCTTTTGGGTTCGAAGAGGGTTGGCGATGCGCGTCTGTCCTCCTCTCAACCCCAACGCCTGATAAAAGGCTGTTACTATGCAAAGCCAAAATATCCGTATTCGGCTGAAGGCATTTGACTATCGCGTTCTGGATGCCAGCACGCAAGAGATCGTCAACACTGCCAAGCGGACCGGCGCGAACGTGCGCGGCCCGATCCCGCTGCCGAACAAGATCGAGAAGTTCACGGTTCTCCGTGGCCCTCACGTTGACAAGAAATCCCGCGACCAGTTCGAGATCCGCACGCACAAGCGTCTGCTCGACATCGTTGATCCGACCCCCCAGACCGTTGATGCGCTGATGAAGCTCGACCTCGCTGCTGGTGTGGACGTCGAGATCAAGCTGCAGTCGTAAGATCGGAGGGTATTTAATATGCGTTCCGGTATTATCGCAAAAAAAGTTGGCATGACCCGCCTGTTCATGGAAGACGGCAAGCAGATTCCTGTGACCGTTCTTCACCTGGACGGCCTGCAGGTCGTTGCACAGCGCACCGCTGACAAAGACGGCTATACCGCCGTTCAGCTGGGCGCCGGCGCTGCCAAGGCAAAACGCACCTCCAAGGCCATGCGCGGCCACTACGCCGCTGCCAAGGTCGAACCCAAGCGCAAGCTGGCCGAGTTCCGCGTCTCCGAAGATGGCCTGATCGAAGTGGGCGCCGAAATCTCGGCCGAACACTTCCTGGCTGGCCAGAAGGTTGACGTGTCGGGCACCTCGATCGGTAAAGGCTTTGCCGGTGCCATGAAGCGCCACAACTTCGGTGGTCTGCGCGCCTCGCACGGTGTGTCGATCAGCCACCGTTCGCACGGCTCGACCGGTCAGTGTCAGGACCCGGGCAAGGTGTTCAAAGGCAAGAAGATGGCCGGTCACATGGGTGCTGCCCGTGTTACCACCCAGAACCTCGAAGTGGTGAAAACCGATGCCGAGCGTGGCCTCGTCTTCATCAAGGGTGCCGTTCCGGGCCCGAAGTCGGGCTGGGTCACCGTCAAGGACGCCGTCAAGAAGAAAGCGCCCGAAGGCCTGCCGTTCCCGGCTGCGCTGAAAGGTGCCGCAACCGAAGCACCGGCGGAAGAAGCGCCCGCGGAAGGTGGTGAAGCATGAAACTTGATGTAATCAAACTGGACGGCGGCAAGGCAGGCGACATCGAACTGTCCGAAGACCTGTTCGGCCTGGAGCCGCGCGCGGACATCCTGCACCGTGTGGTCCGTTGGCAGCGCAACAACGCGCAGGCCGGCACCCACAAGGTCAAGACCCGCTCGGAAACCAGCTACTCGACCAAGAAGATCTATCGCCAGAAGGGCACCGGTGGCGCACGCCATGGTGACCGCAACGCGCCGATCTTCCGCAAGGGTGGCATCTACAAGGGTCCGACCCCGCGTTCGCACGGCCACGACCTGCCCAAGAAGTTCCGCAAGCTTGGCCTGCGCCACGCTCTGTCGGCCAAAGCCAAGGCAGGTGAACTGGTCGTGATCGAAGACGCCGCATCCGAGGGCAAGACCGCCGCTCTGGCCAAGCAGGTTGCAAACCTGGGCTGGAAGCGCGCTCTGGTCATCGACGGCGCCACCGTGAACGAAGGGTTCGCCCGCGCAGCCCGCAACATCGAAGGCCTGGATATCCTGCCGTCGATGGGCGCAAACGTCTATGACATCCTCAAGCGTGACACCCTGGTGCTCACCAAAGCGGCTGTCGAAGCACTGGAGGCTCGACTGAAATGAGTGCCAAGGCAGAACATTACGACGTGATCCGCAAGCCGATCATCACCGAAAAGTCGACCATGGCATCTGAGAATGGCGCGGTTGTCTTCGAAGTGGCGATCGACAGCAACAAGCCGCAGATCAAAGAGGCCGTCGAGGCGCTGTTTGGTGTGAAGGTCAAGGCGGTGAACACCACCGTGACCAAAGGCAAGGTCAAGCGGTTCCGCGGCCAGCTGGGCCGTCGGAAAGACGTCAAAAAAGCCTATGTGACCCTGGAAGAGGGTAACACCATCGACGTGTCCACCGGTCTCTGACCGAACCCGTCCTTGGAGAGAGATAAAAGCCCCCGCGAAAGCGGGGGTTTTTTTGTTGCGGGGGACTTAACGTCCAGTAATATCCGGACAATCAAAGGTTGAGGAATTTAGATGCTTAAGTCTGAAATTGAAGTCGCTAAGCGAACTGTCAACACCGATAGTGTTCAGATTACAATTGGCGAAGTTGGGAACATGTATTCTTCAGGCGAGTTGAATATTCTCCCGGACTTTCAGAGGCTTTTCAGGTGGACGAATGAGCGAAAATCCAACTTCGTCGAGTCTATTCTTGTGGGTATCCCTGTCCCACCTGTGTTTGCTTACGAAAACGAAGACGGCACATGGGAGCTTATAGACGGCCTGCAGCGAACCAGTACCCTACTAGAGTTCATGGGGCTGTTGAAAGACGTAGAAACGGGTGAATCACTTCGCTCCAAGCTTCAAGCGACTAAATACTTAGCTTCATTGGATAATGTGGTTTGGGAGAAAGAAGAGGACGACGAAGTTCAACTCGATAAAGCACTTCAGCTCTTCTTTCGCAGGGCACGCATCGAATTTCAAATCTTGAAGCACCCAAGTGATCCAAAAACAAAATACGATCTCTTTCAGCGTTTGAATCGCGGCGGAGCTTATGCCAATGAGCAAGAAGTGCGAACTTGCGCGATGGTTCTTGCAAATAGCGAATTTACCAAGGAAATTCGGGAATTCGCGAAGAGCCCTGAATTCAATTCTGTATTCAAGATTAATGATGCTCAGGCCGAGACCCAAAGAAACATAGAGTATGCTGTCCGACTACTCGTGCATATCTTCAAAGATTTTGACCGAGATCTCGATGTGCAAGAGTTTTTGGACCATGCCATTGTAGACATACTTGCGAGTGAAGACATGGCGAAAGCTATGGGAACCGTTTCCTGGACTGTGCAGATGTTGTACAAAGTTGCTGGTGATGACGCACTGATACCTCCAGCCAATGCGCCAGACGGTATTGCCCCACGTTTTTCCTTGAGGGCACTAGAAGCAATTGCCGTTGGCCTTGGGCGGAACAAAGAAGCAATCGAAGCATTGGCCAACTCAGAAAAATACATATCAGACAAAATTGCAAATTTCTGGCACCAGCCCGAAGTGGTGCCTATGAGTGCATCTGGACTGAGGGGAACCGTCAGATTGCAGCGGACTGTCCCGTTCGGAGCGCAATGGTTTAATCCTAATGTCTAACTTGGGGGCATTCTTCGATGAGATCGACGGAGCTCGACTCAGGCGGGCGAAGGAGTTGTCAGAAGTCAAAAGGTCTTTCAAGTACGCTGCATCCGGAGACGTCTATGGAGTAAAATCCAAAGCGGTTGTTGTATTGTCTTATGCCTGCTGGGAAGGTTTTTACAACGAATGTGTTAAATCATATTTGGGCTTCCTTAAATCAAGTGGCAGAAAGGTTCGCGACAAGGATTGGAGTTTGCTAGTTGGTGCGTTGAGCAGTGATTTTGACCGTGTCCGGGATCGAAACCACTCTCTTGAAGCTCGACACGGATTTGTGGCTAAATTGAAGAGCCAGATCGATTGTAGTTACGACAGTGTCGATGAAAAGATCGTGATGGCGCGTTCCAATCTTGATTTTTCACGCTTGTCTGAAAACTTCGGTTTGTTGGATTTTGATCTTGCTAGAATGCAGAGATTTCGGAATCGAATCGATAAAGAATTGGTGGGTTGGCGACATTCAGTTGCGCATGGTGACTCTCCAGATCTTACAGCAATGGATGTGGATGCGCACGTTGATTTTGCAGCGGCTTTATTGTTGGAGGTTGCTGACCTCTTTCAAGAAGCGATGCTAACAAGAGTTTAGTTTACGGTTTCCTTGGTGCACAATAATCGAGGAGAAGCTATAGACACCCACCCCCAACCCTGTTAGATGCTCCCAATCTTGCGGCCTCGGATTCGTTCCGGGGCCTTAGATATTTGAAACCGGGGACCTTCGGGGCCCTATACCCATGGCACCTACGGGGGCCTATCACATAGCGGGGGACCTCCCCTCGCACTTGCTAAACGGAAGACAGAAAGCATGGCACTCAAGTCGTACAAGCCGACGACGCCGGGCCAGCGCGGGCTGGTGCTGATCGACCGTTCGGAGCTTTGGAAAGGACGTCCGGTCAAGTCTCTCACTGAGGGTTTGACCAAATCGGGCGGCCGGAACAACACCGGACGGATCACTTCACGCCGCCGCGGCGGTGGCGCAAAGCGTCTCTACCGGATCGTTGACTTCAAACGGAACAAATTTGATGTCGCGGCAACCGTCGAGCGGATCGAATATGACCCGAACCGGACCGCGTTCATCGCGCTGATCAAATACGAAGACGGCGAGCAGGCCTATATCCTGGCTCCGCAGCGTCTTGCCGTTGGTGATCAGGTCGTGGCATCCGCCAAGGCCGACATCAAGCCCGGCAACGCAATGCCGTTCTCGGGCATGCCGATCGGTACCATTGTCCACAACATCGAGATGAAGCCCGGCAAGGGCGGTCAGATCGCACGTGCCGCCGGTACTTACGCTCAGTTCGTTGGTCGCGATGGCGGCTATGCCCAGATCCGTCTGAGCTCGGGCGAACTGCGCATGGTCCGTCAGGAATGCATGGCCACCGTCGGTGCCGTGTCCAACCCCGACAACAGCAACCAGAACTACGGCAAAGCCGGCCGCATGCGCCACAAGGGCATCCGTCCGTCGGTTCGCGGTGTCGCCATGAACCCGATCGACCACCCGCACGGTGGTGGTGAGGGCCGCACCTCGGGTGGCCGTACACCGGTAACCCCGTGGGGCAAGGACACCAAGGGTAAGCGTACCCGCAACAAGAACAAAGCGTCCCAGAAGCTGATCATCCGCTCGCGGCACGCCAAGAAGAAGGGACGTTAATCCATGTCTCGCTCTGTTTGGAAGGGTCCTTTCGTCGACGCTTACGTGCTGAAAAAAGCCGAAGCTGCGCGCGAATCGGGCCGCAACGAAGTCATCAAGATCTGGTCGCGTCGTTCCACCATCCTGCCCCAGTTCGTGGGTCTGACCTTTGGTGTGTACAACGGCCAGAAACATATCCCCGTCAACGTCTCGGAAGACATGATCGGTCAGAAGTTCGGTGAATACTCGCCGACCCGCACCTATTATGGCCATGCCGCTGACAAAAAAGCGAAGCGGAAGTAAGTCATGGGCAAGGAAAAGAACCCCCGCCGCGTGGCCGAAAACGAAGCAATGGCGAAAACCCGCATGCTTCGGACCAGCCCGCAGAAACTGAACCTGGTTGCAGCGATGATCCGCGGCAAGAAAGTCGAGAAGGCGCTGACCGACCTGACTTTCTCGAACAAGCGTGTCGCGCAGGATGTGAAGAAATGCCTTCAGTCCGCCATCGCCAACGCCGAGAACAACCACAACCTGGACGTCGATGAACTGATCGTCGCCGAGGCCTATGTGGGCAAGAACCTGGTCATGAAACGCGGTCGCCCGCGCGCCCGTGGCCGTTACGGCAAGATCATGAAGCCGTTCTCGGAGATCACCATCAAGGTGCGTCAAGTTGAGGAGCAAGCCTAATGGGACATAAAGTCAATCCGATCGGCATGCGCCTTCAGGTCAACCGCACCTGGGACAGCCGCTGGTACGCAGATACCAAGGACTACGGCGATCTTCTGCTGGAAGACCTCAAGATCCGCGAGTTCATCCAGAAAGAGTGCAAGCAGGCCGGCGTGGCCCGTGTGATCATCGAACGCCCGCACAAGAAGTGCCGCGTCACGATCCACACCGCACGTCCGGGTGTCATCATCGGCAAGAAAGGCGCCGACATCGAGGTTCTGCGCAAGAAACTGGCGGCGATGACCGACAGCGAACTGCACCTGAACATCGTCGAAGTGCGCAAGCCCGAGCTTGACGCGCAGCTGGTTGCCGAGTCGATCGCTCAGCAGCTCGAGCGCCGCGTCTCGTTCCGCCGCGCGATGAAACGGGCCGTGCAGAACGCCATGCGCATGGGCGCCCTGGGTATCCGGGTGAACGTCGCCGGTCGTCTGGGTGGTGCCGAAATCGCACGGACCGAATGGTACCGCGAAGGTCGCGTTCCGCTGCACACGCTGCGTGCCGACATCGATTACGCACTTGCCGAAGCTTCGACCCCTTACGGGATCATCGGAATCAAGGTCTGGATCTTCAAAGGTGAGATCATGGAGCACGATCCGCAGGCACGTGACCGTAAAGCACAGGAACTCCAGGACGGCCCTGCACCTCGTGGTGCTGGTGGCGGTCGTCGCTAAGGAGGATTTGAGATGCTTCAACCAAAGCGCACAAAATTCCGCAAGATGTTCAAAGGCCGGATCAAGGGCGAAGCCAAGGGCGGCTCTGATCTGAACTTTGGCACCTACGGTCTCAAAGCTCTCGAGCCCGAGCGTGTAACCGCACGCCAGATCGAAGCTGCACGTCGTGCCATGACCCGTCACATGAAACGTCAGGGCCGTGTCTGGATCCGGATCTTCCCGGATACCCCGGTAACCTCCAAGCCGACCGAAGTCCGTATGGGTAAAGGTAAAGGCTCGGTGGATTTCTGGGCAGCCAAGGTCAAGCCGGGCCGTGTGATGTTCGAGATCGACGGCGTCAATGACGACATCGCCCGCGAGGCCCTGCGCCTGGCCGCGATGAAGCTGCCGATCAAGACCCGCGTCGTGGTTCGCGAAGACTGGTAAGATCAGGGCAAAGGCCCGATCTGTTACGAATTGACCCTGCCGGGAAACCGGCAGGGTTTTTCCTTTTTGGGCGCCAGGTATCTGCGCAACTCGATCTCCTGACGGCACCTTGCTGGAAAAATCGCGACGGTCATGGTTATCATCGTCAGGTCCGGGACCAACCGGCGAGGAAAACCATGATGTACCGCATCCAGCAAATATCTCGCAGCGCCGTCATCTTGTTGTTGGTTTCATTGCTTTGGGCGTTCTCCGCACCAAGGCTTTGGGCCGCGTCGCCAGAAATCAACCTGGGCCATTTCAACGGTCTGGCGATGAACGGCTATGACGTCATGACCTATTGGAATGGCGGCAACCCGCAAAAGGGCGATCCCGAAATATCCACCGAATACAAAGATGCCACATGGGTTTTTCTGAACGAAGGTAACCGGCGGGAATTTCTGACCGATCCCGACAAGTACGCGCCGCAATACGGCGGATATTGTGCCTATGCTGCCAGCCTGAACGCCGTGGCCGATGTCGATCCGTTTGCATGGCGGATCTGGAACGACAAGCTGTACCTCAACTACAGCCCACGGGTGCGGCGCATCTGGGCCAGCGATATCGACGGAAATATTCATAAGGCGGATGGTTTCTGGCCAGACTTGCTGAACCACTAGCTCTCAGCTGTCTATCGCTTTCGCTACCTATGATATGATGATGACATTGCAATCATAGGGGGCAATCATGTTTCACATGCTGACATGCTTTAATCTGAAAAACGGCGTAACCATGCCGGACTTCAAATCCGAATACATGGATTTTGTAGCGTATATGCAAAGTATCGGCTTGGTTGAGAAAACATCACCGATCGGCCAGCGAGACAGTGACACTATCATGGACAGTGACAGTGAGCGAGATCACGAATTCTTCGTTACGATGTCATTTCGTGATCGAGCCCAGGTTGATGCCGCAGTGGAGTTGTTGGCGACCCATACAGGCAAGTCCGAGACAAAACATCGCTCCGTATATTCTAAAGTGCGGGATCAGATCTTCATTTGTTGGAAGGACATGAACTGAGTTTGAAGCGTCAAATAGCGCTATCGCCAGTTGGACTTGGCAAGACTCATGAACTGCCTCCGACTTACCGTGACACCGCGAATGTTTGCATCCGGCCTTTGCCCTTGATCTCCACATCACCCAACGGATCAACCTTCACGGCCTCGCCCAGACAGGCTCGGGTCGCCTCGGTGATCTGGATGATGCCGGGCTGGCCATGCGATTCCATGCGCGAGGCCACGTTCACGGTGTCGCCCCACAGATCATAGGCAAACTTCCGTTCACCGATCACACCGGCCACGACCGGCCCTGAACTGATGCCAATGCGCATGTTGAACGGGAAGTCGCCTGAATCGTTGATCTCCTGCGCCGCGTCGATCATGTCGAGCGCCAGCGCCACCATGGCCTGTGCGTGATCTTCACGCGGCTCCGGCAGACCCGCGACCACCATATAGGCGTCGCCGATTGTCTTGATCTTCTCGCAACCGTGCTTTTCGACCAGCGCATCAAATCGGGAAAACGCGGCGTTCAGGGTGCGCACGATTTCGGGCGGCGACAGCTTGTCCGAGGTTTCGGTGAAATTGACGATATCGGCAAACAGCACCGATACACTTGGATGTTCGTCGGCGATCAGGTGCGGATCGTTCTTAAGGCGCGCGGCAATGGGCTCGGGCAGAATGTTCAGCAAAAGGGTCTCGGCCCGCTCGTATTCCCGTTCCAGCTCTTTTTCGGCGCGCGCGGCGGCGGTTGCGTAAATCGCCGCGAACACACCGAGCATCGGAATGATCGGTGCCGTGTTGAATATGAAAAAGAACATGGTCCAGCCGTCCGCCAGCGGGCGCGCGGGTTGGGACAGGGTTCCATATATCCCGATGGCGACGAATGCCATCGCACTGATCACGCTGCCCACCAGCCGGCCACGCGGCCGTCCGTAGGGCAACATGGGAAACAACAGCGTGGGCATGAACAGATAGCTCACAAAGAACGGCGCCAGCCCCATATAGTAGGTGCAGAGCGCCGCGTGGGTGGGGATCTCGACCAGAAACGTCAGCAGGGTGAGCCATTTGATGTCCCGCAGGGTCAGGGCGGCCCAACATCCGATGCCGATGAGCAGGGTGGAAAAAATGTTGAAAACCGCCATCACCGGCTGATCGGCGAACCAGAACAGAAGGATGAACGACCCGTGGGAAAACACCCCGATCGGAAACCCGGCACGGGCCAACCCGTACGCGCGCACCATCTCGCTGGATGACCCGGGCGGCGCCCGGTTTATCCAGCCAAGCAAGGCCGCTTGTCGTGTCTGGTACTCCATTCCCGACACCCCCCCGTCAGCCACCATTTTCGGGTGCAAGGCGTTTGCCTGTCAACATTGACGCGCCCGCGAAAGCGCCCCATTTGCCTCTCGATCACCGGGCAGAGCTGGGATAAGAGGGCGCCATGGCCCAGATTGAATCGCTCTTCGTCACCCGTCTCTACCGCGCCGCCTTGTCGGAATTCGCCCCCCGGATCGACCCGGAGGAGCTGGAGAACTCCTGCCTTGTCATCGCCGAAGACGACGACGCCGGCCATGACTGGTGCGAACAAAACGGCTATCCCGGCTATACCTCCTATGCGTCGCTGACCGATCTGCCCTGGCGCTTCCCGATCTTCGCCGATCTGGTCAGGGTGCTGGATCAGCACGTCGCGGCCTTTGCAGCGGATCTGGAATTCGATCTGGATGACCGCGAACTCAAGCTCGAGGACCTGTGGATCAACATCCTGCCGCAAGGCGGGATGCATGCCAGCCACCTGCACCCGCATTCGGTGATCTCCGGCACCACCTATGTCTCGATGCCGCAAGGCGCCAGCGCGCTGAAACTCGAAGACCCGCGTTCAGGCCGCATGATGGCCGCCCCGGTCCGCCGCAAGGAGGCGCGGCGCGAGTTGCAGCCCTTCATCTACATGAAACCGCAGGTGGGCGATGTCCTGCTGTGGGAAAGCTGGCTGCGTCACGAAGTGCCGATGAACATGGCCGAGGATGAGCGCATCAGCGTCAGCTTCAACTATCGCTGGGACTAGGCAGTTCCAAGCTCCCGTCGATTGATCAGGATCAAGAACGTCCGTGCCGGATCACATTAGACTTTGCGCCAATGCATCGGCCCGGCAAGATGAGTCGGGTGGGCGTGCAGCACAACTGATTTGATCGGACACACGCCATGCTGGGCTTTGTCACGTTGGTTCTGGCGGCACTGGTCGCAGGCGCGACCGGCGCGATGGGGCAGGGGCTGGACCCGCACCGCATTTACGAAGAAAGCTGCGCAAGATGCCACGCCCCACATGCTGGCGATTTCGTGTGGGATGAGCTTGGCGAGTCCGGCGGCGTGCTGACCGGCGCCCGGTCGGGACGTCCGGTCGCGGCCTATCTGATGTCCGGGCATGGCGGTCTGTCACCGGACGAGGCAGAGGCCTTGCTGGCGCATTTCCGGCAGGTGCGCAATTCGGGCGGTGCGTTCATGGAAAAATGCCGGATTTGCCACGCAACGGCGGTGGAACTTGTGCGCGGTCACCTGATCATCGACAATGGCGCGCTGACGGGGCGGTATACCGGGCGCGACATCGCAACGTTCCTGACCGGTCACGGCAGGCTGACGCCGCAGCAGGCCGTGGATATGCTGGATGTCCTCACGCGTGTTGCCACAACGCAGGGTCTGGTGAAATAAATCGCCCCTGCCGCCACGCGGTCCGGGGTCGCGCATGCACCGTCAATCGAACACGATCGTGACCGGTATACCGGCCAGCATCTCTCCCAGATTGGACACCCGCGTCGCGCGGTCGAACTGGCCGTGGTTGTTCAGCCCGGTGCCCAGCAGTTGCACGATCTCCGGCGATCCGGCGAATTTCGAATGGCTGCCCGAGGTCGAGTCGTCGATCTCCGTCAGGTCGATTGCAACGACCCCAAGCTCGGCCAGCTCTTCGCTGTTGCTGGCCCCGACGCGCGGCACCCCACCCGCCAGTCTGCGCGAGAAGTTCAGCGCGCTGTCATCCTTGGACAGCAACACAAAAATGTCCTCGTCCAGATGGCCGATTTCCTGCAGTTGAATCCGGAACAGATCCATGTCGATATCGGGCGACGCCAGGGTCACGGTCTTTAGCCGCTTGGTATGGTTCAGCCTGCCCCGCTTTGCCGCGTCCACGATGGCCTCCATGGTCAGAAAGGCTCCCATGGAATGGGCAAAGATATCGTATCCGTCGGCATTGGTCCGCGACAGGATCGAGCCGATCTCTTCGACCTTGGGGCGTGCGATCAGCGCGCTGTTCAGGTCATAGACATATTTGGTGATTTTCGCGGCAGAGGCCCAGTCAAACAGAACCGGAACGCCGACATAATCTGAATCCTCGACAAACTGGGCAAGGCGCAGAACCGCATCGCTGGTGGTGTTGTTATAGCCATGGACAAAGAACAGGACATCGCGCCTGCCTGCGGGCAGCTTCGCAAGCTCTGCGTTCACGGCGCGAATGAACGCATCATCCGAGCCATAGATCTTGGGGTCGATGATCGCGAACTCCGTTCGCGGGTCGGGCGGCAACCGCTTGGCGCGTTCAAGATTGCCGGTCTGATGGATCGGGGGGATTGACACCTCGACCGAGGCCAGCCCCAGTTCCGGCGCGCGTTTGTCCGAATAAAGCGCTCCGACAACCTCCGACGCCTGACGGGTCGAGGCGATGAAAACCTGATGCTTTCTGGCGCTGCCAACAGATGCAACCGGGTTCTCGGGATTGTCGACACCGATCAGTTCCGGGGGGCGCGAGCAGGCGGCCAAAACCGCAAACACGGCAATCAGACCCAGCAGTTTAAGATATCTCACGGCACGCCCTCTCTCAAATTCGTCGTCACCCGCCCGCAATTCCGATGGCTTTTACGGCAGAATTGTCAATGCGGTTTGGAATTCGATTTTTCCTGTTGGTACCCGGTCAACCGGAAACAGGCAATGTACAAGCGTCCACCTCGGTCTTCTGCTATGCTCGGGCAATCAGAGGAGTGACAGAGATGAAAGAGGCTGAACGCGTCGTCCGCCAATTCCACGAAAGCTGGGGGATGCGTGATCCCGACCGCGGTGCCGAGGTGATCGCGGATGATTGCCGGTTCGAGGATGTCGCCCGCGGCGAAACGCAACCGGGCAAGGCGGCGTACAAAGAGGATTACCTGCGCTGGCGCAAGGCCTTTCCGGACGGCGAATGCATCGTCGACAATGTCATCGTCAGCGACTGCGGCGAATGGGCAATTGTCGAATTTCACAACACCGGAACCCACACCGGCGTGCTGCATTCCAGCTTTGGCGATTTCCAGCCCACGGGCAAGCGATACGAAGTGCGCTATTGCTCTGTCATGCGGGTCAAGGATGGGAAGGTTGTCGAAGGTCGGGATTATTATGACAGCGCCACGATTGCGAAGCATTTGGGCCTGATGTAAAGAACGGCCGTGAAAGAGGCATTTTCTGCGCAATTTCTTTCCAAACTTTCCCTTGCCACCCACCCCCGAACCCCCTATAGAGCGGCATCCTGCGTGTCCCCCGGCCGAGTCGGGGGATTCGTATGTCTGTCATTCATCCACCAGGTCCAAGGTGACCCGTGTACGGGGCCTTCTGGTGTTTTGAGCAAAGGAAAAAGGCGATGAACGCCCAGGAACTACGTAACAAGACCCCGGACCAGCTCCGCGAGGAACTGGCCAACCTGAAGAAAGAAAGCTTCAACCTGCGCTTTCAACAGGCAACCGGTCAGCTGGAAAGCACTGCCGGCATCAAAGCGGCCCGCCGCAACGCTGCCCGCGTCAAGACCATTCTGAACGAAAAGGCCGCTGCCGCGGCATCCGAGGAGTAATCAGATGCCCAAGCGTATCCTGCAAGGCACCGTGACCAGCGACGCCAACGAACAGACCGTGACCGTTCTGGTCGAGCGCCGCTTCAAGCACCCGCTGCTGCACAAAACCGTTCGTAAGTCCAAGAAATACCGGGCTCACGACGAAAAGAACGCCTTCAAGGTCGGCGACACAGTCCGCATCATCGAATGCGCGCCGAAATCGAAGACGAAACGCTGGGAGGTTCTGGAGGCGTAAGCCACCGGAACTTTTCCTTTTGTCGAAACCCTGGGGGATTTAACAAGACCAGCCCCCACAGGTCGGGAGAAACCACATGATCCAGATGCAGACCAATCTGGATGTCGCTGACAACTCCGGCGCTCGCCGAGTTCAGTGCATCAAGGTCCTGGGTGGTTCCAAGCGTAAATACGCCTCCGTCGGCGACATCATTGTCGTCTCGGTGAAGGAAGCCATCCCGCGCGGCCGCGTGAAGAAAGGTGACGTCCGCAAGGCCGTCGTCGTGCGCACCGCCAAAGAAGTCCGTCGCGAAGACGGCACCGCGATCCGTTTCGATCGCAACGCCGCCGTTATCCTGAACAACAACAACGAGCCGGTCGGTACCCGTATCTTTGGCCCGGTTGTTCGCGAGCTGCGCGCAAAGAACTTCATGAAGATCATCTCGCTGGCTCCGGAGGTGCTGTAATCATGGCTGCTAAACTCCGCAAAGGCGACAAGGTCGTCGTGCTGGCCGGCAAGGACAAGGGCAAAGAGGGCACCATTACCTCGGTCGACCCGCAAGCCGGTAAAGCTGTTGTCGACGGCGTGAACATCGCCATCCGCCACACCCGCCAGTCGCAGACCGAGCAAGGCGGCCGCCTGCCCAAGGCACTGCCGATCGATCTGTCGAATCTGGCTCTGCTGGACAAGAACGGCAAGGCAACCCGCGTCGGCTTCCGTATGGAAGGTGACAAGAAGGTGCGCTTCGCCAAGACCACGGGGGACGTGATCGATGCTTGATGCTGCAACCTACACCCCGCGCCTCAAGGCCGATTACAAGAACCGCATCCGCGCGGCTCTGAAAGAAGAGTTCGGCTACAAGAACGAGATGATGATCCCCAAGCTGGAGAAGATCGTTCTGAACATCGGCTGCGGCGCCGAGGCCGTGAAAGACTCCAAGAAAGCCAAATCGGCTGTCGAGGATCTGACCGCCATCGCTGGCCAGCAGGCCATTTCGACCAAAGCGAAGAAGTCGATCGCTGGTTTCCGCGTCCGTGAAGACATGCCGCTGGGTGCGAAAGTGACCCTGCGCGGCGACCGGATGTACGAATTCCTGGATCGTCTGATCACCATCGCGATGCCTCGCGTGCGTGACTTCCGCGGTGTGAAACCCTCGTTCGATGGCCGTGGCAACTTTGCCATGGGCATGAAAGAGCACATCGTGTTCCCCGAGATCGACTTCGACAAGGTCGACGAGGTCTGGGGCATGGACATCGTAATTGCCACCACAGCGAAAACCGACGCTGAAGGCAAGGCACTGTTGAAGCTCTTCAACATGCCCTTCAACGCCTGAGCGCCGGGAGGAATAAGACATGGCTAAAAAAGCAATGATCGAGCGCGAGAAGAAGCGCGAGCGCCTGGTGGCACAATACGCCGCAAAGCGCGCCGAGCTGAAAGAAATCGCGAATGACGAAAGCAAGCCGATGGAAGAGCGCTTCAAGGCGCGTCTGAAACTGGCGAAACTGCCGCGCAACAGCTCGGCAACCCGTCTGCACAACCGTTGTCAGCTGACCGGTCGTCCGCACGCTTACTACCGTAAGCTCAAGGTCAGCCGGATCATGCTGCGCGAGCTGGGTTCTGCTGGTCAGATCCCCGGCATGGTGAAATCGAGCTGGTAAGGGAGAGAGTGATATGAACGATCCTATCGGCGATATGCTCACCCGTATCCGCAACGCGCAAATGCGCGGCAAGTCCACCGTGATCACTCCGGCGTCGAAACTGCGAGCCTGGGTTCTGGACGTGCTGGCGGACGAAGGTTACATTCGTGGCTATGAAAAGACGACCGGTGCAAACGGTCATCCGGCCATCGAAATCAGCCTGAAATACTACGAAGGCACCCCTGTCATTCGCGAACTCAAGCGGGTCTCAAAGCCCGGCCGTCGCGTGTACATGGGCGTCAATGACATCCCGCAGGTCCGTCAGGGTCTGGGCGTGTCGATTGTCAGCACTCCGAAAGGTGTGATGTCGGACCAGAACGCACGCTCCAACAATGTTGGCGGCGAAGTGCTCTGCACCGTCTTCTAAGGAGGTCTGCAATGTCTCGTATTGGTAAAAAACCGGTCGAGCTGCCCAGCGGCGTTTCCGCCTCTGTGTCCGGCCAGACCATCGAGGTGAAGGGTCCGAAAGGCACCCGCAGCTTCACCGCAACCGACGACGTGACCCTCTCGGTCGAAGACAACGTGGTCAAGATCGACCCGCGCGGGTCTTCCAAGCGTGCGCGCCAGCAGTGGGGCATGAGCCGCACCATGGTCGCCAATCTTGTGACCGGCGTGACCACCGGCTTCAAGAAAGAGCTGGAGATCCAGGGTGTTGGTTACCGGGCTCAGATGCAGGGCAACACCCTGAAACTGAACCTGGGTTACAGCCACGACGTCGATTTCACCGCGCCGGAAGGTGTCACAATCACCGCGCCGAAGCAGACCGAGATCGTTGTGGAAGGTATCGACCAGCAGCAGGTGGGCGAAGTGGCGGCCAAGATCCGCGACTGGCGCCGTCCCGAGCCGTACAAGGGCAAGGGCATCCGCTACAAGGGCGAGTTCATCTTCCGCAAGGAAGGCAAGAAGAAGTAAGGACGCATACCATGGCAAACAGCAAACGTACCCTGTTTCTGAAACGCCGCTTGCGCGTTCGGAACAAACTTCGCAAGGTCAACGCCGGGCGTCCGCGCCTCAGCGTGCACCGCTCGAACAAGAACATCAGCGTTCAGCTGATCGACGACGTTCGCGGCGTGACCCTGGCCTCTGCCTCTTCGCTCGAGAAAGATCTCGGCGTTGTCGGCAAGAACAACATCGAAGCGGCCACCAAGGTGGGCGCGGCCATCGCCGAGCGTGCCAAGAAGGCAGGCGTCGAAGAGGCCTATTTCGATCGTGGCGGCTTCCTGTTCCACGGCAAGGTGAAGGCTCTGGCCGACGCCGCGCGTGAAGGTGGTCTGAAGGTCTGATGGTGTGCCGGGCTGAAGCCCGGCCTACCTGATACGACGCCGTAGGCCGGGCTTCAGCCCGGCACCGGCACTTTGAAGGCGGGTCCGCCCGCCTCGATGATCGGGGAGCCCCGGAATGTCATTCGCGGGTTCACTTCGATTGAGTAATTGGCGCCGCAAGCGCCTCTAGAGAAAGGGATGCCGAAAATGGCAGAACGTGAAAACCGCCGGGGCAACCGTCGCGACCGCGAGGAAGCAGCTCCGGAATTCGCCGATCGTCTCGTTGCGATCAACCGCGTGTCGAAAACCGTAAAAGGTGGTAAGCGCTTCGGCTTCGCCGCTCTGGTGGTTGTCGGCGATCAGAAAGGCCGCGTCGGCTTTGGCAAGGGCAAGGCGAAAGAAGTGCCCGAGGCGATCCGCAAGGCAACTGAGCAAGCCAAGCGTCAGATGATCCGCGTGCAGCTGCGCGAAGGTCGCACCCTGCACCACGACATCGAGGGCCGTCACGGCGCCGGTAAAGTCGTCATGCGCGCTGCGCCTGAAGGTACCGGTATCATCGCCGGTGGTCCGATGCGTGCCGTGTTCGAAATGCTGGGCGTCAAGGACGTTGTCTCCAAGTCGCTGGGCAGCACCAACCCCTACAACATGATCCGCGCCACCATCAACGGCCTGCAGAAAGAGCAGAGCCCGCGTTCGGTCGCCGCACGTCGTGGCAAAAAGGTTGCCGACATCCTGCCCAAGCGGGACGAAGCACCTGCAGCATCGGCGCAAGTCGCCGAAGAAGCGTAAGGAGACGTCAACATGGCTAAAACCATCGTCGTCAAGCAGATCGGCTCGCCGATCCGCCGCCCCGCCGAACAGCGCGCAACCCTGATCGGCCTGGGCCTGAACAAGATGCACAAGACCCGCGAGCTTGAGGACACCCCCTCGGTCCGTGGCATGGTCAACAAGATCCCGCATCTGGTCGAGATCATCGAAGAGCGCGACTAAGCCTCTCATCGATCCGAACAGAAAACGCCCTCGGTAAACCGGGGGCGTTTTCTTGTGTAAAGGCGCACATCCGTTCGGCGCTGCCCACTATGCCCCAAGCTTGTATGCTCTGACCGGGTTGGTCTTGCCCCGGACTTCCAGCGTCACCGGCTCAAGCCCGTGATCCGATCCGCACCCGGCCATCGTGGCCTCTGAGATCAGCAACCGGCTGTTCATCTGCTTGTTCATTTGCTGCAGCCGCGCCGCCAGGTTCACCGTGTCACCCAAAACCGTGTAATTCAGCCGGTTCATCGTATCGATATTCCCCGCCACGACATTTCCCGTCGCGACACCGATCCGCGCTGACAGCCTGTGCCCCTGAATGTCCTCGCCACCGAGGATGTCCAGTATCTCCAGCGCACATTCCACGCCACGCCGGGCATGATCCCCGGCCAGCAACGGCACATTGAACGTCACCAGCATACCATCCCCGAAAAACTCGTTCACTGTTCCCTGACGGCTGTCGACCGCAGGCAGAACGGCGGAAAAGAACGCGGACAACACCGCCAGAACATCTGGTGGCGCCAGCGTTTCGGCCAGCTGCGTGAACCCGGCAAGGTCGCAGAACATGACCGTCGCCTCGCATTGTACCGGCGCCAGCTGTCCGCCCTGTGCGACGATATCCTCTGCGACCCGTTCAGGAACGTATTTGCCAAACACGCGCCGCGTGATTTCAAGCTGCTCCGCCAGCATGTCCCGCAACCGCTTCTTTTCCAGCGCACCCGCCAGCCGCGCCTTGAGAAGCTTTTCGTTCACCGGCTTGAACAGGTAATCCTCGGCCCCCAGTTCCAGACTGCGGGTGACATGGTCCATATCGTCGAGCGCCGAAATGACAATGACCGGTATTTCGGCCAGACGCCCTTGGCTTTGCAACTCTTCCAGAACTTCCAGTCCCGAAACACCGGGCATCATCATGTCCAGCAGGACGGTATCAAAGCTGCCCTGCGCAAGCATCGCCAGCGCCTCGGCGCCGCTATACGCCTCTTCATAGACGTAGCCCAGATCGTCCAGTTCCTGACACAGCAGATCGACATTCATGGGTTCGTCGTCGACGACCAGAATACGCGCGGTCAAGATGCTGACCGGGCGCAAAGGTGTTTCTCGATCACGCTCAACAGCTCTTCGTCATCCAGCGGTTTGCTCAGATAATCGTCAAACCCCGCCGCCAACGCATTGGCCCGGTCCCCCCGCATCGCATGCGATGTGACCGCGATGATCGGGATACGCGACAATTCCCCGTTGCCCTTGATCTGCTGCATTGCCTCGGTGCCGGTCATACCGGGCAGCGCGATATCCATCAGTATCAGGTCAGGTTTATGGCTCCGGGCCTGTGAAATCGCATCCGGCCCGTTGCGCGCGATCAACAGGTCATGGTCGTCTTCCAGCAACTGCTGCAGCAGGTCGACGTTCAGGCTGATATCATCCACGATCAGGATCTGCGCCATGTCATACCGCCTCGCGTTCTGCGGCGGCATAGATTTCCGGAACGGTCAGCACAAACGTCGACCCCTCTCCGAACGTGCTTTCCGCAACCAGATCGCCGCCCAGCAGGCGCGCCATCTTCCGCGAGATCGCCAGCCCCAGCCCGGTGCCGCCGTAACGCCGCGCCGTGTGCTGTTCCGCCTGGGTGAATTCGTCAAAAACCATGTTCAGATCATCCGGTCGCATCCCGATGCCGGTATCCCTCACACTAACACGTATCTGCCCGTTTTTCACCTCTGCCGCGATGCTGATCTGCCCGGCTTCGGTGAACTTGGCCGCGTTCGACAACAGGTTCAGCGTGATCTGGCGCAGCATTCCCTGATCCGAAGACGCCACCGGCAGGCTGTCGGGGATATCGGTGCCGACCTCGACAGGTTTTCCTTCAAGCATCGGATCGATCATCCGGGCACAGGATTTCAGAACCGGCGCCGCGTCAAAGGTTTCGGCATGAACGTCCAGCCGCCCCGCCTCGATCTTGGACAGATCCAGAATGCCGTTGATCAGCGACAGCAGTATCTCGGCGCTGGAGGCGACCTTTTCCAGGTTTCCCAACTGCTTTTCGGGCAGCACGTCGCGGCTTTTCCGCATGACGATACGGGTGAACCCGATGATCGCGTTCATCGGCGTGCGCAATTCATGAGACATGTTGGCCAGAAAATCCGACTTGTGCTGGTTGGCCGTCTCAAGCTCGGCATAGGCATCCCCCAGCCGTTGGATCGTTTCGTTCATATCCGCGCACAATTCCCCCAGTTCGTCGCGGTTCTCGACCTTCAGGCGGGTCGCGAAATCTCCGGCGGACAACCGGTCGAACGCGCCCTGCAGCGCGTGCACCGGCCGGATGATGGATGTGGAAATGGTCAGGCCCAGTACACCGGCAATCAGCGCCGCGATGGCCGAGGCGGCCAGGATGAGCGATCTGGACTGCTCAAAAGCGATCTGGTTTTCGGCCAGCACCCCGGCCAGTTCCCTTCGCCAGACCTGCTGCCAGTTATAGCTCGCACTCTTGATCGCAAAAGCCGCTTCCTTTAGCGCGGTTCGGTAAATTGCGTGCGCCGCGTCGGCATCGCCGTTGTTGCGCCTTGCATAGATTTCAATGCCTGCACGCAGGACCGCGCGCAGGTCGTCCACCGCGCCCATCAGTATGTCGCGCTCCTGTTCGCTCAGACTTGTGTTGCGGGTGATCTGTCTTGAAAACTCGGCAGCGTTATACAGGCCGTTGTTCGAAAAATTTCCAAGTGGTGACGTCTGGTTGGACGAAGCCCCGATGGCCCGCGAAAAAAGAAAATCCGCCGCGTTGAACCGCACTTCCTCCGACAGCTGTTCTATCGCTTCGAACAGAACCAGCTTCTCTTGCAATTGCGATGCGATCTCCAACCGGTCATGCGATTGTTTGAGTGCGGCAATGCCGACATAACAGATCAGCGCCATCATCAGCAGCGGCACAAAAAAGGCGCAGGTCAGCTTGGCGCGCAGTCCCGCGTTGATCCGGCCCGCAAGATTTGGCAGCCACGACAAGAGGTTCGCGCGTCCGCTCGCGGTTTCGACATAGACAGCCATATATTCACCCGTTCGTCAGCAGTACGGGCAAGCTTAGGGGCTGATTACCCATCCAACAACATTTCCATGGGTATGGTCGCGACGGTGACGAGCGCTCTCACATCGCGGAAGGCACCCAGATCGATCCCACGAAAATCTGAACTCACCCGGATTTCTGGAAATCTTTGCCGAATGCGGTGTGCTACGGTTATCACAAAATGCCGGCGATGCATCTTTGCGGGCGCAAGTGTGCCTGCTTCGGAGCATCCTATGCAAAATCGCTGGATCATTCTGTTTGTGCTGTTCTTCGCACGAACAACCATGGCCTTTCAGTTCCAATCGGTTGCCGCACTTTCTCCGCTGATGATCGACAGCTTGTTGTTGTCCATTGTGGACATCGGATTGTTGATTGGGCTGTATCTCGGTCCGGGCGTCATTGTCGCAATTCTGGGAGGAACCGTTGCGTCTTCATTCGGCGACAAGCGCGTTGTCGTCGTGAGCCTCATTTTGATGCTCTTGGGGAGTGTATTGATTTTTCAGGCCAATTCGTTGTCTGCCCTTGTCGCAGGGCGCGTTATTTCGGGCGTCGGTGGCGTGGTCGTCAACGTCTTGATGACAAAGATGGTGATTGACTGGTTTGCAGGACGCCACCTGGCGACAGCAATGGCTGTATTCCTCAGCTCCTGGCCCTTGGGCATAGGCCTGGCGCTCGTCACCCTGCCCTGGCTCGCAGATCTGAGCGGACTTAGCGGGGCGTGGGCTGGGGTGTCGATGGTGACGGCCCTTGCACTTGCATCATTCTGGGCAATTTACAGCACCCCCGAAGGCGCGGTTGGACATGGGAAGGTCGCAGTCGTTGAATTGCCTTGGCTGCCTCTGACTCTTGCGGCCATGATCTGGGGTTTTTACAACGCCGCGCTCGCGATGGTCTTCGGTTTCGGTCCGATCATTCTGGCCAAAAGCGGACTTTCCGTTGTACAGGCAAGCACGGCCGCCGGCCTGTTCATGTTTGCGATTGTCATTGCCGCTCCGCTGGGGGGACGGATTGCCGACAGGTTGGGCCGCCGGGATACAGTTATTTTCTTCACCCTTGTTGCGGCAATAGTCCTCTTTCCGGCGATGCTGTTTCTAACGGCATCGACAGCCTGGATCGTCTATGGATTGGCCGGATTCTTGATCGGGCTTTCTCCGGGGCCGATTGTCAGCATGACTTCGCAGATACTTCCGCCACCTGCCCGGTCTTTTGGGACCGGTGTCTATTATTCAATGTATTACGCGGTCATGATGATCGCGCCTCCGATTGCAGGGGCAATCGCGGACCGGATAGAGAATGTCGGTGTCGCATTTCTCTTGGCGTCTGGAATGATGGGGGTCTGCATTATCTCCTTGATGGCATTTCGAAAATTTACCGCCACCACCACTTGAACGCAGGGCGGCAATCAGAGCGGATCCACCAATGACGGGCCGCATAAAAGCCCGGCTTATTGCGTAAGCGCAGCGAACAGGCAGAAATAGATTGAACGGTCCGCTCGCCATCAACAGTCTGTGCAAACAACAAAGCCCGTGTATGTTTTCAAGGGTATTACCGACCTCGCGCAAAGCAAGACGGGGATTCTCATCGCGCCTATCGCGAATCCCCCGATCCATGCCAAGCTTAGGGTCAGCAAGGGTAAAGTGGTGCAACGTTGCGGGGGTGCCGGGTGGAACGACAGGGATGCGCATATCCGGGATACCGGCAGGAGCGGCAAGGATGACCCGGCCGTCTTCCGAGCTCTTGGCCGTGTCACGCCGCTGGATCGACGCAATCCGGTACGGGCGGAAAACCGAGCTTAGCAACATGTTGTCCGACCGCAGCCACCTGCGTTTTATCGGCACGGGTGACGACGAATTGTGGGCGGGCGAGGCCGTGCGCCAGGGGATCGCGGATTTCTTCGGGGCCATCCCACCGTTCCTCAAACATGAAGAGACATTTGCCGAAGCCTTTGAAAATGGTGAAACCGGCTGGTCGAATTTCACACATGAACTCATTTTTGCCAATCAACCCGATCGGACATTTCACATACGGACCACCCTGATCTTCGCGCTCGAAGACGGCGTCTGGAAGATCGTTCTGCGCCACGGCTCGGTTCCGATCCCGAATATCGACTTCGTGGGAACCGAACAGACCGCCATCGCCGATCTTGTCGCAGCAGCGCGCAAGGATTTTTCGCTGCATCAAAGAGACGGCTTTGCCTCGATCATGTTCACCGATATCGTCAATTCGTCGCGCCTCGCGTCGGTGATGGGCGACCGTTTGTGGTCCTCCGAGGTGGCCCGGCACTTTGCCTCGCTCCGCACCATCATCGAAAACGCGAACGGCCAGTTCGTGAAATCGCTGGGCGACGGCACCATGTCCAGCTTTCCAGAGCCTGCTCAAGCCCTGCACGCTGCCCGGTCGATCCTGCAAGCGTCTGGGCAATCCGACGGGCCAGCCATCACCCTGCGGATCGGTATTCATACCGGCAGCGTGGTCCAGACCGACGATGATTTCTTTGGAACCGTTGTCAACAAGGCCGCCCGCATCGCAGCCCTTGCCGCGCCCGGCGAAATACAGGTTTCCGATACCACTCGCGATATGGTGGGAAAAGGGAACGATTTTCACTTTTCGGCGGCTGCAGCGGTGCAGCTGGAAGGGTTCGAGGGCGAACATGTCATCCACCGGCTGGAGTGACGAGGGTAACCGGTAACCGCCCAAAGCTTCGCCGTCCTCTGTCGTCAGACCCGTTGCAATCCGGGTATCGTCGCATTCCGGTGTCCAACCTCTAGTTTGCCCTGCCATGCAAAAAACGCAGACCGGCCAGACCAAAACGCCAATTGTTGGCGCAATCAGTCGTGCCTATCTGTCTGTGGTCCAAAACGGGAAATCAAACTTGCCGGGGAATACGCCCCGGGCTGAAAAAAGGAACACAACACATGGCACATACACTGAACATCTCGCATACCGGTCTCACGCTCGGCGGGCGCATCCGCGCCTTTGTCGAAGGCGTCAAACTGGCCCGCGCCCGCGCCTCCGAGTACAACCGTACCTATTCCGAACTGCAAAGCCTGACCGACCGCGAACTCAACGACATCGGCATTCGCCGCTGCGATATCGCGGACATCGCGCAAAAACACGTCTACTGCGTGTAACCCCAATACCACCCGAACAAAAAGCGCCCCGATCCGGGGCGCTTTTTTTGTTTGCTGCAGACTTTCAGAGATGGAACGCAATCCGGGCAATGACCGCGTTGCAAGCGTCAACTTTGAACCCAGTGGGGACATGGCGAAGCTCCAGGTTTTGGACCATTGTCCCGTTCCGTGGTAGAATTCCCGAAGTCAAAACGGGGTACGGCTATGCCGCAACATCAAACAGCAGAGTTTCGATTGCAGTCTGGCATTGTACTACCGCAACTGGATATCGCCTACGAATGCTACGGCAAGCTCGATGGCGATAAGTCCAATGCGGTTCTTGTCCACCACGGGACCACCAGCACCCATCATGCTGCCGGTCGAACGACGCCTGATTTGCGCGAGGGCTGGTGGGATAGCATCATCGGCCCGGGTAAGCTGCTCGACACAGATAAATACTGTGTAATATCGTCCAACATGCTCGGCTCGTCATACGGAACAACCGGGCCCGCATCCATAAACCCAGAAAGCGACCGCGTTTGGGGCGCCGATTTTCCCAAGATTTCGGTTGAGGATATGGTCCGAGCACAGAAAACACTGATCGACGCACTGGGCATTGAACAGCTTTATGCAGTAGCAGGCGGATCGGTCGGCGGTCTGCTGTCGTTCCAATGGGCCGTGACATACCCCGAAGCGATGCGTGGAATCATTGCTTGTGATTGCGGCCCCGTAAATCAGTTCGGAACAAGCGCAGCCTTGCCTGAACTTGTGGCGGAACTTCAGGCTGACCCCAACTGGAACGGAGGCCATTACACGCAGGCGGGTGGCCTGACAGATGTGATGACACGCATCCGGACCAGAACATTGCTTTCCTACCAATTCATGGAAAAATTCAAAGGGCAGATGCCAAGGGGTGATATTGAAAAGCTGTTGAACGATACCTCTAGGGAGTGGGCCGAAGAGTTCGATCCGATGAGCCTTGTTGTTCTCAATTCAGCGATTGGGGAATTTGATGTCTCGGACAGGCTGGATCAAATACGCGCAAAATTCTTCTATGTCCTTTGTGATACCGATGAATTCTACCCGGCTTCGATGGGAGAAGGCGTTGCCAGGGAAATGCGGGCTGCAGGAGCGCAGGTGATTTTTCATGAGGTGAGCAGCCACATGGGGCATTACTCCACGTCCGTCGAACCGGAAAAATGGGTGCCTCAGGCGAAGGCCTTTCTCGCCGGTTTGTAATCTCAGTGTTTAAGTGGCTGTGATTGGCGGAGGTCCGCTTCGTCCGCATCACCGAAGCCCAACAATTGGCTTCAAAACAGAAGCTCCCGAAGAATTCTTCGGGAGCTGAATTGCGTTCATGTGAAACAACGTGCCCAAGCTGGGCGGGACATCCCGCCGCTTGCTACGGCCAAGGTCACAGCCGGGCCAAACCGGGGGTTTTTCCGGTCAGGCGGCCTTGGCGTGGGGGCGTCCGCGGTTGGGGCGGCGGCGCCGGTTCTGTGGCTTGCGCGCCTCTTTCTTGGGGGCTTCAAAGGCCCATGGCGTGCCGCCGATCACCGGAATGTCACGCGACATGGTCTTTTGAATGGCCCGCAGTTCACCCATCTCGGCAGGGGCGCAAAAGGCGACCGCCCGGCCATCGCGCCCGGCCCGCGCGGTACGGCCGATCCGGTGGACATAGTTGTCCGGCACGTTCGGCAGGTCATAATTGTATATGTGGCGCACATCCGGGATGTCGATGCCGCGTGCCGCCACATCGGTCGCCACCAGCACCCGCAACTCGCCGCTGCGGAACTGTTTCAGCGCTCGGTCGCGCTGACCCTGCGACTTGTTGCCATGCACGGCACCGGCGGCAAACCCGGCCTTGTCCAGCGTTTTCATCAGCTTTTCCGCGCCATGCTTGGTGCGGGCAAAAACCAGCGCCAGCTCGTCACGGTGCGCGTCCAGCATTTCGATCAGCAGGCCGGTCTTTTCCGCCTGCGCCACGAAATGCACGCCTTGGGTGATCTTGTCCGCCGGACGGCCCGGAGGCGCGGTTTCGACCCGTACAGGATTGCTCAGATAGGTGGCCGCGATTTCGGCCATCTGCTTCGGCATCGTGGCCGAGAACAACATGGTCTGGCGTTCAGTGGGCAACAGCGTCGCGATCTTGCGCAGCGCGTGGATAAAGCCCAGGTCCAGCATCTGGTCGGCCTCGTCCAACACCAGGAACCCGGTCTGGTCCAGCCGCACGGCGCGGCGCTCGATCAGGTCGATCAGGCGGCCCGGCGTGGCGACCAGAATATCGCTGCCCCGGCCCAGCCGGTTGATCTGCGGCCCCATCGACACACCGCCGACCACCAGGTCGACGCGGATGGAGGTGCGCTCGGCATAGGCGCGCAGGTTGTCCGAGATCTGTTTTGCCAGTTCCCTCGTCGGCGCCAGAACCAGCGCGCGCGCGGTCTTCGGGGCCGGGCGGCCCTCCTGCCGGATCAGCGACATCAGGATTGGCAGGCCAAAGGCCAGCGTCTTGCCGGTGCCGGTCTGCGCCAGCCCCATGACGTCGCGCCCGTTCATGGCATGCGGGATCGCCTGTTTCTGGATCGGCGTCGGCTCCGATATGCCCAGGGTTTCAAGATTGGTGATAAAGCGGGGCGTCAGCCCCAGCATGGTAAAGTCCAAAAGCCGTTCCTTTTCGGCGGGGCGGCCTATTCCGGCCGCGCAAAATGACATGTCGCGACCCCGCGGGGCCGCGTTGTGTTACGTGGTTGCGCGATGCTCTGCCGCCGGGCCGGATTGCCCAAGGCCGCGTCATTGCGCCGAACCCCGCGTGATCTGGGTGTCAGTGTGTAAAGATGAGGTGCTGCGCGGATGCGTTTCAAACACTTCGGTCGCGCGGTCTGCTCACGCCGCAGACAAGGCACCGGGGGCGTATGCTCTCAATTTGCGCCCTTGTCAACCAAAGTCTTGTCCGTGGTCTTCGGGGCGAAAACCTGTTCCGGATGCGCCAACCCCTTGAGGGCGAATTCGCCGACCGCGACGTGACCGCCATCCAGCGCGTCGGCAAACGTGCGGGAACAGAGAACCGGATGCCCGGTTTCCGAACACAGCGCCTCGATCCGCGCGGCAACATTCACAGCCTGACCCAGCACCGTGAAATCCAGCCGGCTGTGCGAGCCGACATTGCCATACAGAACCCGCCCGAAATGCAGCCCGACGCCGAACCCCAGAACCTCGGGCAAATCGGCAGCCAAAGCATGCCTTGCCGCCGCCAGTGCATTGGAACAGGCTGTGCGCTGCCCGTCATCGCCGGGGAACACGGCCAACACCCCGTCGCCCAGAAACTTCAGGATTTCGCCACCATGCTCGGTTACCGCCGTATCGATTGCCTCGAAATACCGGTTCGCCAGCGCCACCGCCTCCTCCACCGGCAAACGGGCGTTCAGCCCTGTCCAGTTGCGGATGTCGCTGATCAGGATGGCGGCCTCCATGGTCTCGACACTCCCCCGCGTGATCTCGCCGCCCAGCACCCGCTGGCTGGTGCGGGCTCCAAGATAGGCCGCGGACACGGCAGTGGACAGGATCGACAGGCGGTGGACCTCGGACAGCGGACCAAGGGCCAGCGCAATCGCCTCGATGCCCTCAATATCGGCGTCGTCAAACCCCTTGGCCCGGTCCGTCGCCGCCACCAGAATGCCTGACAGATGATCTCCGCACCGAAGCGGGACGCCGAAATAGTCGGTCGCCCCCTGCGCGCGCAATTCGTGATAGATTTCGTGATCATCGGGGGCCAGCCGCGTCAGATCCTTGCGCAGCGCTTGCCGGGTATCCGAGATCACCGCCAACGGGCTGCCCACATAGCCGCTGCGCTGTTCCAACCCGTGCGGATTGTGCACCGCCTCGACCTGTGCGACGTCCCGGTTCCAGATGGCGCTGACGGCGGCGGCAAGCGGGTGAATGGTGCGCATCGCCAGACGAATTCGCCACACCGGAGCGCCCGCGCGCCGCATCTCTGCCCCCAACCCTTCGATCAGGGCGTCCAGATCCGGCAGGGTGGCCCCCGTCCGCAACAGCCAATCCACGATTTCGCGATGATTCCAGCTCATGACAGAAGCCTAGCACGGATGCGCGGCAGACAACTGGCCCAGTTTCCATGCGGCGTGCCTATGGCCCATCTCGGCAATTCAATTTCGGGAATCACCGTTTTGTGATAAGTTTACGCCACGTAACCGGCGACGAGGTTTGCCGGTCATTTTCGTAGATCATTGAAAGGGGGAATTTATGGCTCAGGCTCTGGATGGCGGCTGCGCTCATGTGCACACGCATACGGATAATGCTCCGATCGACAATCACACCTGTCATTGCAATGTCTGCAAATCGGTAACCGGGCAGCAGACGACCCATGTCGCATTCTTCCGCCATGGCGATCTGGCGGTCGATCACCCCGAGTTGCTCAACCGGCAACCGTTCAACAAGGACAACCCCGACGGCCCGCTGGAGCTGTGCACCTGCAAGGAATGCGGGGCGCCGATCATGCTGGACGACAAGCAGGGGCGCATCCGCGTCGCGGTTCCAAATGTCATGGGCTATGACGTGGCAAGTTTCCCCGACGCGACCTATCACGCCTTCTGGGACGAAACCAAGGGATACGCCCGGCCTGACGATGGGCGCCCGGTCTATGACAGCCTGCGGCCCGACTTTGTGTGGCCGACACCGTCCTGACGCCAAACAAAAGCGAAAAACCGGGGTGAAGGGCGGCAGTTTTGCCGCCCTCTTGATTGCCGGGCGACTTGCGTCTATACGCCCCCGGTGGCCCAAAGGGTCCACAAGAATCAAAACCAAGAAACGCCGTGTTTGGCCCATCACGCTTCGGGGTCACATCCGGCTTAGGAGAAGCGACATGAAACTGCACGAACTGCGCGACAATCCAGGCGCCGCATCCAAGAAAACCCGCGTTGGCCGGGGCCCCGGCTCGGGCAAGGGTAAAATGGGTGGCCGTGGTATCAAAGGTCAGAAATCCCGCTCGGGCGTGGCCATCAATGGCTATGAAGGCGGCCAGATGCCCTTGTACCAGCGTCTGCCCAAGCGTGGCTTCAACAAGCCCAACCGCAAGGAATTCGCCGTCATCAACCTGGGCCTGATCCAGAAATTCGTCGACGCCGGCAAGCTCGACGCCAAATCCGCGATCACCGAAGACGCGCTGGTCGCGTCCGGTCTGGTCCGCCGCAAGCTGGACGGCATCCGCGTTCTGGCCAAGGGCGAGGTTTCGGCCAAGCTGATCCTCGAAGTGACCGGTGCTTCGAAAGCTGCCGTCGAGGCAGTCGAGAAAGCGGGCGGCTCACTGACGGTCACAAAAGCCGCTGCGGCAGAGTAAGCGCTTGTGAGCGGCGCGCGAGCCGCTTACATAGACCTCAGAGTTTTCCAAGACGCCGCCCGAGCCGGAAAACGGTTTCGGGCGGTGTTTTCATAAGAGAGACCGATTTATGGTATCAGCAGCAGAACAAATGGCAGCCAACACAAGCTGGGCTGCCCTTGGCAAAGCCACCGATCTGCGCAACCGCATCCTGTTCACGCTGGGTTTGCTGATCGTCTATCGTCTGGGCACCTTCATTCCGGTGCCGGGGATCGACGGAGCAGCATTGCGCGAGTTCATGGAACAGGCGGGGCAGGGCATCGGCGGCATGGTTTCGATGTTCACCGGCGGGGCGCTGGGGCGCATGGGCATCTTTGCCCTCGGCATCATGCCCTATATCTCGGCCTCGATCATCGTGCAGCTGATGACCTCGATGGTTCCCGCGCTCGAACAGCTCAAGAAAGAGGGCGAGCAGGGCCGCAAGAAGATCAACCAATACACCCGTTTCGGCACCGTGGCACTGGCCACCGTTCAGGCCTATGGTCTGGCCGTGTCGCTGGAATCGGGCGATCTGGCCACCGATCCCGGTCTCTATTTCCGCTTCTCGACGATGATCACGCTCGTGGGCGGCACCATGTTCCTGATGTGGCTGGGTGAACAGATCACCGCGCGCGGCATCGGCAACGGCATCTCGCTGATCATCTTCGTCGGCATCATCGCCGAGGTTCCCGCCGCCCTGGCACAGTTCTTCGCGTCGGGCCGCTCGGGCGCCATCAGCCCCGCCGTGATCGTCGGTGTCATCGTGATGGTCATCGCCGTGATCACCTTTGTGGTGTTCATGGAACGCTCCCTGCGCAAGATCCATATCCAGTACCCGCGCCGCAATGTCGGCATGAAAGTGTACGAGGGCGGTTCCAGCCACCTGCCGGTCAAGGTCAACCCCGCAGGTGTGATCCCGGCAATCTTCGCCAGCTCGCTCTTGCTGCTGCCGGTGACGATCTCGACCTTCTCGTCGGGCGCCGCCAATGGCCCGATCATGTCGTGGCTTCTGGCCAACTTCGGCCCCGGCCAGCCGCTCTATCTGCTGTTCTTCGCGTCGATGATCATCTTCTTCGCGTATTTCTACACGTTCAACGTGTCATTCAAACCCGATGACGTCGCCGACAACCTGAAGAAACAGAACGGCTTTGTTCCGGGCATCCGCCCCGGCAAGAAAACCGCCGAATACCTGGAATACGTGGTCAACCGCGTGCTGGTGCTGGGCTCGGCCTATCTGGCCGCCGTCTGCCTGCTGCCGGAAATCCTGCGCGGCCAGTTCGCCATCCCGTTCTATTTTGGCGGAACGTCGGTTCTGATTATCGTCTCTGTGACCATGGATACGATCCAACAGGTTCAGAGCCATCTGCTGGCGCATCAATACGAAGGGCTGATCGAAAAGTCCCAGCTGCGCGGAAAAGGCAAGAAACGCAACAGGAAGGGATCCTCTCGCCGATGAACATCATTCTGCTTGGCCCGCCGGGCGCCGGCAAAGGCACCCAGGCACGGCATCTCGTTGAAACCCGTGGCATGGTGCAGCTCAGCACTGGGGACATGCTGCGCGAAGCCAAGACCTCGGGCACCGAAATGGGCAAGAAGGTCGCGGCGGTCATGGATGCCGGCAAGCTGGTCACGGATGAGATCGTCATCGGCCTGATCGAAGAAAAGCTGACGACCGAAAAGGGCGCGGGCTTCATCTTTGACGGCTTTCCTCGAACTCTGGCACAGGCCGACGCGCTGTCGGCGCTGCTGAACAAGCTGGGCCAGTCGCTGCACACCGTGATCGAAATGCGTGTGGATGACGAGGCCTTGGTGCAGCGGATCACGGCGCGTTCGACCTGCGGCGGCTGTGGCGAGGTTTACAACGACATCACCAAACCGATCCCGGCAGATGGCAAATGCACCAATTGCGGCAAGGAAAATGACTTCCAGCGCCGTGCGGATGACAACGAGGAAAGCCTGCGCACCCGCCTGATGGAATACTATAAAAAGACCTCGCCGCTGATTGGCTATTACTACGCCAAGGGTGACCTGCGCCCGATCAACGGACTGGCCGACATCAAGGAAGTTACCGCCTCGATCGAAGTCCTTCTGGGTTAACGGCGCATGGGGGCTTGACGCCCCCGCCAAAAGCCCATATCGACCCCCATCCCCATTGGGAATCAACCGTGCAGACGGGATTCGTTCCGTTTGTCCGGATCACCTCGAAAATGATGCTGGACCCTCTGGCCACACTGCCACGGTCAAGCGTTGTGAAAAAAGGTTCTGGAGTTACGGAACCGCAACGAAAAGGAAAGTGACACGTGGCACGTATTGCCGGCGTAAACATCCCGACTGCAAAGCGGGTACCCATCGCCCTCACATATATCACCGGTATCGGCAACACCTCGGCCAAGGCGATCTGCGACGCCGTGGGCATCGAACAAAGCCGCCGGGTCAACGAACTCAGCGACTCCGAAGTGCTCGCCATCCGCGAACACATCGACGCCAACTACACCGTCGAAGGTGACCTGCGTCGTGAAACGCAGATGAACATCAAGCGCCTGATGGACCTTGGCTGCTATCGCGGTCTGCGTCACCGCCGCAACCTGCCGGTTCGCGGTCAGCGCACCCACACCAACGCTCGTACCCGCAAAGGCCCCGCAAAGCCGATCGCGGGCAAGAAGAAGTAAGGAGGGTCTGACCGATGGCACGCGACAAGACACGCATCAAGAAAAAAGAGCGCAAGAACATCGCATCGGGCGTCGCCCATGTGAATTCGACCTTCAACAACACCAAGATCCTGATCTCGGACGTGCAGGGCAACGCCATTTCGTGGTCGTCTGCTGGCACCATGGGCTTCAAGGGATCGCGGAAATCGACCCCCTACGCCGCTCAGATGGCTGCCGAAGATGCAGGCAAGAAGGCGCAGGAACATGGCGTCAAGACGCTCGAAGTCGAAGTTCAGGGCCCCGGTTCGGGTCGTGAATCGGCGCTGCGCGCACTGGCTGCTGTGGGCTTCAACATCACGTCGATCCGTGACGTGACCCCGATTGCTCACAATGGTTGCCGCCCGCCGAAGCGCCGCCGCGTCTGAGCGATTGCAATTACAAGCTGGGGCCGTGTTATTGCGCGGCCCCGGTTCGCCGTTTTGAAACCTCGGGCGTCTGCACCTGATTGGTCATGGGGCGCAGACAGGAATGGAGGGATTACATGATCCATAAGAATTGGGCAGAATTGATCAAACCGACCCAGCTTGACGGCAAGCCGGGCAACGATCCCGCACGCCAGGCCACCCTGGTCGCCGAACCGCTGGAACGCGGCTTTGGCCTGACGCTCGGCAACGCGCTGCGCCGCGTGCTGATGAGCTCGCTGCAAGGCGCGGCCATCACCAGCGTTCAGATCGACAACGTCCTGCACGAGTTCTCGAGCGTGGCAGGCGTTCGCGAAGACGTCACCGACATCATCCTGAACCTCAAGGGCGTGTCTCTGCGCATGGAAGTCGAAGGCCCCAAGCGCCTGTCGATCAATGCCAAAGGCCCCGCAGTTGTCACCGCAGGCGACATCAGCGAAAGCGCCGGCATCGAGGTTCTGAACCGCGATCACGTCATCTGCCACCTGGACGATGGCGCCGACCTGTTCATGGAACTGACCGTCAATACCGGCAAGGGTTATGTCTCGGCTGAAAAGAACAAGCCCGAGGACGCGCCCATCGGCCTGATCCCGATCGACGCGATCTATTCGCCGGTCAAGAAGGTCGCCTATGACGTTCAGCCGACCCGCGAAGGTCAGGTTCTGGACTATGACAAGCTGACCCTCAAGATCGATACCGACGGTTCGATCACCCCCGAGGACGCGCTGGCCTATGCCGCCCGCATCCTGCAGGATCAGCTGTCGATCTTCGTCAACTTCGACGAGCCGGAATCGGCTGGCCGTCAGGACGAGGACGACGGTCTGGAATTCAACCCGCTCCTGCTCAAGAAAGTGGACGAGCTGGAACTGTCGGTCCGTTCGGCAAACTGCCTGAAGAACGACAACATCGTCTATATCGGCGACCTGATCCAGAAGACCGAAGCCGAGATGCTGCGCACCCCGAACTTCGGCCGCAAGTCGCTGAACGAGATCAAGGAAGTGCTGTCCGGCATGGGTCTGCACCTCGGCATGGATGTCGAGGACTGGCCGCCCGACAACATCGAAGATCTGGCAAAGAAATTCGAAGACGCGTTCTAAGCATCTTCGGCTGCGGCGGCGGGGCCAACCTGCCGTCGCGGGTTTTGTACAATTCGGACAAATGGGGTCTGAAAACCGGTACAAAACGAACAATCCGGGCAATCCCGCCCCAAGGTGAGCCTCTGACACGCATCGGAGGCCGGACAAAGCAAAACGCTAAAGAAGGAACTAGAAAATGCGTCACGCACGTGGTTACCGCCGCCTGAACCGCACTCATGAGCACCGCAAGGCTCTGTTTGCAAACATGGCCGGCTCGCTCATCGAACATGAGCAGATCAAGACAACTCTGCCCAAGGCAAAAGAACTGCGCCCGATCATCGAAAAGCTGGTCACTCTGGGCAAGCGCGGCGACCTGCACGCCCGCCGTCAGGCCGCATCGCAGCTGAAAGAAGACAAAGACGTCGCAAAGCTGTTCGAGGTTCTGGGCCCCCGCTATGCCGAGCGTCAGGGCGGCTATGTCCGTATCCTAAAGGCAGGCTTCCGTTATGGTGACATGGCTCCGATGGCGATCATCGAGTTCGTCGACCGTGACGTCGACGCCAAAGGCGCAGCCGACAAGGCCCGCGTTGCTGCCGAAGACGCAGCCGCCGACGAAGAATAAGTCAAAAACATCTTTTTTTTCAAACCCCTGCGCACCTTGCGCGGGGGTTTTCTTTTTGGTTGATCGTACCTGACATTTTGACTGTTGGCCCTTATGGTCATGTGAAAGTCATTGCTAGGATCGAAGCACGTCGCTTTGGAAAACGGTTTTATGGCCAACACAAAAACCGCCGGGTACTCTGGCAAGCCGCTGTCGCAGAAGCTTGGGTTCAAACCGGGCTGGTCGGTTCGCTTGGTGAACCCGCCAGCATACTATCCGCAGCTCGTTGCGGACGCCCAAGACGTTCGTTTCGCCCCCGATATGGCCGAACCTGACGCGGTGCATCTATTCCTGCATGGCGGGGAAAACATCGGCCAAATCGCGTCTGAACAGATAGGTATCCTGCGCGAAGGCGGGATGCTTTGGGTGTCCTGGGCAAAAAAGTCTTCAAAACTGCATTCCGGCATTACCGAAGACGATCTCCGCACCGCAATTCTGCCGCTGGGTTGGGTCGATGTGAAAGTCTGTGCCGTAGACACAGACTGGTCAGGCCTCAAGTTCCTGCGCCGAAAGGGCTGAGTCCCGCGCTTGCATTCACGCGAACATCGCCGCATATCCCAATGGAAGTCTGCTAATGGGATCGACAATGCTCCGCCTGATACTCATCGTTTTTTCATTCCTGACGCCTCCATTCGCCGCCGCCGAAACCCGGGTGCCGCAGTCGCAGACAGAAATATCAATGGGGTTCGCCCCGGTCGTCAAACAGGCCTCGCCCGCCGTGGTCAACATCTATGCCAAGATCATCCGGCAGGGGCGATCTAACCCGTTGTTTTCAGATCCATTTTTTCGCGATTTTTTTGGCGGGGATTTCGGAGCACCGCGTCCCCGGGTGCAGAACTCGCTGGGGTCGGGCGTCATCCTGTCAGAGGACGGCTATGTCGTGTCCAACTTTCACGTTGTCGGAATGGCGTCGGAAATACAGGTCGTGACCACGGACCGGCGCGAGTTTACCGCCGAAGTGGTGCTGGGAGACGAAGAGAGCGACATCGCAATCCTGCGCCTGCAAGGCGCCGAAGGATTGCCATTCCTGAGACTGCGCGATTCTGATCACGTCGAGGTGGGAGAATTGACACTTGCCATCGGTAACCCTTTCGGGGTGGGTCAGACTGTGTCCTCCGGCATCATCTCGGGCCTTGCGCGATCCGGGACAGCAACCGGGAATGCGCGGGGGTATTTCATTCAAACCGACGCACCGATCAATCCCGGCAATTCCGGCGGTGCTTTGATTGACGTTAATGGCAATCTCATCGGTATCAACACCTCGATCCTCAGCCGCTCGGGCGGGTCGAACGGGATCGGATTTGCCATTCCGGCCAATCTGGTGACGGAATTCCTGCGTCAGGCGCGGGCCGGGAACGAGACATTCGTACGCCCCTGGGCCGGAATGGCCGGCCAGCCGATGAACGCCGATATTGCCGAGTCTCTGGGACTGGCGCTACCAGAGGGCGTGGTGATTTCGGACCTGCACCCTGAAAGCCCCATTGCCAAGGCCGGGTTCCGCGTGGGGGATGTAATCACCCATGTCGACGGGCAAGAGGTCAACTCGCCCTCCGAGATGAAGTTCCGCATGTCCGTGTCCGGGATTGGTGGTGTTTCGAAGATGACCCGCCTGCGTGGCGGCGAGAGGGTAGAGATTGAGGTAGCGATGACCGATGCTCCCGACGAACCGCCCGCCGAGGAAACGGTACTGGACAAACGGACGGCGCTACCTGGCCTGACTGTAGCGCGCCTCAACCCGGCGGTGATCTCTCGGCTTGGCCTGCCGTTGTCATTGGACGGCGTGGTCGTGCTTGACCCCGGGGCTTTTGGCGCCCGAGCGGGTTTACAGCCGGGCGACATTCTGGGGGCGGTAAACGGCGAAGAGGTAAAGCGCCCCGACGACGTGCGTCAGGCCTTGACCGATACCGGGCGCCGCGTCCGCATTGATCTGCAGCGACGTGGGCAGTGGGTGTCGCTGCGGTTCAGGATCTGAGCCGTGGCAGAACTGTTCGACACTGGCGCAAAGGAACCTGCGACCGAGCCCCCACGGCCATTGGCCGACCGGCTGCGGCCAAAGTCGCTTGGCGAGGTGATCGGACAAGAGCAGGTGTTGGGGCCGGATGCCCCGCTGGGGGTGATGCTAGCCTCGGGCAGTTTGTCGAGCCTTATATTCTGGGGTCCACCCGGTGTGGGCAAGACCACCATTGCGCGGCTTCTGGCACAGGAAACGGATCTGCATTTCGTTCAGATCAGCGCGATTTTCACCGGTGTACCAGATCTCAAGAAGGTGTTTGAGGCGGCGAAGATTCGGCGTCAGAACGGGCAGGGCACCTTACTGTTCGTCGACGAGATCCACCGGTTCAACAAGGCCCAGCAGGACGGATTCCTGCCGCATATGGAGGATGGCACTATCCTGCTTGTCGGGGCGACGACCGAGAACCCGTCATTCGAGCTGAACGCTGCCGTACTTAGTCGTGCGCAGGTTCTGGTGCTGGAACGGTTGGGTCTGGCCGATCTGGAACGATTGACTCAACGCGCGGAAAAGGAACTGGGCCGCGCCTTGCCGCTGACGGGTACGGCGCGCGAGGCACTGCAGGAAATGGCTGACGGAGACGGGCGCGCATTGCTGAACCTGACCGAACAGGTCGCGGCCTGGAAAGTGGACGGCCCGCTCGATGTCGATGCATTGGCCAACCGACTGATGCGACGAGCGGCGAAATACGACAAGTCGGGGGATGAGCATTACAATCTGATCTCGGCATTGCACAAATCGGTGCGGGGGTCGGACCCGGACGCTGCCCTTTACTGGTTCGCGCGGATGCTGACCGGTGGAGAAGATCCGCGTTATCTTGCCCGCAGGATTACCCGCATGGCGGTCGAAGATATCGGTCTGGCCGATCCGCAAGCGCAATCGATCTGCCTGCATGCGTGGGAAACCTACGAACGGCTCGGCTCGCCCGAAGGCGAGTTGGCCCTGGCGCAGGCCGTCGTCTATCTGGCACTGGCACCGAAATCGAACGGGGCCTATGTCGGTTACAAGGCGGCGATGAAACTAGCCAAGCAGTCAGGCAGTGAACCCCCGCCCAAGCACATCCTGAACGCGCCGACGTCGTTGATGAAAGATCAGGGGTACGGCGCAGGATATGCTTATGACCACGACGCCGAAGATGGATTCTCGGGACAGAACTACTTCCCTGACGGGATGAAGCGACCGGTTTTGTACCAGCCGGTCGAACGTGGTTTTGAGCGTGAGTTGAAAAAGCGGCTGGACTATTTTTCCAAGTTGCGGACTCAGCGGAACCAAAGCTGAACTGGATCTGACCGAACCCATCTGGGCTTGACTTCACGGGCGTCGCGCGCGAGAGCAACGCCAATGTTTTCTTCGGTTCTGCATGTAGCGCTTGGCGGCGCGATCGGGGCGACGCTCCGTTACCTCACCGGCGTGGGTGTGATGCGCGCGCTTGGTCCGCAGGAGTTTCCTGTGGCGATCATTCTGGTCAACGTGATTGGCTCGTTCCTGATGGGTATGTTTGTCGTGGCCGCGGCGCACCGCGGACTGCATTACCTTAGCCCGTTTGTCGTGACTGGCTTGATGGGCGGGTTCACCACCTTCTCGGCTTTTTCGCTTGAGGCAGTGACGCTGTATGAACGCGGCGCTGTGGTATACGCGGTATTGTATGTCGGGCTGTCGGTGATCCTGTCCCTGTCGGCACTGGCTGTTGGGCTTTTTGTTGCACGGGAGATGTGGGCATGAGCGTTCAGTTGATCACCATCGGGCAAGAGGATGCCGATCAGCGCATTGACCGTTGGCTTCGCCGGGTGTTCCCGCATGTGGGGCAGGGCCGGATCGAAAAGATGTGCCGAAAGGGCGAATTGCGGGTCGACGGCGGGCGAGTCAAGGCTTCGACCCGGTTGGCCGCCGGACAGGTCGTGCGGGTGCCGCCGCTGCCGGATGCCGACCAGAAACCGATCGTTCAAAGATCACGTGTTTCGGATGCGGATGCAAAGATGATCCAGTCGTGCGTGATCTATCGCGACGATCACGTTCTGGCGCTCAACAAACCGGCAGGCCTGCCGGTGCAGGGCGGCAGCGGACAAACCCGGCATGTGGATGGTCTGGCCGAGGCGCTGAGATTTGGCTATCAGGAAAACCCCCGGTTGGTTCACCGGCTGGACAAGGACACGTCGGGTGTTTTGTTGCTGGCGCGGACGCGCGAGGCGGCCAAGGGTCTGACCGCTGCCTTTCGCCACCGCAACACGCGCAAGATCTATTGGGCCTTGGTCGCTGGTGTGCCAACCCCTTATCTGGGCGAGATCAAGACCGGGCTGGTCAAGGCGCCGGGTCACGGCAAGCAAGGTGAAGGCGAAAAGATGATTGCCGTGCATCTGAAAGAGATCGACAGCACACCGGGTGCCAAGCGGGCGCACACACTATACGCCACACTTTATCGGGTGGCCGGGCGTGCATCCTGGGTCGCAATGGAGCCGGTCACGGGCCGCACACATCAGCTGCGCGCGCATATGGCGGCAATCGGGCATCCGATAGTCGGGGACGGAAAGTACGGAGGCTCCGGGCAAGAAAATTTGGGCGATGGCTGGGGCGCGCAACTTGGCGGTATCATCAGCAAGAAACTGCATCTGCACGCACGTCAGCTTTCGTTCGAGCATCCGGTGACCCACAAACCGACGACTGTCACGGCCGATCTCCCGGAGCATATGAAGGAGAGCTGGACCACATTCGGCTGGACCGAAGATCTGGCAGCCGAGGACCCGTTTGAGGCATTGCAATGACCGGTTCATTGCGACTGATCCTGTTCGATGTGGACGGCACGCTGGTGGACAGTCAGGGCTCCATCGTGGCCGCAATGAATGCTGCCTTCCAAGCGTTGTCACTTCCCGCACCCGATCGAACAGCGACCTTGTCCATTGTTGGGTTGTCCCTGCCGCAAGCCATGGCGCGTCTGGCGCCGGAGTACTCTGACAAGATTTGGCACAACCTTGTCGAAGGCTACAAAGAGGCCTATCACGCGCATCGCCTTGCGCAGGGTGCAGCAAGCTCGCCGCTCTATCCCGGCGCGGTTGACGCTTTGCAAGCGCTGCACTCGGTCCCCGAGTTTTTGCTTGGCGTGGCGACAGGGAAATCCCAACGAGGATTGGACGTGTTGCTGGAAGCGCATGGGCTGAATAGCTTTTTCGTCACCCGTCAGGTCGCAGATCACCATCCGTCGAAACCTCATCCTTCGATGATCGACACTGCACGGCGGGAAACGGGCGTCGATGCCGCCTCGACGGTCATGATCGGCGACACCAGTTTCGATATGGAGATGGCCCGGGCGGCAAATGTTGCAGGGGTTGGTGTAAGCTGGGGGTATCACGACAGATCAACCCTGTCACAAGCTAATCAAGTCATCGATGGTTTTGATCAACTCCCCTCTGCCCTGGGAAATATCTGGAACTGAATACATGAGCGATTGGAAACCGAAGCGGTTTTGGAAAGAAAGCGCCGTAGTTGAGGTCGAAGGCGGATTTACAGTCGAACTCGACGGTCGGCGGGTGAAAACTCCGGCCAAATCTGGGCTGGTAATGCCAACTGCAGGCATGGCCAGTGAAGTGGCCAGGGAGTGGGATGAACAGGAAACCGTGGTCGATCCAAACACGATGCCGTTTACGCGTTCGGCCAATGCGGCAATCGATAAGGTGCATCATCAACATGCCGAGGTTGCGGACATGTTGGCCGCCTATGGCGATTCGGATTTGCTATGTTATCGGGCAGACCAACCCGAATCTCTGGTCGCAAGGCAGGCTGCACAGTGGGACCCGGCGCTCGATTGGGCAAAAAGTGATCTCGGTGTGAGACTTGTGCCGGTTGTCGGTGTCGTTCACCAGCCACAATCTGTTACTGGGCTAGAGGAGCTCGGTGAAAAAGTTCATCGGATGAACGACTTTCAGTTAGCAGCGTTTCACGATCTTGTGAGCCTTTCAGGTTCGCTGATTCTCGGGTTTGCAGCTGCCCGGAATTGGCGCGATCCGGATGAGATTTGGCGCATTTCGCGTTTGGATGAACTTTGGCAGGAAGAGCAGTGGGGTCCCGACGAGGAAGCGCTGAAACACGCGGAAGTAAAGCGCTTGGCGTTTTTGCACGCTAAGCGGTTCTATGATCTCGCAGAATAGGTGGAAGCTTTCTGCCAAAACTGATTGACCCAAGGTCAATCGATACCAAAGCGTTATCGATTTCCCATATACTGGTCTTGACGTTTCTTGACGAATGGGACCAAACTTGAGCCCACTAAAGGGGAGAGACCTTTTGGGTAACCTTTCCGGCAAATGGGATTGCCGGTTGAACCGCCTCGGTAAGGGGTGGAAAATCAGGAAGAGGTAAATATGAAAAAATCCGTAATTTTGGGCGCGGCTACGGTTGCCGGTCTGGCTGCAGGTGCCGCAGCGGCAGGAACCATGGACGACGTCAAGGCGCGTGGCAAGCTGAACTGCGGTGTGACCACCGGTCTCGTTGGCTTTGCAGCGCCTGATGCAAATGGGGAGTGGAAAGGCTTTGACGTGGCCGTGTGCCGCGCTGTGGCAGCCGCAGTACTCGGCGATGCCAATGCCGTTGAATTCGTGCCGACCACTGGTAAAACCCGCTTTACCGCCCTGGCATCGGGCGAAATCGACATGCTGGCGCGCAACACCACTTGGACCTTCAGCCGTGACGTCGACCTCAAGTTCGAATTCACCGGGATCAACTATTATGACGGTCAAGGCTTTATTGTGCCTAAAGCGCTGGGCGTAAGCTCGGCCAAGGAACTGGACGGGGCGACCGTTTGTATCCAGACCGGCACCACAACCGAGCTGAACCTGGCGGATTTCTTCCGCTCGAACAACATCAGCTATGAGCCGGTTCCGATCGAAACCAACGCGGAAGGCCAGCAACAGTATCTGGCGGGCGCCTGTGATGCCTACACCACCGACGCGTCTGGCTTGGCAGCCACCCGCGCCACTTTCGAAAACCCGGGCGATCACGTGATCCTGCCGGAAATCATCTCGAAAGAGCCGCTGGGGCCGCTGGTCCGCCACGGTGATCACGAGTGGGGTGACGTGGTTCGCTGGACCCTCAACGCATTGATCTCGGCAGAAGAACTGGGTGTGACCTCGGCCAACCTTGACGAGATGACTGCCGGAACTGACAATCCGGAAATCAACCGCCTGCTGGGTACCGAAGGCACCTTGGGCGAAATGCTGGGTCTGGATGCCGAATGGGCCAAACGCGCAATTGCGGTTGCCGGAAACTATGGCGAAATCTTTGCCCAGAACATCGGTGAAAGCACTCCGATCGGTCTGGCGCGTGGTCTGAACGACCAGTGGACCAAAGGCGGTCTGCTGTACTCGCCGCCGTTCCGTTAAGTGTCACGCTGAAAGGGCGCAGGACAACCTGCGCCCTTTTTGCACCCATAAAAAACAACAGACCCGGCGATGGGGAGCAGGGAAGAACCCTGCCCGACAAAAAAACCGGGATGTCACGGGGATTACATAGGTCATGACGACTCTCACTGACCCGCCAAAGGAGCAGTTTCGGCTGTCCATGCTCCTTTACGATACGCGGTACCGTTCTGCGACAATCCAAGTTATCGCGCTGATCGGTTTCATGCTTTTGGCAGCCTGGATCATTTCCAATACTATCAACAACTTGGCAGAGCTGGGAAAACCGGTCGAATTCGGCTTCTTCGCGGAACCGGCCAGCTATGACATCAATCAACGCCTGCTGGACTACACTTCGCGCGACACACACCTAAGGGCGGCTTTTGTCGGTTTGCTCAACACACTGGTCGTAGCGGTATTGGGGTGTATCACCGCGACCGTACTGGGGGTGATCATTGGCGTTCTGCGCCTGTCCCATAACTGGATCGTTGCACGCTTGATGACAGTTTATGTCGAGATGTTCCGCAACGTCCCAGTACTGTTGTGGATCGTTTTCATCATGGCGGTCCTGATCGAAACACTTCCATCGCCGCGAGCCTTCCGTGGAGAGAATCCCGAGGCCACGATGATGCTTAGCGACAGCGTGGCGGTTACCAACCGCGGTGTGTATGTCCCAGATTTCCTGTTTTCCAACAGTTTGGGAGATGTCCATCTGTTTGGTGAATCCAGCCTCCGGTTTGATGTCAGCCTCGATCTGATCGCGGTTCTCATCGTTCTTGGCGCTGGTTTTTGGGTTTCAAACTGGCTCAAGCATCGCGCAGACCGCATTCAGGAGGCCACCGGCGACCGTCCGGTGACATGGTGGCAGCGACTAGGCGTAGTTCTAGTGCCGCTGGCAATCCTTTTGTATCTGCTGGGATTTCATCTGGGGTATCCCGAACTCAAGGGCTTCAACTTCATGGGTGGGACACACCTGCGGAACTCGCTGATCGCCCTGTGGCTGGCGCTGTCGCTCTATACGGCCGCGTTCATTGCAGAGATCGTGCGAGCAGGCATCATGGCCATATCCAAGGGCCAAACCGAGGCCGCAGCCGCGCTGGGTCTGCGTTCAAACAAGATCATGAGCCTGGTAATCCTGCCGCAGGCATTGCGGGTGATTATCCCTCCGCTGATCTCGAATTATCTCAACCTCACCAAGAACTCGTCGTTGGCGATCGCCGTGGGCTACATGGACATCACCGGGACGCTGGGCGGCATCACAATGAACCAGACTGGACGTGAACTGGAATGCGTTCTGCTGTTGATGCTGGTGTACCTGACCATTTCGCTGAGCATTTCGGCGGTTATGAACTGGTACAACGAATCCGTAAAGTTGAAGGAGCGTTGAGATGTCTGACATAGGTTTTGTCCGAACTGAAATGCTCCCCGAAAAGGAGCCACCCGCGTCTGAAGTAGGCGCCCTCGGCTGGATGCGCCACAACCTGTTTTCTAACTGGTTCAACTCGATCCTGACCATTTTGGCGATCTTCTTCGTCTATAAGATCCTTGCAGGGCTGGTTCCGTGGATTCTCTCTCCGACTTGGGATGCTGGTTCGTTGTCGGAGTGTCGGGAAATCCTGCATAGTCTGGGCCGTGAAGGTCATTACGCCGGCGCGTGCTGGGGTGTGATCCATGAGCGTTGGATCCAGTTGATCTTTGGCTTCTACCCGGCAGAGCTGTATTGGCGTCCAATTGCGACTTTTGTCCTGTTGGGGGTGGCTTTGGCGCCGGTTCTGTTTGCCGACAAGGTGCCGTCGAAACTGCTGATCTTCACAGCGCTTTACCCGTTCATCTTCCCCTGGCTTTTGTGGGGTGGAACGATCTGGGGGCCTCTGGCGGCCCTGCTTGGGTTCGTTATCGGTTGGTTCGTCTATACCGCCGTTAGCAAGGCGACCAGCAATCTACTGGGCATCATCCTGGGGGTGTTGGCGGCCGTGATCTGGTGGGTCGTCGTTTCCGGGTATTTTGTCGAAACAATGAACTCGATTGCTGCAATTGGCATTGAGCCCGTGGAAAGCCGCAAATTCGGGGGCTTCATGTTGTCGATCACCATCGGCGTTGTAGCCATTGGTTGTTCGTTGCCGCTGGGCATTGTTCTGGCGTTGGGCCGTCAATCTGATCTGATGATCGTCAAATACCTGTGTGTGGGCTTTATCGAGTTCATCCGGGGCGTGCCTCTGATCACGTTGTTGTTCGTGGCATCGACACTGTTGAACCTGTTCCTACCGCCGGGGACGAATTTCGACATCATCTTGCGTGTGCTGATCATGGTGACACTGTTCGCCTCGGCCTATATGGCCGAAGTGATCCGGGGTGGTCTCGCTGCCCTGCCGCGTGGCCAGTATGAAGGCGCGGATTCGCTTGGCCTCAACTATTGGCAGGCGCAGCGTCTGATCATCATGCCTCAGGCACTCAAGATCTCGATCCCGGGTATCGTTTCGACTTTCATCGGGGTGTTCAAGGACACCACGCTGGTTTCGATCATCGGACTTCTGGACCCTCTGGGCCTCAGCACCGCAACACGCGCGACGACTGAATGGAATGGCATCGTATGGGAACTTTATGGCTTCATCGCCTTGATGTTCTTTGTCTTCTGCTTCTCCATGTCCCGCTATTCCATGTATCTGGAGCGCAAGCTCCACACTGGCCATCGCTAAGGAGGGCCCAATGTCTCAACTTGCTGTAGATCGTGAAATCGACCGTTCAAAGATGACGGTCAGCGACGAGGTCGCTATCGAGATCACCAATATGAACAAGTGGTACGGGTCCTTTCACGTGCTGCGCGACATCAATCTGACGGTCAATCAGGGCGAACGTATCGTCATCGCGGGTCCGTCAGGGTCCGGGAAATCCACCCTGATCCGATGCCTGAACGCGCTGGAAGAACACCAGCAGGGCAAGATCGTGGTGGACGGAACGGAACTGTCGAACGACCTCAAGAACATCGACAAGATCCGGTCGGAAGTTGGCATGGTGTTCCAGCACTTCAACCTGTTTCCACATCTGAGCATTCTGGAAAACTGCACTTTGGCCCCGATCTGGGTGCGCAAGACGCCCAAAAAAGAGGCCGAAGAACGGGCAATGCACTTTCTGGAAAAGGTGAAGATCCCGGAACAGGCGGACAAGTATCCCGGTCAACTTTCAGGTGGTCAGCAACAACGTGTGGCGATTGCCCGTTCGCTCTGCATGATGCCGCGGATCATGTTGTTCGACGAACCCACTTCGGCGCTGGACCCGGAAATGATCAAAGAGGTGCTCGACACCATGATCGAATTGGCCGAGGAAGGCATGACCATGCTATGCGTCACGCACGAGATGGGCTTTGCACGTCAGGTCGCCAACCGTGTGATCTTTATGGATGCAGGTCAAATTGTGGAACAGAATGAACCGGAAGAGTTCTTCAACAACCCAAAGAGCGACCGAACCAAGCTGTTTCTCAGCCAGATCTTGGGTCACTGATATTTGGTTGGGGAAGCCCATTCTATTTCGACAAAAGGGAGGGCGGGGTTTCCCCGCCTTTCTCATTCCAGAAGGTCGCGTGGGACGACAAAATCCATCACTTCGCCGGTGCGTTTGCCGAGATCGTGCCAGTTACAGATTGGAAACTCGATAGTCGTGGTTGCGCATGTAGGATAGTCGAAGAATCGAGCATGAGCAGGCGCTTCCTCGACAACACTCCTGGCGAATGTGGCAATGCCAGGATTGTGGCCCAGCAACAGAACCGTCCGCCCGCTGGCTTCGCGCAGAACGTCAAATATCTGTTGCGGCGATGCGTGATACAGCACGTCCGTATAGTCGGGTTCGGGCGTGTCGAAACCCATTTCCTTCCAGGTTTCGCGGGTGCGTCGCGAAGATGAACTGAGAACCTGATCCGGCTGCCAGCCTTTGTCTCGCAGCCAAGTTCCTATCGCTTTTGCGGATTTTTGACCGCGTTTGTTCAGAGGGCGGTCGAAATCCTCCTGAAACGGATCGTCCCAGCTGGATTTGGCGTGTCGGGTCAGGATCAAGGTGCGGGTCATCGGGGATGAAAATGCTGCATGTGATGTGCGGTTTGCGCCGGATTTCGTTCTGCCCCAGCACTGAGTGGGCAAGCCAGACGGGCGGTACAACCTTGTGTCATGCAGGTTTGGCCGCCCTTGGTGTCGAGATAGCTGTGACAGGCATCCACTTGGTAGAAGGTGTCTGAATTCAACGCACCCACCGGGCAGGACGTGGAGCAAGGGGCACTACATGTAATACAGGGCGAGGGCGCATATGTCGTGGGAATGGCGAGTTCACGGTCAAACCAAAGAGCCCCCCGATATGAGATCATCATGCCCACCGTGTCATGCACCAGAGCGCCAACTGGGCTTTGAAAGGCCCGCCCGGATTTCAGCGCCCAATCAATGAATGGCTCGTAAGGGGGGCCGCCAAAAGGAAATCGCGCTTCGGCGCCTAAGCTGTCGGCCATGTCGCCGATGACGCGGGCCGACCAGCGATCGACCGGATCAGGGTGGCCATCCTTCCCTTCGGGCGCAGCTTGAAAAACGTCCCAAAATTCAGGTCCTGTCCCCAGCAAGATCAGGGTGCCCGAGTCAAGACCTTTGGCCTCGCTTCTGCAAGGATGCTGGGCACCCATCACGATCAGCCGAGCTGTGTGAGCAACCGCTTCGATTTCGGAATAACTCACTTGTTCCGAAACGGCAGCCAAAGACTCCACCCCAGTCGTGCTGGTCGGTCGTCCTGCCATTTCAGGCCGACAGTCATCGCGCCGTGCCCGCGTTTCGGCTGCGCCACATATGTTCCCAACATCCGATCCCATATCGACAGGGCAAATCCGTAATTGCTGTCGTGCTCGTCCCGCAGCACCGAGTGATGAACACGATGCATGTCAGGCGTAACCAGAACCCTACGCAGAACCGCGTCAACGGCAAGCGGAAGTTTCAGGTTCGAGTGATTGAATAGTGCCGTCCCGTTCAGCAGGATTTCAAAAATCAGCACCGCCAGTGCGCTGGGCCCCAGCAGGTAGATCAGCCCGATCTTCAAGAGCATGGAAAGCGCAATCTCGACCGGGTGAAAACGGATGGCAGTAGTCACGTCCATGTCACGGTCGGCATGATGAACCCGGTGCAATCGCCACAGGACCGGAACTTTGTGCGTGATCAGGTGCTGCGTCCATATCGCAAAGTCCAGTATTAGAACCGAAACTATGACCTCGATCCATCCGGGCCAATTGACAGTATTGAAAAGGCCCCAGCCATTGCGGTCGGCATCCAATGCAGCACCAACTGCCAGCAACGGCATGCCGATGGCCATGAGGCGCAGCAGGACGCTGTTCAGCACCGTGATCGACAGATTGGTCAGCCATCTTCGAGATCGCGCCAATTGCCTTGCGCGACGCGGCGCCAGCGTTTCGGCGCCCGCGAACAGGGTAAAAAGGGTCAGGAAAACACCCAGACGAATGGCGGCTTCATTTTCCATACATTCACACTTGAGCATGTGAACGAAAAGCGCAAGCTTGGAACCGTCACGAAATCGTCAATCCGGGCGAATCAACGACCCTGCGCCATGTTCAGTGAATAATTCCAGCAAGACTGCGTTTGGCGCGCGACCGTCCAAAATGACCACCGCTCTCACGCCACTGTGCAATGCATCAAGCGCGGTTTCCGTTTTGGGGATCATGCCACCTGCGATGGTACCCTCGCGCGTCATCTCGCGAATCTGCCCGGCTTTCAGTTCGGTAACCACCTCTCCGGCGGCGTTCTTGACGCCCGAAACATCAGTCAGCAACAACAGGCGGTCGGCTTTCAAAGCAGAAGCAATTGCCCCGGCCGCAGTATCGCCGTTGACGTTGAAAGTTTCGCCGTTTCGGCCTGCGCCCAGGGGTGCGATCACCGGAATGATGTCATGGGCGAAAAGGTTGTGCAGCAATTTGGGATTCATCAGCGATGGTGTGCCGACAAATCCCAAGGAGCTGTCGGTCTGGTCGCATATCATCAGATTGGCATCCTTGCCCGATAGCCCGACCGCCATACCACCCTGGGCATTGATCGCCTGCACGATTCGCTTGTTCACCACGCCGGACAGCACCATCTCCACTACTTCGACGGTAGCCTGATCGGTGACCCGCTTGCCATTTACGAATTCGGACTGGATATCCAGCTTGTCCAGCATGGCGTTGATCATCGGGCCGCCACCGTGCACGATGACCGGATTTACTCCGACCTGACGCATCAAAACCACATCGCGGGCGAAGCTTTCCATGGCCTCGTCGCTGCCCATGGCGTGACCACCCAGCTTTATGACGACGATGGCTCCGTCATAGCGTTGCAGATACGGCAAGGCGCTGTTCAATGTGGCGGCGGTTGCGATCCAGTCCCGGTTCATGTCTCGTGTCTTCATGGCTTAGGTCCCTTTGACGAACCGTGTTAGGGCCTTTGGGTCAGGCTGCCAAGACCCTGTGATTGCCAATATTCGCTGTGGTTATTCCAAATGTGCGATGATTGAGCGTAGGGTCGCAATGCCATCTCCCTTCTCTGACGAGGTCAGGACAATCTCGGGAAATGCGGCGGGGTGCTTTGCCAGCGCGGAACGTACCTGTGACAGAACCTTGTCACGATCATTGGCCTTAACCTTGTCCGCCTTGGTCAACACGCATTGAAAGGTGACGGCGCTTGTGTCGAGCAGTTTCATGATCTCGTCATCGACCGGCTTCACCCCGTGGCGAGCGTCAATCAGCACAAAGGCCCGTCTCAGCGTTTGCCGCCCGCTAAGGTACTGTTTCAGGAGCTTTTGCCACTTCTCGACTATCTTGAGCGGTGCGTTGGCGTAGCCATAGCCAGGCAGGTCGACCAGATACAGATCGGGGCCTTGGGCAAAAAAGTTGACTTCCTGAGTACGTCCCGGCGTGTTCGACGCCCGCGCCAGCCCCTTGGTACCTGTAAGCGCATTTATCAGGCTCGACTTGCCTACATTCGAGCGGCCTGCGAAGCAGACCTCCAGCCGGTCAGGTTCGGGCAGGCCAGTCATGGCAACCACGCCCTTTACGAATTCCGACGGCCCGGCAAAGAGCTTTCGCCCGGCCTCTTGGGCCAGCGCGTCAGGGTCTTCAGCCAGGGGAAATGGAAGGGCGGTCACAGAGGCACTACCTTATCGTTGAGACGGATGGAGCCGCCTTTGAGGACTTCGGCGCGAACACTGAAATCACGATGCCCCCAGGTTTCGAGTGTTTTTAGCGGGTCCGCATCGTGAACACCTGTTTCGGGGTTGGTCATTGTCGATGGGCATCGCACCGTCCGTTCCCGAACGCGGAGAACCGCATCCCCGATTTGTATGTTGCGGTTGATCCAATCGAACTCTTCCCAAGGGGCCAGCCCATCAAACCAAATGTTGCCGCGCCAACGCAGTATTGACAGTTCTCGTCCCATCTTTTGCTCGACCGCCTGATGCGAAGCCATGTTGCACAGGGTAACGGAGGGAAAATCACTATCCGTCATGCCGCGGCCCGGCGCGCGGATGATCCGGGCTGACGCGGCTCGATTTTCGGGCATCAGTGGGCGCACCCAATCCAGAAATACGTCCGCCTCGACGTCGGGCGCAAAGGTCAAATCCGGTCGTTGTGGGTGGCTCAAAGTAACCCGGTCGCCTTCCAAGCGGGCGGTTATGGCCATTAGTGCAGGAACTTTTGCGACCCGACTGAAATTCACGCAAGGTGCCCATGTGGTGCCGTCCGCTTTTGACATCTCGTGGGCAACGGCCCAAACACGATCCCCGGGCATGGTCTGCCCGGGGGTCAATGTCACGTCTTTCAAAGCTTCGCGGCCATGACTTTTGATCGGATGCCGCCAGAGGCTGGTGACGACTCCACTCATTTTTTATCCGTTTTCGGCGTTTTCTTGAAGCTGGATCTAATGTTGCCAAACACGTCGGGGGTATAGCCGTGACTGCGCATAATGATGTATTGCTGCGTGAATGTGATCGTGTTGTTCGCGATCCAGTACACCACGAGTCCGCTGGCGAAACTACCCAGCATGAACATGAAGACCCATGGCATCCAGGCAAAGATCATCGCCTGCGTTGGATCGGTTGGCGCCGGGTTCAGCTTTTGTTGTACCCACATCGAGATACCCAGAAGCAGTGGCAGGATTCCAATCAGAATGGTTGCCATCAGCGTTCCCGGCTCGGGGCCGGCCCAAGGCAGCCAGCCGAAGAAATTCATGATCGAGGTCGGGTCCGGCGCGCTCAGATCCTGGAACGGGCCGAACCAGGGGGCCTGACGCAGTTCGATGGTGACAAAAATCACCTTGTAGAGCGAGAAAAAGATCGGGATCTGCAGTAGAATCGGAAGACAGCCCGCGGCAGGGTTAACCTTTTCCTTCTTGTAGAGCTCCATCATTCCCTGCTGAAGCTTTTGGCGGTCGTCGCCAGCGGCTTCTTTCAGGGCTTCCATCTGCGGCTGCAATTCCTTCATCTTGGCCATCGACACATAGGATTTCAGCGCCAGCGGGAACACGATTGCCTTGATGATCAGGGTCAGACCGATGATTGACCAGCCCATGTTGCCGATCAGCTGGTTGATGTTGTGAAGCAGCCAGAAGATCGGCTTGGTCAGGAAAAAGAACCAGCCCCAATCGATGCTGTCGATAAATTTCTGAACGCCCTGGGCCTGGTATTCGCGAATGGTTTCCCATTCTTTTGCTCCGGCGAACAGCCGCGTGGTGACCTCGACAGAACCGCCGGGGGCGACTGTCAAGGTCGGCAATACGGTTTCGGTTTGGTAGATCTTGCGGCGATCATCATATTTTGCGGCGGCTTTGAATGCCGTACCCTCAGCGGGGATCAGCGTTGTCATCCAATAGTGATCGGTAAAACCGATCCAGCCGCTGTCCTTGACCTGGAAGACCTCAGCCTGCGCGCGTTCGTTCGGATCAACGTCGAAATCGCGCACGTTCTTGTATTTGATCTCCGAAAGCGTTCCGTCGGTCATCCCGATGACGCCTTCATGTAGGATGAAGAAATTCTTCAAACCGGGCAGGTCGGCGTCCTCGCCAGTTCCGTGTCGGGCCAGAATACCATAGGGTGCCATGCCCACTTCGGCCTGTGAGGCGTTTTCGACGGACTGGGTCACGGTGAACATGTAGTTTTCGTCGACCGAGATTGTCCGACGGAAGGTCAGGCCCCGGCCATTGTCCCAAATCAGCGTAACCGGGCTGTCAGCGCTCAGCGTTTCGCCCTTCTCCAAGCTCCACAGGGTATTGGGGCCGGGTACGTCAGTGCCGGTAACACCTGCACCCGGCGCCCAGCCATAGAGCGCATAATAGGCCGATTGCGTTCCTACTGGGGACATCAGTTCTACGATCGGGGAGTCCTTGGCCAGAGAGACCCGGTAATCCTTCAGTGACAGCTCGTCGATCCGACCGCCGGACAGCGACAGGCTGCCGGTCAGGCGTGGGGTGTCAATCTTGACCTGCGGTGCTTCTGCTTCGGGCTCGGCCTCGGCCGTGACGTTGGTCGCGGGCGCCGACCCGTCCGGGCTGACGGCACTTGGAGTTTGAACGCCATCGCTTTCGATCGTGCTTATAGCGGTCTCATTGGTGGGAGTTTCGGGTTCCGGAGGAGGGAACAGCACGAACCACACAAGGATCACTAGAAAGCTGAGCACGGTTGCGAGGATAAGGTTCTTGTTCTGATCGTCCATCTGGGACAGCCACCTTGTGCTTTGATTGACACCGGTGGGTTCAACAGAGTGCAGCCCAAAAGGTCAAGCAGATTCGCCCTGAAAGTCACCGGTAATCCGCCGTAAAGGACACGGAATGTGAAAGAATCACCCGGTATCGCGCCCAATTTTCGGTGTCTCCTGCAGTTTAGTGTTGTGAACGGACAACCAATCCAACGTCTGCCCAAACGGCATGGGGCGCCCGATCTCGAACCCCTGAACGTGGCCGCACCCCAACTGCGCGAGCACTGAATGTTCTCCCGCAGTCTCGACGCCTTCTCCCAGCGTTTCAAGATTCAGCCGTTCGGCAAGTGAGAGAACCGCAGTCAAAAGCTGCCGCTGCGCAGGGTCACGATCAACACGTGTTACAAAGGAACGATCGATCTTGATCCGTGAGATATTGAAGCGTTTCAGAGAAGCGACCGAGGCATGCCCGGTTCCGAAGTCATCCAGGTCGATCCAGCAACCCAGATTGTGCAACTCTGCAATGTTGCGCGCCACGATGTCTCCTGGTGTCTTGCTAATCACTGTTTCAAGAACTTCTACGGTTAGCCGACCTGGCGTCAGATCGAACTGATCCAGATCCCACCGAATCCTGTCCACCAAACCCGGGTTGTGCAACTCGTCTGACGAGAAATTGACCGCGATACGCGGCACGTCTGCCCCGGCTTTGTCCCAGGCGACCAGTGCGGCAAGGGCACCACGCAGGATGTTCTGCCCGAGGCGTTCCATCAAACCCGCCTCTTCGGCGACGGCAAGAAAGGCACCGGGGCCAAGAATGCCGCGGTTCGGATGTTCCCACCGGGCCAAAGCCTCGAATCCGGTCAGTTTGCCTGTGTTCGTCGAGATTTGTGGTTGAAACCACGGAACGATCTGGTTGCAATTCAGGGCGTGCTGAATATCCCGCCGCAGATCCGCCCGGGTGGTTATCCTGTTACGTGTGTCGGAAGTGTAGGCGCGGATTGACGAAGGGCCATTTTGTCTGGCTTCGTTCGAAGCCGCTATCGCGGCACCGATCCATTCTTGCGCGCCGTGACCTAGTGCGCGCCGATCGAGGCAGAAACCAAGGGAGCATGAGACATAGATGGTTGTTCCGTCCAGCGATATCGGATCTTCGATCCCGCTTTGAATGCGCCCCGCCAATTGTATGCAGTGTTCCAGATCCAGCTGACTTACAGGTGATACACAGACAGCAAATTTGGCGTTCCCGAGGCGGGCCACGATATCCTGACTGCGAACCGTTGCCAAAATGCGTTCACCACTGCGTTGGACGATGGTGTCGACGGCCAATGTGCCGTGCCGTTCTTCGATTCGATCGAGGTCGTCCAGAACGATTATGAAACACGCCGATTCCTGCCCGCTGGCCCGCAGGCCTGCGAGTAACTCTGCGGCCTTGATTTGGAATTCATCCCTTTGAATAAGACCGGTCACGCGGTCGCGTGAGTGATTCTGTTCGGTGGGCCAACGCCCCAGTGCACCCGCAAACGCGAATACTAGCGGCAAGCCAAGAGAGGTCAGGAGCAGCGCGCCTTCGCCGCCTAGCCAGAATGCACCCAGAGTGATCGCGGGTAGAAAAGCGAGAATGGCCGGTCCGTTCAGCACTGCAAGAGCTCGACCACATAACCGAGTGAGCAAAGAATGTATCTGCATCGTTTCCTTGGCCTCGTGTTAGAGCATCGTACGCTCTGACTGAACCTAGGAAACCTCTCTAAGTGAGACGTTAACGCAGTAACGGAATTTCGTCTGGATCCTCAGATTTTTTTCCAACCTGAGCCACAAGCCCTTGAAAATCGAACAGTTTCGGATCCAGCATATGCGAAGGGCGGATGTTGGTGAGCGCTCGGAACATGACCTGCCGGCGTCCCGGGGCGTTCTTTTCCCACTGGTCCAGGATCTGTTTGACCTGTTGACGTTGCAACCCATCCTGACTGCCGCACAGGTCGCAGGGAATGATGGGATAGTTCATCTGGGTCGCAAATTTCTCGCAATCTGTCTCGGCGACATGGGCTAGCGGACGATAAACGAACAGGTCGCCTTCTTCATTGACCAGCTTCGGAGGCATTGTCGCCAAGCGCCCGCCGTGGAACAAATTCATGAAGAATGTTTCCAGAATGTCATCTCGGTGATGGCCAAGAACGACCGCCGAACACCCCTCCTCACGTGCAATCCGGTACAGGTTTCCGCGCCGCAGCCTTGAGCAAAGGGCGCAATAGGTTCGCCCTTGCGGAACTTTGTCGACCACCACCGAATAGGTATCCTGATACTCGATGCGGTGGGGTACGCCCATGCGTTCCAGAAACTTGGGCAGTACAGTTGCGGGAAAACCCGGCTGTCCCTGATCCAGATTGCAGGCCAGCAGTTCGACCGGAAGCAGCCCACGCCATTGCAATTCGTGCAATACTGCCAACAAGGTATAGCTGTCCTTGCCGCCCGACAGGCATACCAGCCATTTGGCACCGCGATCCACCATGCCATATTGCTCGATCGCTTCGCGTGTTTGACGCACGATGCGTTTGCGCAGCTTCTTGAACTCGGTGGTCGAGGGCGCGCCGGCAAAAAGCGGGTGGATATCATCGGGTTCGTCGAGCATTGGCTGGCTGTACTAGGTTTGCCGGAACCGGGCAAGGGCATGCGATTGTCGTTCACGATAGGAAGGGCAATGGCATGTCAATTTCGCTCCGGTCGGGCGAATTCGCAATCGCAATATACCCATATGGGTCCTATAGAAGGGTGGACATAGCCTGGCGGTCCGAGGTCTAACCAGGACGATGCGCACTATATCGTCAATGGAGTGTGCCGAGCACAAAGGTCGGATCAGTCAGCAGGTGCTACGACGGATAAGAGGAAATCGGATGGCAAAGGCCGTTGTGATCGGCGCGGGACCGGCGGGACTGATGGCTGCCGACGAACTGGCTATCGCCGGTCATTCGGTTTTTGTTGCAGAAGCAAAACCCTCGGCCGCACGAAAGCTCCTTATGGCGGGCAAGTCCGGTCTAAACCTAACCAAAGACGAAGCTTTCTCTGACCTAATCAGCGCTTATGGTGATGCTGCCGATTGGCTACGCCCGATTGTTTCGGAAATGGATTCTCAGGCGGTTCAGGATTGGGCGCGGAGATTGGGGCAGGAATTATTTACCGGGTCCACCGGGCGGGTGTTTCCGGTTGCAATGAAGGCATCTCCCCTTTTGCGAGCGTGGTTGTCCCGCTTGGACCGGTTGGGTGTTCGATTGCAACCGCGGTGCCGTTGGGTCGGATGGGATGGTGCCGATTTGGCTTTTGAAACGCCTGAAGGACGGCACCGTGTCGCTGCTGACGTCACTGTGCTTGCGATGGGGGGCGCCAGTTGGTCGCGCTTGGGCTCGGATGGGGCATGGGCGCCCTTGCTGGCCGCGCAAGGTGTGAAAATTGCTGAGTTCGCATCGGCAAACGCCGGTTTGCTGGTTGCGTGGTCAGAGCATATGCGACCCTTGTACGGCGAGCCAATCAAGGGCGTCGCTTTGAGTGCGGGAGGGTCGCGAACACGAGGGGAAGCGGTTATTTCTGCGCGGGGGCTGGAAGGTGGTGGTATCTATGCAATCTGCAAGGCGGTTCGGGAAGGCGCGCCCTTGCGAATGGATCTGTTGCCAGAGGTATCGCCTGCAGTTCTCACGCAGCGACTGGCAAAACCGCGAGGAAAGCTCAGCCTATCGAACCATTTACGCAAGACATTGAAGCTTGGGCCGGTACGAACCGCATTGCTAATGGAGTTTGGGAGGCCGCTTCCCGATGGTCAGGAACTCGCCGGCCTTATCAAGTCCTTGCCCATTCGCCATGCGGGTTTGCGCCCTTTGGATGAGGCAATTTCGACCGCGGGTGGCGTCAGCCGCACAGCATTTGATGGTGGGTTGATGTTAAAGGCACTTCCCGGCGTTTTCTGTGCCGGGGAAATGCTGGACTGGGAGGCACCCACGGGTGGGTATCTGCTGACGGGGTGCCTGGCCACAGGCCGCTGGGCCGGTCGGTCTGCCGCCGCGTGGCTGCACCATACCAAAAGGGATCAGGCAGGTTGTGTCAATGCGCCCATGCGTTGAAACGCCGGACGACTGCGCATTTCCTTTGCATAAGCTTTGAGGGTGTCCGAATTCATGGGAAAGCCCGCGTTCACGGCCCAGTTCATGCAATGAACACATAGTATGTCGGCAATTGTCATTTTGTCGCCCTGCAGAAACGGGCCTTTGAACCGATCAGCCATCCGCACATAGTTGCGGTTATATTCCCATTTTGCGGTTTCGATCACCTGTGGAACCCGTTGTTCTTCCGGCAGAACGAACATATGCCGGGCCGCCACCCATAAAATACTATCGAAGTCGTCGAGGAGGGTGAAAAACAACGAATCCTGTTCGGCGCGCTCCTTGGACCCAGCGGGATAGGTGAAGCGTCCATGCTTGTCGGCCAAATAAGTCATGATCGCGGAACTATCGGTTATGACTGTCTCGCCATCCACTAGCACCGGGACCTTACCGGATGCATTCAGTGCCTTAACCTGAGGGTCATGAGGGCCGACGTCGATGAACTCGTACTCTTGTTCCAACTCCTCCAGAAGCCACAGAACTCGCGATGCACGGCTTTTGATGCGACCATAGATCTTGTACATGATGATTTCCCTGCCAATCTGTTCGCCCTTCAATCTGGGAACGCGAGCGGTCACGTCAAGCCAGACGCTTCGTCAGAACACCTCAGCGTGAACGCGCCAACATCGCAAGCCGGATCATCGCCCGTTCAACCAATGCCATGGCGGGGGCCGTCTGACCGGCCGAGCGCAAGGCAAGGTCGGTGTCGGTGAGAACTGTCAGTGCAGTTTCCAGTTTGCGGGCACCCCAGTTATGTGCCTGCCGCAAGATGCGATCACGGCGTTTACCGTAAATCGGTGGTCTCAGCTTGCCGATCCCCTGGGCAGCGCCGCCAGGGTCGGAAGCACAAGCATAAAGCGTCCGGAAATGCCGGGTCGCGCCAATGCAGAGGCTAACGGCGTTTGTTCCCTGTGCCTGCAGGCGGCGGATCAATGGGCCGATTTCACCTGACTTGCCCTCGGCAACCACATTCAGAACGTCGTCCAGTGCGGCCTCGGTGGATTGAGGCGCGCAGGCTTCGATGTCTGCAATAGCAAGTTCTGATTCGTCGCCGCGTTTGTAAAGTGCCAGCTTTTCGACGGTTTGGGCGAAATCTCCCGGTCCAAGCTCGGCGGCAAGATCGGTCAGGGCAGCCATCGATTCGCGAGGTACATTTGCGATCCCAGCATGCGTCAATGTTCGCTCGATCTCCGATCTGGAAGGTGGGTCGTCATAGATTCCAACCGCATAGGCGTTGGGATGCGACTCGAAGGCCTTTCGAATCCTGGAGGTAGCCTTTAATTGGCCGGCGGTTACGACAATCTGGGCATCGCCCGGGGACCACTCCTCCAACGCTGCCAAGATGGATTGGGCTGCTGCATCTGTTGCGTCCTCGACAAATGCGGCACGCGGGCCGGGAAAGAATCCTACAGCCTTTACGGCATCCAATAGCTGGGCGGGTTCTCCGCGTAAGTCACTTCCCGACATCCGGGACAGCCTCATTTCCTCTTCGGAATTCGGACCCAGTAGTGCGACAATCATCTGCTGCCGTTTCAGCGAGACGCGCATCGCGTCCGCACCATAGATCAGAATACCTGCCTTATCGGAGTCCGGTCTAGCGAAATACCCTTCGGCTTCGCGCGGACTGAGCTTCATGGTGACACTTCTGCGGTTGCGTAAAGCTGGGCGGTCAGCTGATCAGCCAGTATGGTCATGAGGCGCCGGCGCGCATCGCGTTCCGACGCCAAAGTATCGACTGTCGAGCCGGTCGCGGAATAACCGACAAAGTTTTCGACGTCTCCGGATGCGACGACCCCGCCATTTGTTGACTGAGTGAGAGAATATTTAACTCTACCGACAATCGTGTACCGGGTCGTTTCATTGGTCGACGTAATAGCTTCGCCTTGGGTGAAAGTCGAAAGGTCGACTTTTAGCTTGTAGTCGCCGCCAGATACCGCGCTGCGCCCCAACCGTTGTTCAAGATCCTCAACCAACAGATAGGTTTCGACGGAGTTGGGAGCCGAAACCTCGACCCGCCCATAAAGGGCTGATCCCGCCCCGCCCGGAGCATAAACCGGTTGAAAGCCGCAGCCAGCCAGCGCCAGCGGCATCACAAGCAATGTTCTGCGATCAAACAACGACATTCACGATCCGGCCCGGAACAACGATAACTTTCTTCGGCGCGTTGCCATCCAGCGCCTTTTGGACAGCTTCGGTGCTGAGCGCGATATTTTCAACCTCGGCTTTGTCCATATCTTTTGGTACGCTGATTTCCGCGCGACGCTTGCCGTTGATCTGGATTGGCAATGTGACGGTGTCATCAACCAGCATCATCTCGTCCGCGACGGGCCACGGGGCAACGGCCACAAGGCCCTCACCGCTCTGATGCGCCCAGATATCTTCCGCCAGATGTGGCGTCATCGGCGACATTAGCTGGGCCAATGTTTTAATCGCCTGTTTCTGAGCCGCCGCACCGGCCTTGGATTTTGCCAGTGTATTGGTGAAGGCGTACAGTTTGGCGATGGCTGCGTTGAAGCCAAAGCTTTCGACACCCAATGTCACGTCGCGGATGGTTTTGTGCATCTCGCGCAACAGGTCCTCATCGCCTTCGCCCGCTGCATCGGCCTCCATGGCGCCGATCCTGTCGCAGAGATTCCAAACGCGGCTTAGGTGCTTGTGCGCAGCCTCCGCTCCGGCGGCAGTCCATTCAACGTCCCGTTCGGGTGGCGAATCGGACAGTACAAACCAGCGCGCGGTATCGGCGCCAAAAGCCGAGATGATCGATACGGGATCAACCACGTTCTTCTTGGACTTGGACATTTTCGCCGAAGGAATTACTTCGACCGTCTCACCTGTCAATTTGAGTTTTCCGTCCTCGACATCTTCGGGCAGGTGATAGACCGGGCGGCCGTTGGCGTCGCGCGTCTGGTAAATCTCATGCGTCACCATGCCTTGCGTGAACAGCGCATCGAACGGCTCGATGGCCTTTTTCGGCAGGTGTCCAGTGATGTTCATCGCCCGCGCAAAAAAGCGGGAATAGAGCAGGTGCAGGATCGCGTGTTCAATGCCGCCGATATACTGGTCCACATTCATCCAGTAGTCCGCCTCGGTCAGATCGGTGGGCGTTTCCGCACGCGGAGCGGTGAAGCGCGCGAAATACCACGACGAATCGACGAAGGTATCCATCGTATCGGTCTCGCGACTGGCTGGTGCGCCACAAGACGGGCAAGTGCAATCGCGCCAGGTCGGGTGGCGGTCCAGCGGGTTGCCCGGTTTGTCGAATGTCACATCGTCGGGCAGGCGGACAGGCAGGTTTTCTTTTTTCTCGGGCACCACACCGCAGCTTTCGCAATGCACGACGGGAATCGGGCACCCCCAATAGCGCTGGCGGCTGAGGCCCCAATCACGCAGGCGGTATTTGGTGACACCCTCGCCCCAACCGGCTTTTTCAGCAAAATCGACGGTGGCGTTGATCGCCTCTTCTCCTGTCGCTTCGGTCAAGCCTGCGAAATGGTTCACCCAGCGAACTTTCTCGGTTTTCGGCGGGACGTATGCAACCTTGTCGACCGGTGTGTCGTCATCCAGCGCAAAGAATGTATCGACCACGGGTAAGCCGTATTTCCGGCAGAAGTCGAGGTCGCGCTGGTCATGCGCAGGGCAGGCAAAGATTGCGCCAGTGCCGTAATCCATCAGGATGAAATTGGCGATCCAGACCGGCAGTTCCCAACTCGGGTCCAGCGGGTGCTTGACCTTGATGCCTGTGTCAAAGCCCAGCTTTTCGGCGGTTTCTATGGCTTCCTCAGTGGTGCCACCTTTGCGGCATTCGGCCACGAATTCAGCCACTTCGGGGTTTTCGGCTTCCAGCTTTTTTGCGATCGGGTGGTCGGGCGAGATGCCAACGAAAGATGCGCCCAGCAGCGTGTCGGGGCGGGTTGTATAGACGGTGATCGGGTCGCCGCCGTCAGTGCGTTCAAAGCCGAATTGCAGACCACGGGATTTGCCGATCCAGTTCTCCTGCATCAGGCGTACTTTGGCGGGCCAGTTGTCCAGAGTGTCCAGCGCGTCGAGCAACTCTTCGGAATATTCCGAGATCTTGAAGAACCACTGGGTCAGTTCGCGCCGCTCTACCAATGCGCCCGAACGCCAGCCACGACCATTTTCAACCTGCTCGTTGGCCAGAACGGTCATGTCGACCGGGTCCCAGTTCACTACAGCGTTCTTGCGATAGACCAGCCCGGCATCGAGCATGTCGAGGAACAGCGCCTGTTGCTGGCCGTAATATTCCGGATCGCAGGTCGCGAACTCACGTGACCAGTCGATGGACAGGCCAAGTGGTTTCATCTGGTCGCGCATGTCGGCGATGTTGCTGTAGGTCCAGTCCTTCGGATGACCACCAATGGCCATCGCGGCGTTTTCCGCTGGCATCCCGAATGCATCCCAACCCATCGGATGCAACACGTTGTGGCCGGTGGACAGCTTGTAGCGCGCGATGACATCACCCATTGTGTAGTTGCGCACATGTCCCATATGAATGCGGCCCGACGGATACGGGAACATTTCAAGCACATAGTATTTCGGCTTGTCGGCGCTGCGGCGCGCGGTGAAGATCCCGGCCTTGTCCCAGGCTTCTTGCCATTTTGCTTCGATTTCGGTGGCGGAGTAGCGCGACATCGTGCGGTCCTTCGTGAATGAAAACGCCGGGTCAGGGCCCGGCGTGGTATTAGAGCGATTTCGCGCCGGATTCTAGAGTTTGTCGTCGGCAATACGAAGCTGGCGCGCGCGGGACAGGATTGCATCCTCGACCGCACGCGAGGTCGCGGGGCTGACGGCACCACCACCGCTGGTTTGCAGCGACACCGACAGGGAACGTGCATCGAGTGCCGGATCCTTGATATGCACTGTCGCACGATACGAGCGGCCACCTCCGGGAGGTGTGCCGTATCCTGTGACAATTACCCCGGTAAACGGATCAACGGATTGAACCGGAAGGAAATTGAGCACATCGAACGAAGCGGCCCACAGGTACTTGTTTACGTTGCCCGCGCGTTCGGTCTTGTCCGGGCCGAAGAGGTCCCAAAATGACGACTTGGCCCGATCTTGAGAGGCTCTGACATCGTCATTGAAATCCAGCGAGTCGGTTGGCTGCGGGGCTGAGGTGGCCGAAGGGTTCGCGCCGCAGGCGGCGACACCAAGGGTAAGCGTGATGGGCAAGATGAATTTGAGGCGCATCTGCAAGAGTGTCTCCAGTCCCGAATTCCAAAACCGCGGCCACTCTATTCTTGTCCATATGTGCGGGCAAGGGCGTTTCGGCAACCGCAGGTAAACTGATGGGCATCGTTGGATATCCTACGACGTTGGACGCGGCCAAGGCACAGACTGTGGCAAAGCTGCACCATCCGGGACGACTTTGACCCGGCGCTGGTCACAAGGCTTGCCAAAACAGGGGGGAAAGAGCGAAACCCCTGTCCATACCCACGCCGGATTCTCCGGTTTGGGCGAATGATTGAAAACCGAGGGAAACACGATGAAAAAAGTTCTCTTCGCAACGACTGCGCTGATCGCCACCGCAAGCATGGCAGCCGCAGAAGTTCGCATCAGCGGCTATGGCCGTTTTGGTCTGGACTATAACGACGCCAACGAAAACGTTGTCGGCGTTTCGGAAACCAACATCACCAGCCGTCTGCGTCTGCAGTTCGACATGTCGACCGAAACCGACGGTGGCGTGACTCTGGGTGCCCGCCTGCGTGCTCAGGCCGAAAACCGTGATGGCGCACCTGGTGCAGCCAGCTGGAACGGCCCCCAGTTCTTCGTGGCTTATGAAGGCCTGCGTGTGAACGTTGGCAACATCTGGGGCGCGATCGACAACGCACCCGGCCTGTACCTGCCCACCATCTCGGTTGGCACCGGTATCGACGGCATGGGCTTCTTCAGCCTGCCGATCATCGGCGCAGCTTGGGACTCGTTCTCGTCGGCTGGCGCTGGCAACAACGGTGTTGAAGCTCTGTACACTGTCGGCGGCTTCACCGGTCACGTGTCGTACTCCCAGCGTAACGGCGGCTCGGTTGCCGGTTCCGCTGGCGGTGAAAACCGCACCGGCGTCATGCTGACCTACAGCTTCAACGATTACTTCGTCACTGGCGCGTATCAGGCTTCGTCTGACGGCCCGGTTGCCGACACCGGTGAAGAGCTGAACGATGGCCTGTGGCTGATCGCAGCCGGCGCTGACTGGGGTCAGTTCGGTGCTCAGATCGCATACGGCCAGACCGAAGCAGCTGACGCGATCACCGTTTCGGGTAACGTTGACATTGGCGCAGCCAGCAACCTGCTGCTCTGGGTCCAGAATGCTGACTCGAACAACCTGGCTTCGGGCGGCACTGCAATTCTCGCAGACGACGGCACCAGCTGGGGCCTGAACTACCAGTACGACCTGGGCGGCGGCGTGACCTTTGTTGCCGGTTACGTTGACTCTGCAGTCGCAGACAGCAGCCAGGTTCAGGCCGGTGTGTACTTCAGCTTCTAAGCTGTACACCGTCTAACGGTACTGAATATGGGCAGGTCTTTGGACCTGCCCTTTTCTTTTTTGCCCACATGGTGTTTTTCTGCTGCCAGTGAGCAGAACGAGGAAAACAATGCCCCTGCAAGACATAACCGACCGTATTGCCAAGGCCGAGGCCGCCGCAAGCCGCCCTGTCGGCTCCGTCAAACTGATTGCGGTGTCCAAGGTTCAGCCGAATGAGCGCGTCGAAGAGGTTTTGCAGCAGGGTCACCGGTGTTTCGGCGAAAACCGGGTACAAGAAGCCGCAGGCAAATGGCCCGAATTCATGGAACGGTATGACGGGATCGACCTGCATCTGATCGGCCCGTTGCAGACCAACAAGGCGCGGCAGGCGATGGAGCTTTGCCATGCCATCCACTCGGTCGATCGGCCGAAACTGGCCAAAACCATTGCGCGGTTGGCGCAGGAAATTGGCCAATGCCCGGATCTGTTCGTTCAGGTCAACACCGGCGAGGAAGAGCAGAAGGCCGGTGTGATACCCGCTGCGGCAGACGCATTCATTGCCGAATGCCGTGCTCTGGATCTGCCCATTCGCGGATTGATGTGCATTCCGCCCGTCGACGAGGAGCCGTCGCTGCATTTCGCGCTTTTGGCCAAGATTGCGGAGCGCAATGGCCTGACCAGCCTGTCGATGGGAATGAGTGACGATTTCGAATCGGCAATCGCATTGGGCGCGACACATGTCCGCATCGGCTCGGCGATTTTTGGCGAGCGTGTCAAGCCGAAGGGATGATCAGGCGCGTTCCCGGTGTCATACGTTCCGCGATCCAGCGCAAATGGTCGCGGCGAAAGGCCACGCAGCCTTCGGTCGGGTAACCCGGACGACGCCACTGATGGACAAAGATGGCCGAGCCGCGCCCCGGTACAGCATTCGGCCAGTTCCAGTCCGTGATCAGTACAAGGTCATACAAAGGGTCGGCACGACGCAGCCGTTCGTGATTGAACCGATAAGGGTCTTGGACCAGATGGTTGTATGACGCATCCCGAACGTCATCCGACCATAGGTCGCGCGGGCCAATTGGCCGCGCCCACAAAGCTGGGCGGCAGATACGGTCTGCGCGATAGAGAATTCCAACGATTCGGTGGATGCCGGTTGGGGTTGCACCATCCCCCTCTTGCTTTTTGTTGCTTAGCCCACCTTTGCCGATCGAGCAGGGAAAATGCCGCCCGCGAAACCGAACACCCATTGGGTTGAGTACGAGGTCGAACGGAGTCACAAAAGATGACCGGACTTGGCGGCTTTGGTCGCCAGATACCCGCGATTGTGTGCGGTTTCGCCGACTTTGAGCGGGACCCGTTCGGTTACGGCGATCCCAGTTCGTTCCATCATCGCTATCTTGGCCGGGTTGTTGGTCAGCAATCGAACCGATTTGAACCCCATTGATTTCAGGATATCCGACCCAAGCCGGAAATCTCTTTCGTCATCCTCAAAACCAAGCCTGTGATTGGCCTCGACCGTGTCAAACCCCTGATCCTGCAGGGAGTAGGCGCGCATCTTGTTAGCCAGACCAATTCCGCGCCCCTCCTGATTAAGATACAGCAGAACGCCCGTTCCCTCGGCCCCCATCTGAGCCAGCGCGCCGCGCAGTTGCGGCCCGCAGTCACATTTCAGACTGCCCATGAGGTCCCCGGTAAAACAAGCAGAATGCAATCGGGTCAGCACGGATTTTTCACGATCTGGACGGCCGATTTCGATTGCATAGTGCTCTTCGCCGCCGTCGTCAGGACGAAAGACATGCAGTCGTCCTGCTTCGGATACGTCCATCGGCAAGCGTGCCGCCACCACCTCACGCAGGGGGCTGCGATCCGCCAGATGGGGTGCAGCCTGTAAATGATCGATGCAGGTGAGGGCATGCGAGGCAGCAAAAGCTATACCGTCGTTGATCGGCAAGACGACTGCGGCGGGCAGCAAACGCGCGGATTTCGCCAGAGCGATAGCGATTCGGTGAAGATTGGCGTTGCCCTGCCGTTCACTAATCAAAGGACCCTTCATCGGTGAGTTCAGATCGTCGGACGGGTCAGCGATTGCCTGTACCCAGACCATGTCAGCGTCTATTGGAAGAACAATCCGCGCAAGTTCACCGTCATAGGCGCGCGCCTTGAGCGTTTCAGCCCGTCGTGCGGTAACGGCGACGACGGGCGATCCACCTAAAGAGCGAAGGTCCGCCAGCCGCTGTGCGCTCATGGTTTCGGCGGCAAGCGCCACCACGCAATACCCGGTACCATCGCTCAAAACGACCGGCACGCCCATGCGCAGATCGGCCCGGGCACGCGCCAACAACTCGGTAATGTCCGGAAAGAGACTCATTGCTTCATCCTGTAACGTTCTGCATTTCGTCTATTCTTTCACGCGGCAAAAGTGAAACAATTAGCAAATAATAACCGGAAAGGAGACACGAGGGCGTGAGAGCGTTGCAGTAAATCTTGCCGATTGTGCGTTCTGCGATCAAGTGATGGAAAAGCTTTAGGAGGACCGGTACATGGCTCAGCTCAAGAAAATCCTGCTGGTTGATGATGACGAAGATCTGCGTGAGGCGCTCAGCGAGCAACTCGTGATGACCGAAGATTTTGACGTTTTCGAAGCGTCGGACGGGCAAAGCGCCTTGGAGCGCGCCAAAGAAGCGATCTACGACCTGGTAATTATGGATGTGGGTTTGCCCGACACGGATGGGCGCGAGTTGTGCCGTCTTATGCGCAAGCAAGGCGTCAAAAGTCCGATTCTCATGCTGACTGGTCATGACAGCGATGCGGACACGATCTTGGGTTTGGATGCAGGCGCCAACGATTATGTACCTAAACCCTTCAAATTCCCGGTCCTTTTGGCGCGTATTCGCGCGCAGCTTCGCCAGCACGAGCAATCCGAGGACGCGGTTTTTGCGCTTGGGCCGTATACGTTCAAACCGGCCATGAAAATGCTGCTGACCGAGGATGAGCGAAAGATTCGCCTGACCGAGAAGGAAACCAATATCCTGAAGTTCCTGTACCGCTCGACCGATGGCGTCGTTCCGCGCGATGTCCTTTTACACGAGGTTTGGGGGTATAACGCTGGTGTGACAACCCACACGCTCGAGACGCATATCTATCGCTTGCGGCAGAAAATCGAACCAGACCCCTCGAATGCTCGCCTTTTGGTCACAGAATCCGGTGGATATCGACTTGTTTCATAACTGAGTGTGGATTGACTTCGATCAAAGTGATACCCTGATTGCAACTTTAAGGTCTACCTAACCCGCGCATGTCCGGGTCATGACATGCACCTCCCTGTTGGACTGACCCCGGCCTCGTGCCGGGGTTTTTTTGTTGTCCATTTCAGGTGGCACCCCGGTGATCAGCACGATAGGTTGCCTGGTGTTGCCTTAGGAGAGTTTACCGATGCCCTTCACAGTTGCCACATGGAATATAAACTCGGTGCGCCTGCGTGAGCCCATTGTTCTGAAGCTGCTGCAGGAAGAAGCCCCTGATGTCTTGTGTTTGCAAGAGTGCAAATCACCGGTGGAAAAAATCCCGACCGAAGGGTTCGCTGAACTGGGATACACCCACATGATCGCCCGCGGACAAAAAGGATATAATGGCGTCGCCATCCTGTCGCGCCTGCCAATCGAGGATATTGGCGACAAGGACTTTGCCGAGCTTGGCCATGCGCGGCACATCGCTGGGCGGTTGGAAAACGGTGTGACGATTCACAATTTCTATGTCCCGGCCGGTGGCGATGTACCAGACCGGGAGACCAACGAGAAATTCGGGCAGAAGCTGGACTATCTGACCGATATGCGCGACTGGTTCCGCGCCGACAAACCCGAAAAGTCAATTCTGGTGGGAGACCTGAACATTGCTCCGCGCGAAGACGATGTCTGGTCGCACAAGCAGCTTCTTAAGATCGTTTCCCACACACCAATCGAAGTCGATCATCTGGCCGAGACGCAAGAGGCGGGCAACTGGGTCGACATCACGCGACAGGATATCCCGCAAGGGCTGCTTTATAGTTGGTGGTCTTACCGTGCGCGTGACTGGGATGCGGCGGACAAGGGTCGGCGGCTGGATCATGTCTGGGCCACGCCGGACATTTCAAACTCAGGCCATTCAAGTCGAATCTTGCGTGACGCGCGTGGGTGGGAAAAGCCAAGTGATCACGCGCCTGTATTTGCAACTTTCGATCTGTGAATGATGCAAAGAATGCGACTCTGCTCTTGGTTTCCGTACTACGCGGCGGCATATAGGAGCCAAGTTCAAACCGGAGAGTTGAAACCATGGACATTCTGAACGGCGCAGGTGCGCCTGCCGCAACCGATCTGATCAAGGACGGAACCGAAGCCACGTTCATGGCAGATGTGGTTGAAGCGTCACAAGAGGTTCCGGTCATCGTTGATTTCTGGGCACCCTGGTGCGGCCCATGCAAGACTCTCGGTCCGGCACTGGAAGACGCTGTGACCGCAGCCAGGGGCGCTGTGAAGATGGTCAAGGTCAACGTGGACGAAAACCAGACAATCGCGGCGCAGATGCGCATTCAGTCGATCCCGACCGTATATGCGTTTCACAAAGGCCAACCAATTGACGGATTCCAAGGCGCGTTGCCCGGGTCCGAGATCAAAGGATTTGTTGACAAGGTAATCGAAAAGGCCGGTGGCCAAAGCCCGGGCGGGCAGCTTGATGAGGCGGTTCAGGCCGCCGAAGAGATGTTGGCCGAAGGTGCTGCCGTCGACGCTGCGCAAACCTTTGCGGCCATATTGGGCGAAGATCCGGCCCATGCCGGTGCCTATGGCGGTCTTGTTCGCGCCCATATCGCCATGGGCGATCTGGATCAGGCCGAGGCTATCTTAAATGGCGCTCCAGCCGAGATTTCGAACTCGGCCGAGATTGATGCCGCGCACGCTCAGTTGCAATTAGCGCGTCAAGCTGCCGATGTTGGTCCGGTTGCGGAACTCGGAGCGGCGGTCGAGTCTGAGCCAGACAACCATCAGGCGCGGTTCGATCTGGCACAGGCATTACACGCAAGTGGCAATGTCGAAGAAGCGGTGGCGCAGTTGCTTGAACTGTTTCGCAGAGATCGCGAATGGAATGATGGCGCTGCAAAGACTCAGCTTTTCACAATTTTCGATGCCCTCAAGCCCAACGACCCAATCGTTCTGAACGGCCGACGGAAACTCAGCTCGATGATATTTGCCTAATTTCGGTTCAGAGCTACACTCGGTACATGATGCACCCTGCCGACCTGCCGGATACGGTGTCCGTATTTCCGCTTCCGGGCGCGCTGCTGCTGCCCCGGGCGCGGTTACCGTTGCATATATTCGAGCCGCGCTACCTGCAGATGCTGGACGACTCGCTCAAAACGTCCGAGCGGCTGATTGGCATGGTGCAACCAAATCCTTGCCACAGCAAAGCGGATAAGCTGCATCTGATCGGATGTGCAGGGCGGGTCACGCAATTCTCGGAAACCGAGGATGGCCGCTATCTGATCACGCTGACCGGCGTGTCCCGGTTCCGGATCAAGTCGGAAATTGATGCCTTTGCTCCATATCGTCGGTGTTCGGTGTCCTGGGACGGCTTCGAGCGTGATCTTGGCCGTCCAGAAGGCGATCATGAATTCAACAGGACGCGGTTTTTGCGACTGCTGGAACGCTTCTTTGCCGCCCGACAGTTATCAACCGACTGGGAAACCCTGAAAGACGCGGACGATGAGTTGCTGGTCAACTCGTTGTCGATGCTTTTGGATTTCGACCCGGAGGACAAGCAGGCACTTCTGGAAGCTCCTTGTCTGGCAACACGCCGGGAAACGCTGGTGACATTGATCGAATTCGCCCTGCGCGGCGGCTCCAACGAGGAAACATTGCAATGACCGAAACCCTGTCTTCATTCGACCGCCGCATGCTCGAAGCACTGATCTGCCCCCAGACGCATACGATGCTGGAATATGAACCTGAGCGACAGGAACTGATCTCCAAGGCGGCAGGGTTGGCATTTCCAATCCGAAACGGCATTCCGGTGATGCTGGTGGACGAGGCTCGGGTTTTGGAGTGATCAGGACAGTGATCCTAGATCGGCTGGCCCTGCAAAAGTTTCGGCAAGTCTCCGGTTAATCCGGCGGCTTCGCGAACAAAGCCACGGCGCAATCCGGGCAATGACCCTACAATGCCCATGCCAATGTCCCGCCCCAAGCGCAGGATCGGATTATCGTTGGAAAACAACCGATTGAAAGTATCGGTTGCCAGCGCGAGCGTCGCAGTGTCGAACCTGCGCCATTCTTGGTATCGCTCCAGTACCAGTGTGGCGCTGATGTCTTCCCCGCGTCGTGCCGCCAGTGTCAGAACTTCGGCCAATGCGGCCACATCGCGCAGACCCGCATTGAGGCCCTGACCCGCGATCGGATGCATTCCATGCGCGGCGTCTCCCACAAGCGCCAAGCGCTCGCTGATGAATGAATTTGCGATGGTCAGGTTCAGGGGGTAGGTGAACCGGTCGCCTTCGAGGCTGATCTCACCCAAGAAATCACCGAACCTGGGACGCAGAACCTGCAGATAGTCTGATTTGGACATCGCGTTGATCCGTTTCGCCGTCTCGGAGCGCTCGCTCCAGACAATGGAGCTTCGGTTTCCGCTCAACGGCAAAATGGCCAGAGGCCCTGGTGGCATGAAGAACTGATGCGCGACGCCGTGATGCGGCAGCTCATGAGAGATGGCGCAGACAAGCGCCGTCTGCCCATAATTCCAGCCGGTTCGCTTGATGCCTGCGCGCTGTGCAGTTCCACTACGACGCCCGTCGCAACCCACCAGCAGTTTGCCGCGCAATTCGGTGCCATCATCCAATGTTACGGTGGCGCCATCAGGGTCGGTTTCCTGAGACGTGACGACACTTCCGCTGATCTGGGTGATCCGGCCCTCTTCGGCGACGGCTTGGAGAAAAGCCCGCCGTAGATAGCGGTCTTCGACCATATAGCCCATCGGGCCTTCCTCGATCTCGGCATGATCGAAATGCATGAAGAAAGGCGAAGGGCCGGCCCCGGCATGGCCATCGGTGACTTTGATTTCCAACATTGGTTGGGCTTGCTGCGCCACTCGATCCCAAACACCGATGGTCCGGAGCAACCGCTGCGAGGCCAAAGCGAGCGCATAGGCACGCCCGTCAAAGGCCGCATCTTGCCTGATATCCTCGGCCAGTGCATCTACCAGAGAGACCGAGTGTCCGGTTTGCGCCAGCGCCAAAGCCAAAGCGGGGCCATTCAGGCCGCCGCCGACGATCAGGATATCGGAAACATCTTTCATGGCCTGCAATATGCGCGCGCGAACGGGATTGTCCATGGGGTGTCCTGTCGCTACCGTCGCCGAAAGATATTGGGAGGGTGCGATGCAAGACTGGCTGACAATGACAGCAAGTGATTTGGGAAGGGGAATCGACGGCGGCTCTATTGATCCTGTCGAACTGACAGAGGTTTACCTGTCCGCCATTGATGCACATCCTCATAGCAATCGAATTTATGCCCAGGTGACCCATAACCGCGCCCGAGCTGAAGCAAAGGAAGCCAGGAATCGCGCCAAATTCGGTTTGCGCCGGTCTTTGCTGGATGGAGTGCCCATCAGTTGGAAAGATCTGTTCGATACGGCGGGCACGGCGACCGAGGCCGGGTCGGCGCTGCTGAAAAATCGGGTGCCGGAGACCGATGCGGTGGTGATGCGGAACGCAACCGCGATGGGCACGGTCTGTTTGGGCAAGACGCATATGAGCGAGTTGGCCTTTTCTGGACTAGGATTGAACCCGATCACGAGTACGCCACCGTGCATCCATGACGAGACGGCGGTTCCTGGTGGGTCTTCGTCGGGTGCGGCGGCATCGGTTGCCTGGGGCCTCGCGGCTTGTGGGATCGGTTCCGATACAGGCGGATCGGTGCGAATACCGGCGGCCTGGAACGATTTGGTCGGCTTGAAAACCACGGCGGGTCGGCTGAGCCTGGAAGGCGTTGTACCACTGTGTCTGAAATTCGACACGATTGGCCCGCTGGCACGATCTGTCGAGGATGCGGCGCAGATGCTGGCTCTACTTGAAAACGGATCGCCCGCCGATCTGCGGGGGGCAATTTTGAAAGGACGCAGGTTTGCAAGCCTGCAAACCGTGGCGCTGGATAACCTGCGGGAAGCGCCGCGCGCGGCCTACGAAGAGTCTTTGCGCCGGTTGGCGGAGGCTGGGGCGCAAGTCGTGCCTCTGGAGGTGCCGGAATTGCAGGAAGCCATGCCACTGTCCGGCGCGCTCTACACCGCCGAGGCCTATGGCCTTTGGCGCGATGTGATTGAAACCAATCCCGAGGTTATGTTCCCTGAAATACTGGACCGTTTTAGGCAAGGAAAAAACTTCTCGGGTCCAGATTATGTTGCGGCTTGGTCCAAGCTGGAAAACTGTCGGGCCGCCTGGGATGCCGCGACCTCAGGATTTGATGCGGTGTTGGCGCCAACGGCCCCGATCACGCCGCCAAATTTGGAACGGTTGATGAATGACCATGACTACTACGTGACGGAAAACCTGTTGGCGCTGCGCAATACGCGCATTGGCAACTTGATGGGGCTTTCTGCACTGACTTTGCCAACCGGAACACCGGGTTGTGGTCTGATGTTGTTGGGGCACCCGAATTCCGAAGAGATGTTGTTGCGACTTGGAGCGGCGGCTGAATCAGCTTTGACCTGAATGCCACAATTACCTGTTTTGACATCGCTTTAGCTGGACGTATTGGGGGGGGGTATGTAACTTGATGTCAAACGGGGCGATCAACGATCCCGATATTGAGGCAGTAATGATGGATTTCCCCGAGCGGTTTTCGAACCTACCGGCATATGCATTCCCACGCCTGCGTGCCCTGCTCGATCATCACGAGCCGGGTGGCGATATTGTGCATATGACAATAGGAGAGCCAAAACATACGTTTCCTCAATGGGTTACGGATGTGATTGTGGAAAACGCCGCCGGGTTTCAGGGATACCCAGATAACGACGGGACACCGGAACTGAGGGCTGCGATCACCGATTGGATCGGACGTCGCTACGGTGTTTCGATGAACCCCGACACCAACGTGATGGCGCTGAATGGAACGCGTGAGGGGTTGTACAACACTGCCATGGCGCTGTGTCCAGAGCAGAAAAACGGCCAGCGACCTGTAGTCTTGTGTCCAAACCCGTTTTATCAGGTTTACATGGTCGCCTCGATCTCGGTTGGGGCCGAGCCGTGGTTTGTTCCGGCAACCTTTGCCACGGGGCATCTGCCGGACTATGCCAGTCTGCCCGAGGAGGTGCTGAACCGAACCACTATTGCCTATATCTGCTCGCCTGCCAACCCACAGGGAGCGGTTGCGTCGCGTGACTATTGGGCCGAGCTGATCCGGCTGGCTGAACATTTCGATTTCCGCATTTTTGCCGACGAATGTTATTCCGAAATTTACCGCGACGATGCTCCTACCGGCGTTCTGACGGTCGCGCAGGAGTTGGGAGCAGACCCCGAGAGGATCACGCTCTTCAACTCGTTGTCGAAGCGGTCGAACCTTGCCGGATTGCGTTCGGGGTTGATCGCCGGTGGGCCGGAGACGATCAAGAAAGTCAAGCAGTTGCGGGCCTATTCGGGCGCACCCTTACCATCTCCCTTACAGGCGGCGGCGGCGCGAGTTTGGGCCGACGAGGTGCACGTTTTGGAAAACCGGGGGCTTTATCAAGAGAAGTATCGCATCGCCGACGAGGTTTTTGAGGGTGTGCAGGGCTATATGCCTCCCGAGGCCGGGTTCTTTTTATGGCTTCCTGTGGACAATGGTGAACAGGTAGCGCTGAAGCTTTGGAGGGAGACGGGTGTCCGGGTGCTGCCGGGTGCTTATCTCGCCCAAGGTAAGTCGGGGCAAAACCCGGGTGAGGGGTATATCAGGGTCGCGATGGTGGCCCCAAAAACAGAGTTGCAGCAGGGGCTGATCACACTCCGCGACTGCATCTATTCGTGAGGTACGAGGGTAGCATGGCATCATACAACACGCGCAGTCGCGATCCGTTGCTGGACAGCAAGATGCAGGCGGCAATCGAAAGGCGTGGCAAGGAACTGATCGGGATCGTATTGATCCTGCTGGGGTTGGCTGCCGCTGCGATGATCGTTTCCTATACACCGGACGACCCGAACTGGATGGTATCGACAGACGCGCCGGTTCAGAACTGGATGGGACGAGCGGGTGCGTCCATCGCAGCACCGTTGTTCATGATTGTGGGTTGGGGCAGCTGGGGCGTCGCTCTGGTGCTGACGGGCTGGGGCGTTCGGTTTGCAGTTCATTCGGGCGAAGACCGGGCCATCGCACGCCTGATCTTTGCTCCGATCTGGATTGCGATCGTATCCGTCTATGCTGCGACACTTGTTCCGGGTGATGCATGGCGCACAACGCACAGCTTTGGCCTTGGCGGGCTGTTCGGGGATACCGTGATGGGTGCGCTGCTGACGCTGTTACCCATCTCGTCGCACTTCATGGTCAAGATGATGTCGCTTGCGATGGCCGCAGGCATGTTGACGCTGGGTGTGTTTGTTCTCGGTTTCACTATGGCCGACGTAAGACGCGGTTTCCGGGCGTTTCTGCTGGGCCTGGTGATGACTTACGACATGCTGATGGCACTCATAGGGCGCGGGGCACAGGCGACGGCGCGGGCGGCACGGGACCGTCGGGCGCAATGGGCCGATGGACGCGCTGCAGTGCGCGCTGTGATCAACCATTCAATTGATGACGACACAGCATTTTCGGAAGAGTTTTTTGAAGAAGGCTATGCCCATCCCCCTCAGGCGGAACGCACTCCGAAATCTGGACTGCTGGCACGCATGCCGGGCCTGATCCGTCGCCCCGACCCAATGCCAGAACCTGAACTGGTCGAAGCCGTACCGGTACAGGGTTATGACGAGATGCCCGGGGACGACCGTATTCGATCCAAGATTGCCGCGGCTGTGCGGAACCGGCAGGTTGCCACCGGTTCGATGGAGCCTGAACCAGATCCAAACAGGCCGCTGACCAAAGGGCGTGGGCGTGGGCCGGATCCACTGATCCTGAATGTGAACCGGGGTGGCGAACTGCCACCCGAGCCGCCGCTGACTGCAGGTGTAACATTGCCGATGGAACCAGCGCTGAATGCTTTTGAGCCGGGTTGGGATCAAGCCGGTCACGAGCATGTGGTCGAAACCTATGACGATTTTGCCGATGAACCGATGATCGACGAAGAGTCGGAAGTTTCACCCTCTACTCCTCGTATGCCGATCCCGATTGCAGAGCCACGCAAACCCGTCGTGGCACAACCCGTCCGCCGTGTGCCACAACCTTCGCGTCGGGCGCAGGCCGAGGCGCAACCGGCGCTGTCCTTTGAAGACAACGCTGCTGATTTTGAGCTGCCGCCGCTCAACCTGCTGTCCAACCCGGCAAACATCCAGCGCCATCACCTCAGCGACGAAGCGCTTGAGGAAAACGCGCGGATGCTGGAAAACGTGCTCGACGATTATGGGGTGAAAGGAGAGATCGTCAGCGTCCGCCCCGGTCCCGTCGTCACCATGTACGAGCTGGAACCAGCGCCGGGCCTCAAGGCTAGCCGCGTTATCGGTTTGGCAGACGACATCGCACGCTCGATGTCGGCGCTTTCAGCGCGGGTCTCGACCGTGCCGGGCCGCTCGGTCATCGGGATCGAACTACCCAACGACAATCGCGAAATGGTGGTGTTGAGGGAAATCCTGGCCAGCCGGGATTTTGGAGACGGAAATCATGCTTTGCCGTTGGCGCTGGGCAAAGACATCGGTGGCGGTTCGGTTGTGGCCAACCTCGCCAAGATGCCCCACCTGCTGATTGCCGGGACCACGGGGTCGGGTAAGTCGGTGGCGATCAACACCATGATCCTGTCGCTGCTCTACAAGCTGACGCCAGACGAATGCCGCCTGATCATGATCGATCCCAAGATGCTGGAGCTTTCGGTTTATGACGGCATTCCGCATCTGCTAAGTCCTGTTGTGACCGATCCGAAAAAAGCGGTCGTTGCCTTGAAATGGGTCGTGGGCGAGATGGAGGATCGGTATCGCAAGATGTCCAAGATGGGCGTGCGCAACATCGCGGGCTATAATGGTCGGGTGAAGGACGCGCTGTCCAAAGGTGAGATGTTCAGCCGTACTGTCCAAACTGGATTTGACGAGGAAACCGGCGAGCCGATTTTCGAGACAGAACAGTTCGAACCCAAGGCCATGCCATATATCGTTGTCATCGTCGACGAGATGGCCGACCTGATGATGGTCGCAGGCAAGGAAATCGAGGCTTGCATCCAACGTCTGGCGCAAATGGCGCGCGCCTCGGGTATTCACCTGATTATGGCGACGCAGCGCCCGTCTGTCGACGTCATCACCGGCACAATCAAGGCCAACTTCCCCACTCGGATTTCGTTTCAGGTAACCTCAAAGGTCGACAGCCGTACCATTCTAGGCGAAATGGGCGCCGAGCAACTGTTGGGGCAGGGCGATATGCTCTATATGGCTGGTGGGGCCAAGATAACTCGTTGCCATGGACCGTTCGTGTCGGATGAAGAGGTCGAAGAGGTCGTCAACCACCTGAAAGCATTTGGCCCAGCCGATTATGTGGGTGGTGTGGTTGAAGGCCCGGACGAGGAAAAGGCAGACAACATCGACGCAGTTCTGGGTCTGAATACCGGCGGCAACACCGATGGTGAAGATGCGCTCTACGACACAGCCGTTGCGATCGTGATCAAGGATCGCAAATGTTCGACCTCCTACATCCAGCGAAAGCTTGCTATCGGCTATAACAAGGCTGCTCGGCTGGTCGAGCAGATGGAGGACGAAGGCATAGTTTCGCCGGCCAACCATGTCGGCAAGCGCGAAATTCTGGTGCCAGAACAATAGGGCATTCCAAAGCGAGGGCAGAACACTTATCTGATCACTATGAAACAGATCGCTTATGCCCTTGCATTTTCCTTACTGGCCCCAGTGGCCTGGGCCGCAGACAAACTGCCGCTTGCAGACATTTCGAACTACCTCAACAGCTTGAAAACTGTTGAAACCACATTCACCCAAGTCAATGATGATGCTTCCCTAAGCACTGGAAAGTTGTGGTTGCAGCGTCCGGGTCGGATGCGGTTCGAATACGACCCGCCCGAGCGAGCAGTGGTGTTGGCCAAAGGCGGATCGGTGATCATCCACGATCCCAAATCCAACCAACCGCCCGAGCAGTACCCGCTCAGGCGAACGCCACTGTCCATCGTTCTGGCCCCGACCGTGGATCTTGGTCGAGCCAACATGGTCGTAGGACATGAATTCGACGGCACCGCGACCGTTGTTACAGCGCAGGATCCGGAAAATCCGGATTACGGCAAGATTGAACTGATGTTCACGAGCGATCCGGTGGAGCTGCGCAAATGGGTCGTGCATGACAGTGGCGGAGCACGAACGACCGTGATCCTGGGGCCGCTGACAACGGGAAACAGCCTGAACCAGAACCTATTCATCGACGGAGAACCGCGCGTCTCGGGCAATCGCTGAAGCGCGCTGCATCAAGGGCTAGTATCGGCAACCTGTCAATTGCTGACGGTACAGGTCGGCACGGGAATCAACGTCGTCGGCGACGCGTAACAACCAGGATTTGCCATTGTGGCTTCCGCGTGCGTAACCGGCATGGCCTTCGTGATAGGCCAGATACTGGTTTCGCGTATCACTGGGGTGGATGCCGTTCTTTTCCCAGCTTTTGTTCATGTACCAACCCATGAAATCGGACGCGTCTCGAATACGGTTCCGCTTTGCACGCCGTTTTCCGGTTTCCTTCTGGTACTGTTCCCACGTTCCGTCCAAAGCTTGGCTAAAGCCATAAGCACTGCTCTGCCGCCCCATCGGGATCACGCCCAGAACGAACTTGTGCGGCGTGCGGGCGTCAGCGCGATAACGGCTTTCCTGATAGATGGTTGCCATCTGAACATGGACCGGGACACCCCATTTGCGTTCGGTCGATTTGAAAGCTTTGATATAGTCGGGGCGCTCTCTTGCAATGCTGCAAGCGTCATTGAGATTGCGCGGAGGAGTCTTGGACCCACCGCTGCACGACGCTAGCATCAGCACCGCCAATAGTGCGCAAAGAGATCTGCTCATCTGCCTCTTGCCTTTTTTTCAGATGATAGCGCAACTCGCGACGCGATGAAATCACATTCGGTTATGAAGGGTCCTTCAACAGTGCAATTTGGTGTATCTCCACCTCAGTTGTGGAATGAGTACAACAGTTGATGGCGCAAAGGAAAAATTGACGTGGCAACAACCTGTGGGGATAACTGTAAAGTCAGAGTTCACAGACTGTTTCCTGCGATTTCTGAGCAAGTATTGGACTTTTGCGATGCGTTAAGGGTAAAAATGACTTTGGGGGCCAAGTAATGTTGAAAACACACGCAAAATACCACCTTGGACAAGTGGTTCGTCATAAAAAGCACCCTTTCCGAGGGGTGGTTTTTGACGTTGATCCAGAATTTTCTAACACTGAAGAATGGTATCAAGCGATTCCCGAGGACAGCCGACCGGCGAAAGAGCAACCATTCTATCATCTTCTCGCCGAGAACGATCAGTCTTATTACGTTGCTTATGTTTCCGAACAGAACCTGATCGAAGACTGGTCCGGGGAACCTGTCGATCACCCGGACATCCCGGATATGTTTGGCCCATTTCGGGACGGGGCTTACCCGCTTCATTTCCAACTAAATTGAAAGTCCAGCAGCGTTTTTTGGCATCAGTATCCCAGTGCGCAACCGTCTTTTCGCGGATCGCTGGCGCCTTCCAGGACACCATCATCTCGAATTCGAATGGCCTGAGCACCCCCGAGCGGTGCTTCGGGCGTCTCGATCTTGTGCCCTAGATCGGTCAACTGTTGTTTCACTTCATTCGGATATCCACGTTCGATTTTTAGAACACCGCTGTCGGCAAATGCCCGAGGCGCTGCAATGGCCTCCTGCAAACCCATGCCGGCATCGGTGAGGTTTGTAACGAACCGGGCATGACCCGTTGGCTGATAGGCGCCGCCCATGACGCCGAATGGCATTGTTACCCGACCATTCTCGCGCAGCATTCCGGGGATGATGGTGTGCATAGGGTGTTTACCGCCGCCTAACTCGTTCGGATGGCCGGCGGTCAGATTGAAGCCAGCGCCTCTGTTTTGCAGCAATATGCCAAATTTGTCTGACGCAATGCCAGATCCGAAACTGTGATAGATCGAATAAATCAGTGACACGGCCATGCGGTCCCGATCCACGACGGTGATATACACCGTATCCTTGTGAATCGCCTCGGTCAGAGACTTCACCGGTGGTAATACTTTAGTGGCGTTGATCAGGCTCGCAAGTTTTGAGGCGGTTTCCGGGGCAAGCATATGTTCCAGCCGCTCAGTGCTATCCGGATCGGCAATGAAGCGGTTGCGTGCGTCATAGGCGAGTTTTGTTGCTTCGGCTTCGATATGCACGCGTTCGCAACCCAACGGGTTCATCGATGCCAGATCGAAATGGCTGAGGATGTTTAGCAGCAAAAGTGCCGTCGCCCCTTGGCCGTTTGGTGGGTGTTCAACTAGTTCGACGTCTTTATAGATGGTGCTTACGGAAGTTGTTTGGATGCAGCGAGTGTTGGCGAAATCTTCAAGCGTGTGTACTCCACCCAAAGCGTTGAGCGAGGAGACCATGTCTTCGGCAATTTCGCCGCTATAAAAGGCCTCTTTCCCGCCACGCGCGATTCGGCGCAAGACTTCGGCCTGTTGGGGAGCGCGAAACAACTGACCTATTACTGGGCTTTTTCCGCCGACCAAATAAAAGTGCCGACCAGCGCCTTGCAAGTTTCCGGATCCCAAACCCCAATCGAACGCGACTCTGGGTGCGACGGGAACTCCTGCCTCGGCATAGTGGATTGCCGGCTGTAGCAACCTGTCCAGGCCCAAGCGACCTTCGGTTTCCGAAAGGTGGCAGAACGCATCGACAGCACCGGGTACAGTCACAGCATGAGGGCTGTACAAAGGCATTGAACTATAGCCGCAATTGCGCAGATCTCGAGCGCTGGATGCATTTGCTGATCTGCCGGATCCGTTCAGGGCATGAACAACTGAGTTGCCCGAACGGTTGAACAAGACAAAGCAATCACCGCCGATCCCCGTCATTTGCGGTTCACAGATGCCTAAAAGAGTCGCTCCCGCTATTGCAGCGTCCATCGCATTGCCGCCAATTTTGAGAATGTCCAATGCGGCTTGCGTTGCGAGTGGATGAGACGTTGCACACATCCCTTCAGTTGCCAGAACTTCGGATCGCCCCGGCTGGTGAAAATCACGCATTTTTCGCCTCTTCCTGTCGAACGTGCGGAAGTTAGGCTGTGTTGGCAGAAAGTCCAATAACAGTTTTTAGGGGGGTGTTCCTCGGCGCCGCTCACTGGTGGGGGCTGTGACGCATGGCGCCGAGGGAAGCTATCTTGAGCTACATGATCAGGTTCGTCCAAGTTTGCGGCGGGACAATGTTGTGACCTTGACTTTATTATGGCGAAGGGTGGAAGTTTTGGGGCATATCAAAGCGTAAGGACAAGCGGTTATACCCTTGTTTGCGCTCGTACTTGATATCGTTGGCAATTTGGCGAATCAGAAACCAGCCAAACCCACCCTCGGGTAGTTCCTGCAGGCAGGTATCTACATCTGCGGGCTCTCCCAAGGGGACTTTGCCGCCGGGCAACGGATTCCCGGTATCGGAAACAAGGATATCCAGGCGATCCTGTGTTTGACGACAGTTTATTCGAACCTGAGCCGGCTCGACGCCAGCATATGCGTGTTCCACTACATTGTTGATTGCTTCGGTCAGGGCAATTCGAACCTCGCCTGCATGCTCTTCGGAAAGCCCAAGGGAACGAAAATGGGCAGCTAGCGCTGATATTCCGGCGCTGGCTTCGGTCTCGGTGGCAAGAAACGCCAGCTCAAAAAAATTTCCGTCGGACGCGCGCTTCAAAACGTTTGCCTCCGGCTATCGGGATACTGCTGCTTCTGCCAAGGCGCTGTCCAGGTTGGGAAAAAGGACAAAAACCGTATCCATGCGCGTCAAACGAAAGACCTTTTCTACCATCGGCGACAGTCCGACCAGATCCAGACGGCGTTCGCCCCCAAGTTGCTTCATTGAGGCCACAATGGCACCCAACCCGCTGGAATCTATAAATTCGACGGCAGTCAGATCAAGGATCACATACTCTGCGCCACTTTCCGTCTCGTTGCGCATATCTTCTTTGAACTGGATCGCCATCGCCGCATCAATACGATCCGCGTGCACGGTGATCACCTGAACGTTTCCCGCCGCAGTGCTGGTTAGCCCCATACCTGCCCCCTAAAAAGCGAAATCCTTGCGTAGAAATACGCTAGACGTCAAATCTTACCATTCGGTATTCAAGTCCCTGGATCAGGAGGAATATCTAAAATGAAGGCTGTTGTTATTACTGGGGCTGCACGGACACCTATGGGCGGGTTTCAGGGTATGTTTGGCGGCGTTTCCGCCGCCGATCTTGGGGGGGCTGCGATCCGCGCCGCTCTGCAAGGTGCGGGGGCATGTACAGTGGATGAGGTTCTGATGGGTTGCGTTTTGCCCGCTGGGCAAGGGCAGGCCCCGGCACGGCAAGCAGGCTTTGCTGGCGGTCTGGGCGAAGAGGTGCCCGCGACTACGCTCAACAAGATGTGCGGGTCGGGTATGAAGGCGGCCATGATGGCTTTTGACCGGATCGCGCTGGGACACGCCGATACAATGATCGCGGGTGGGATGGAAAGCATGACCAATGCACCATATCTTCTGCCCAAAATGCGTGGTGGTGCCCGGATTGGCCACGGACAGGTTGTGGATCACATGTTCCTTGATGGCCTCGAGGATGCCTATGACAAGGGCCGCCTGATGGGAACTTTCGCCGAGGATTGCGCTGAAACCTATCAGTTCACCCGTGAGGCGCAGGACGAATATGCGCTTCAATCCCTCTCCAACGCGCTAAAGGCCCAGGATAACGGGGCATTCAATGGCGAAATCACCGCCGTGACTGTGAAAACGCGCAATGGAGAAGTGATTTGCGACGCCGACGAACAGCCAAAATCCGCGCGTCCGGACAAGATACCCTCTCTGAAACCGGCCTTCCGCTCGGACGGTACTGTGACGGCTGCGAATTCATCGTCCATCTCTGATGGGGCTGCCGCACTGGTTCTGGCTTCTGCCGAGGCGGCCGAGGCTCAAGGCTTGGCCGTGCGGGCCCGTATTGTTGGGCATGCAAGCCATGCTCAGGCGCCGGGTCTTTTCACCACCGCACCCGTACCGGCTGCGAAGAAGCTTCTCGATCGCATCGGCTGGAACAAGGACGATGTTGATCTGTGGGAAGTCAACGAGGCTTTTGCCGTCGTTCCCATGGCCTTCATGAGAGAAATGGGCTTGCCGCGTGAAATCATAAACGTAAACGGCGGCGCCTGCGCCTTGGGGCACCCGATTGGGGCCTCGGGAGCACGCATAATCGTGACGCTTCTGAACGCGTTGGAGAAACGAAACCTCAAACGCGGGGTGGCAGCTATATGCATTGGTGGTGGTGAAGGCACGGCCATCGCCGTTGAGCGCATTTGACCATTCATCTTTTTCCAAATATTCCGGGGGCAACGCCCCCGGCATTGTTGAAAGAAAACAATCATGAACGCCGACTACGCCTCTCTTGCAAAAACCATCGCCGCCCTCACCGAAGGCGAAACCGATGAAGTGGCGCTGATGGCCACCGTCGCCTGTGAGGTGCATCATGCCGACGACCGCTTCGATTGGACGGGATTTTATCGTGTTACGGAACCTAAACTGCTCAAGATTGGCCCTTATCAGGGCGGCCATGGCTGTCTTGCCATTCCTTTCGATCGTGGCGTTTGCGGTGCCGCAGCGCGGACTGGAGAAGTGCTTATAGTTCCCGATGTAGATGCCTTCCCCGGGCATATTGCATGCGCATCTTCGACCCGGTCCGAGTTGGTTTTGCCGGTGCGCAACGGAAGCGGTGAAGTCATCGCGGTTTTTGATATCGACAGTGATCAGCCAGATGCGTTTACGACAAAAGATGCCGAGGCCCTGTCATCGATCCTGTCTCGGGTTTTTTCTCGTTCGTAAGTCACGCTGCCAACCAGTGTCAGGGAAAAAAAGGCGGCTTACCTTCGGTTAACCAGACATATCCCACCACCTGTGCGGCAACGATCGCAATCAGCCAAACTGTGAACCTACGTTTGCGGCTCTTGTGGCGGAAAACCCATCTTCCCAAAACCGCCCCAGGGCTACCACCGATCACCGCCAGCCATAACAGAGTGCGCTCGGAAATACGCTTGCGACGGCCTGCGCGCAATTTGTCCCAGCCGAAGGCCAGTAAGGTCAACAGGTTGACGGCCCATAGATACATCACTGCAATCCACATTAGGCGGACATAGCCAATCGGGCCCCGGCCATCAAATGAAAAATCTCTTGGAAATTTCACGAACCTGCGGCATCGTGAAAAAGTGAGTAGAAATTTCACGAGATTCGGAGCGGTTTTTTGAACACGCAAGCCCGTCACAGCGCCACACTCGGGGCCGATATCCGCGCCTTGCGCAAGGCGCGTGGCTTGACGCTGACCGAGATCGCGAGGCGTCTTAACCGTTCGGTTGGTTGGCTCAGCCAGGTAGAGCGCGACAAGTCCGAACCTTCGATCTCGGATCTGCGCCAGATTGCGGCATGTCTAGGCGTGCCGATGTCGATGCTTTTCGCCCATTCCGCGGCACTTAAAGACGAGCAGGGATATGTCGTCCGCGCCGGGTCGCGCCGCCCGATGGGTTCTGGTGAGGAAGGGCTGATCGAAGAACTGCTTTCTCCTGATCTGACAGATGACTTTGAAATGGTGCATTCGACCTTCCGGCCCCGTTCGCGGATGCAGACCCCAGCCAACCGGCCAACGCAGGAGGTCGGATATATGGTTTCGGGTCGGCTGGATCTGATTATCGGCAACCGCGCCTTTACCGTTGGTCCCGGCGACAGCTTCCGGATCAAACATGAACCCTATCAATGGGCCAATCCCTATGACGAACCCGCCGTGGCCGTCTGGGTCATCGCCCCACCGGTGTATTGATGAGTTTCGATGCTTGGACGGTATTTGCACTGTTCTGGGTGGTCTTTGTCACCACACCGGGGCCGAATGCGGTCAATTGCATCTCAAACGGAATGAGTCTGCCTTTCGTAAAGGCAATGCTTGGTGTGCTTGCAATCCTGACTCAGGCCAGTGCTTTTCTGATCCTGTCGGCGCTTGGAGTGACCGCGCTTATCGCGGCATCTCCGACCGGTTTTTTTGTCGCCAAACTGATCGGAGCCGGTTTTCTGATATGGCTAGGGGTGCGGGGCTGGATGACTGCCAAAACGCCCGTTCGCGCAGACGAACGCCCGGCTCGCCACGTCTATATACATGCGCTGGCAATTGCCACGATCAACCCAAAAAGCGTAGCGGGATACCTGGCGGCTTTTTCGCAGTTCGTTCAACCGGATGTACCGATCTGGCAGCAAATGGTGGTCATCGTACCCACTGCTCTGGCGATAACCACCCTCAGCTATACCGGCTTTACCCTGTTGGGCGCTCTGATGGGCAAGGCCGCCATTGGTGCCGTCTTTAACGTCTGGGTGCGCCGGATCATGGCCACCTGTTTCATCATCTATGGTGTGTTGCTGGGGACCAGTGCCGCGCCTGCAGCTAGAGGATAACGCAATGCAAACTGGCTCCTGCTTGTGCGGCTCGGTTTCCTTCAACATCGACGGAGAGCTTTCCCCGCCTTCGGTTTGCCATTGCAGTCAGTGCCGCAAGCAGTCAGGGCATGTCTGGGCATCGACCTCGACGCATCAAGATAACTTGACGTTCAGCATTTCCCACGCACTCGGCTGGTTCCGCGCATCGGATACCGCAAAACGCGGGTTCTGCAGTAAATGCGGTACGTTCCTCTTCTGGCAGCACAATGACGAGGACACGATTTCGATCTCGATGGGTGCGCTGGACGCGCCCACCGGGCTTGTCCTCGCGCGGCACATCTTTGTGGCCGACAAAGGGGATTATTACGACATCACGGACAACTTGCCTCAACAGGCGCAATGACAGGGACTTAGAACTATGAGTGATTTTCCGACGAAAGCCCGCGTGGTCATCATAGGTGGCGGTGTTGTGGGGACCTCCTCGCTTTACCATCTGGCCAAGAAAGGTTGGACTGACTGCGTTCTGCTCGAAAAAAACGAGTTGACCGCCGGGTCTACATGGCATGCCGCCGGGAACGTACCGACGTTTTCGACCTCCTGGGCGATCATGAATATGCAACGCTACTCGACAGAGCTGTATTCGCGCTTGGGTGAAGAAGTCGATTATCCGATGAACTATCATGTAACTGGGTCTATCCGGTTGGCGCACAGCAAGGAGCGGATGCAGGAGTTCCAGCGCGCCGCTGCCATGGGTCGGTATCAGGGTATGGATATCGAGATCCTCAGCCCGGAAGAAACCAAGGCGCGGTATCCTTTCCTCGAAACCCATGACATTGTAGGCTCGCTCTATGATCCGCATGACGGTGACATCGATCCCGCTCAGCTGACGCAGGCGCTGGCCAAGGGCGCGCGCGACATGGGTGCAAGAATTTTGCGTTTCACCCCGGCCACTGGCGTTACGCAGAACAATGATGGCTCATGGATGGTGCACACTGAAAAAGGCGACATCGCTTGTGATTATGTGGTGAACGCCGCTGGTTACTATGCCCAGCGAGTGGGCGAGTGGTTCAAACCCTATGGCGGGCGCACTGTGCCCATGATGGTGATGAGCCACCAGTACCTGCTAAGTGAAGAGATTTCTGAGATCGAGGCCTATACAAAGGAGTCTGGGAAAAAGCTGCCGTTGCTGCGCGACGTGGATATCTCCTACTACCTGAGGCAGGAAAAGAACGGTTTCAACCTCGGTCCATATGAACCCAATTGCAAGGGGCACTGGATGTCTGAGGACGACCCGATGCCCGAAGACTTCTCGTTTCAGCTATGGAATGACGACCTTGACCGGATCGAGGATATCGTAACCGATGCAATGGAACGCGTTCCGGCGCTTGGCACGGCAGGTGTATCCCGTGTGATTAATGGCCCCATTCCATATGCTCCGGATGGCCTGCCGCTGATTGGCCCGATGCCGGGAGTCAAAAACGCCTTCGAGGCCTGCGTGTTCACCTTTGGCATCGCTCAAGGTGGCGGTGCTGGTAAGGTATTGGCCGAATGGATCGTCGATGGTCACACCGAATGGGACATGTGGGCCGTCGACCCACGTCGTTACACGGACTATACTGATCAGAACTACTGCAACCAGAAGGGCCTGGAAGTCTATGGCAACGAATACGCCATGCATTTCCCGTATCACGAATGGCCCGCTGGGCGTGACAAGAAACTCAGCCCGGTTCATGCAAGGGTGAAAGACCTTGGTGGTGTGATGGGGGCGTTCAACGGATGGGAACGCGCCAATTGGTTTGCGCAGCCGGGTGACGATATCTCACTTGAATCAACCCGCACTTGGGGACGCTCCGGCCCGTGGGCGCAACGCATCAAGGAAGAATGCGAGGCCGTGCGCGACTCTGTCGGGGTACTCGATCTTCCGGGGTTTTCCCGCTTCAATCTCGAAGGCACAGGTGCGGCGGACTACCTGCGGGGCTTGATCACAGGTGGCCTTCCGAAAGTCGGCCGGATGAACCTAGTCTATTTCTCGGATAGCCGGGGCCGCATTTTGACGGAAATGTCCTGTATGCGCCATTCCGAGGACCACTTCACCATGATCACCGCGGGTGCAGCCCAATGGCATGATTTCGAGTTGCTGAAAGGCAACTTGCCTGCGGGAGTCAGTCTGACCGACCATACTCGTGACTGGGGAACCATGATCGTGAGCGGCCCGAAAGCTCGGGACCTACTGGAGCAAATTGGGGCCAAAGCGGATCTGTCCATGGGTTGGCTGACGCATCAGGATGCAGTTTTGGCCGGGCAACCCTGCCGTCTGGTTCGTGTTTCCTTTGCTGGCGAATTGGGATGGGAGGTGCATTGCCTCAATGAGAACCAGCCCGCCATTTATGAGGCTATCCTTGGTGCGGGAGCCAAACCGTTTGGCATGTACGCTCTGAACTCGCTGCGCGTCGAAAAAGGGTACAGGGCGTGGAAAGGTGATCTGTCCACCGACTACTCGTTGCTCGAGGGAGGTCTTGAACGGTTCGTGAAACTCGACAAGCCACAGGACTTCGTTGGCAAGGCTGCAATCCAGAATGAAAAACAGCAAGGGGTAAGTAAAAGCTTCGTGACCCTGATCGTGGAAGCGGATGACGCAGATGCACCGTATATGTCCTGCATCTGGCACGACGGTCAGATCGTAGGGGAAACCACATCAGGGGCCTGGGGCTATCGAGTGAATGCCTCGATTGCCTTGGGTATGGTTCGCTCTGAACTTGCGGTGCCCGGGACCGAGCTTGAGGTGGAAATCTATGGCCAGAAATGCCGCGCCGTGGTTCAGGAAGACCAACCACTTTGGGACCCTGCCAACGAACGGTTGCGCGCCTGATGTGCTAATGTCGGCTCACCAAGACATAGGAGAGAATGATGACCCGGCGCATGCAAGGTATATATCTCACCCGGCACGGTGGGCCAGAGGCGTTGGAATGGCGCGATGATATATCTGTCCCGACCCCCGGGCCGGGACAGGTTCTTGTACGCGTCGCCGCAGCGGCGGTGAACAATACCGATATCAACACGAGGGTGGGTTGGTATTCTTCGAACGTAACCGGGGCCACCAACGAAGTGAACCAAGAAGTCGAGGAAGGTGGATGGGGAGGAGCGTTGAACTTTCCTCGCATTCAGGGCGGTGATCTATGCGGCATCGTCGAGGAAGTCGGTCCTGGTGCAGAGCGATTTCGCGCTGGGCAACGCGTTACATGCCCGGTCAACCTTCCGCGCCCCCGTCCCGGTGCGCCTTGGGGTTATATCGCGCTGGGTTCTGAAATAGACGGAGCATTTGCTGAATATTGCCTCGTCGAGTCTGATGACCTGTATGACGTCTCGGGCTCTCCGCTGACGGATGTCGAGATTGCGGCGATCCCATGTGCGTTCGGCACGGCGGAGAACTTGCTGACCCGCGCTGGCGTCACGGCGGGACATAAGGTCTTGGTCACCGGCGCATCAGGTGGTGTCGGCCTCGCCGCCGTGCAACTTGCTGCTCTTCGGGGTGCCACAGTATGTGGCGTGACCAGTCCGGCCAAGGCCCGCATTGTCAGGGACCAGGGCGCTGCAGAGACTCTCGACCGCGATAGCGCTTTGCCGAATGACACGTTCGAAGTGGTGATCGACGTTGTTGGTGGCCCTGCCTGGCCCGGACTAATTCTGTCCCTAAAACCGGGTGGGCACTATGCTGTATCGGGTGCGATCGCTGGGCCGATTGTCGAAGCGGATTTGCGCGACATCTATCTGCGCGACATCACCATTCATGGCTGCACGCATCAGGCGCCTGAAGTCTTTGGACGTCTCGTTTCGCTCATGAATGAAGGTCGGATTAGGCCGGTTGTTTCAAAAACCTATCCTCTGCGTGACATCCTCCAGGCGCAGGAGGAATTTCAATCCAAATCCCTTCCCGGAAAAATTGTTCTCATTCCATAAAGAGGTCAATCATGGCTGAAATAACGCTTCTGGACGGATCCATTGGTCAAGAACTGGTCAAGCGCAGCGGTAACCGGGCAACTCCGCTTTGGTCCACGCGTGTGATGATCGATCATCCGAACCTGGTAGGTGATGTACATGCTGATTATTTCAGGCGCGGTGCGACTGTGGCGACAACCAACACATACGCAGTCCACCGTTCGCGTCTTGTCCGCGTCGGATTGGAGGATCAGATGCCGGCACTGATCAACACAGCTTTGACGCAGGCAGAACGTGCGCGCGATGTCACGGGCAGTCGTATAGCTGGTTCGCTGGGACCATTGCTGGCCTCATATCGCCCTGATCTGAACCCTGATCCTGCCGAGGCAGCAGAGAAGTTCAGAGAACTGGTGGTGCTTATGTCGAAACGTGTCGATCTTTTTCTGATCGAAACCGTATCTTCGGTTCAAGAGGCCGATGGTGCGCTACGCGGAACACATGAATGCGGAAAACCGGTCTGGCTGGCGCTCACAGTCATGGATGATGATGGCACCCGCCTGCGCTCAGGCGAACCACTGGGCAATATTGCCCCGCTGGTCGCGCGGTTCGACCCTGAAGCCGTCCTGATCAACTGTTCGCCTCCCGAGGCTATCGCGGCAGCGCTAGATATCCTCAAGACGATGGGAAAGCCATACGGGGCCTACGCCAACGGGTTTACCCGCATCTCTGAAGGATTCCTGAAAGATGAACCAACAGTGGATGCACTGGAACAGCGCCAGGACCTAGACCCGGCGGCCTATGCCGAACTCGCAATGGGCTGGATCGTGCAAGGCGCCACGATTGTCGGTGGTTGCTGTGAGGTCGGCCCGGATCATATCGAAGCACTAGCTCACCGCCTCCGCGCTGCGGGCCACAAGATTGCGTGAGGGCAGGCTTGTGACAGCCAGACCGGCAAGACGAAAAGACAATACGGTCCCCAAAAAATGGAAGATCGACATCGTCGTTGCGGACGGCTTTGTATTGATCGAAGTGGCGGGGATTGTCGACGTCATAAGAATTGCTAATCGCGTTTGCCCGCAACCTCCATTTCAATGGGCCTATAGATCACTGGATGGCGGTGTCGTGCGCAGTCGATCCGATGCGTTTGTCGAGACGACGCCGATCCCAACCCAGCCAGATGCCGACTATGTTTTCGTCATCGGAAACTCCGATCCGGACAATCCCGCGCTTTCTCTGACACGGGTGATTTCGGGTTACACATATCGCGGAGCGCAGGTCTTTCTTCTGGCGGAGGCCGCCAGCCGGTATATCAAGGACAAAGGGGCGCAGGATCACGCGACCCACTGGGAGAACGCATCGTTTTTGAGCGAACGTGGCAGCGGGTTTGTCGCCAAGTATTCCATCGCCACCGAACATGGGCCCGTTGTCACCTGCGCTGGTATGGGGTCGACCGTGGATATCGCCTTGGCCTTGATTGGTCGCCATGTTTCGGGAGCGGCCAAAATGACGGTCGCGAACGTGATGCTGCACGAACATATTCGCGACTTCGGCTCGATGCAGCCATATTCCGGTGTCCGGACGAGCGAAACAGGTGACAGTAAACTGGATCAGGCTCTGGAGATCATGCAAGCCAATATCGAAGAACCGGTACCGATCAACGAAATTGTTGCTGCGCTGGACCTGTCGAACCGATCTCTTGAACGCAAGTTCAGAACCTATTTGGGGGCGACACCGAACGGGTACTACAGGGAATTGCGTCTTGCCAAGGCCAACAATCTGCTGCTGAACACGACGATGAGCATCCATGAAATCGGGCTGGCTTGTGGGTTCCCCAACGGTTTTTCGGCGGTCTACAAAAGCGTTTTTGGCATTACGCCCTTTGCCATGCGCAGCAAACGGCGCGCTGGCGAAGCAGGGTGATTTTCCCGATTGTTCTGACGTTTTTGGTGGATTTCTTGCCGTCTTTAAATGGCAAGATGCGGTTAAATCAGAATCGGAGTCTTTGAAAATGGCTGACCTTCCCAACAAGGCCCGCGTGGTCATCATCGGTGGTGGTGTGATCGGATGTTCGGTGGCCTATCACCTGACCAAGATAGGCTGGAAGGACGTCGTACTGCTGGAACGCAAGCAGTTGACGTCCGGAACAACTTGGCACGCGGCCGGCCTGATTGCACAGCTGCGCCCGTCGTCGAACATGACCAAGTTGGCCAAATATACGCAGGAACTTTATGGCAGGATCAGCGAAGAAACCGGGGTGGAAACCGGGTTCCGGCGCACAGGATCGATTAACGTGGCCCTGACCAAAGAGCGCCGCGAAGAACTGTTCCGCACGGCGGCTATGGCACGGGCATTCGGCGTTGAAGTGCATGAACTGACCACGGTAGAGGTCAAGGCGAAATACGAATACCTCAACACCGATGACGTGACCGGGGGTGTTTTTCTTCCGCTGGACGGGCAAGGCGATCCGGCCAATATCGCGTTGGCGATGGCCAAGGGCGCACGTCAGAATGGGGCGTTGATCAAGGAGCGCGTCAAGGTAACCGGTATCAAACGGCACAACCGCCGCGTGACCGGAGTGGACTGGGCATCGGATGATGGTACGGAGCAGGGTCACATCGAATGTGATCACATTGTCAACTGTGCTGGTATGTGGGGTCGTGAAGTTGGCAAAATGGCCGGTGTGAACGTTCCGCTGCATGCCTGTGAACATTTCTATATCGTGACCGAAGCGATTCCGGGTCTTAAACAGATGCCTGTGCTGAGGGTGGCGGATGAATGCGCCTATTACAAGGAAGACGCAGGCAAGATCCTTTTGGGCGCGTTTGAACCAAAGTCCAAACCCTGGGGTATGGACGGCATTCCCGACAGCTTTGAGTTCGACCAGCTTCCCGAAGACTTCGACCATTTCGAGCCGATCCTGGAAGCGGCCTGTAACCGGATGCCGATGCTGGCCGAGGCAGGCATCCATACTTTCTTCAACGGTCCGGAATCCTTTACCCCCGATGATGCTTACCACTTGGGCCTTGCGCCCGAGATGGACAATGTCTGGGTCGCCGCCGGTTTCAACTCTATTGGTATCCAGTCGGCGGGCGGCGCGGGCATGGCATTGGCGCAGTGGATGGAAGATGGTGAAAAACCGTTTGATCTGGGCGATGTGGATATCGGGCGAATGCACCCGTTCCAGGGCAACAAGCACTATCTCTTCGAGCGCTCCAAGGAAACGTTGGGACTGCTTTATGCCGATCACTTCCCCTATCGTCAGATGGCGACGGCTCGAGGGGTGCGGCGCACGCCGTTTCATCATCACCTCAAGGAACAAGGCGCCGTTTTCGGCGAAATCGGCGGATGGGAGCGCGCCAACTGGTTCGCGAAAGAAGGGCAGGAACGCGAATACCGGTATAGCTGGAAGCGGCAGAACTGGTTTGAGAACTCGGCGGCTGAACATCGTGCGGTGCGCGAGAACGTGGGCATGTATGACATGACCTCGTTCGGAAAACTGCGGGTCGAGGGGCCGGACGCCGAGGCGTTTCTGAACAATATCTGCGGCGCGAACTTGAGCGTACCGGTCGGCAAGATCGTCTATACCCAATTCCTCAACACTCGTGGTGGGATCGAGGCGGATGTGACGATCACTCGCCTGTCAGAAACAGCCTTTCTGGTTGTGACCCCGGCTGTAACCCGGTTGGCCGATGAAACGCGTATGCGCCGCCTAGTGGGGGATCACCGCTTGGTCATCACCGATGTCACCAGCACCGAAGGCGTGCTGGCGGTCATGGGGCCGAATTCGCGCGAGTTGCTGAAAAAAGTTTCGCCCAACGACTTTTCCAACGCGGTCAATCCGTTCGGAACCGCGCAACAGATCGAGATCGGTATGGGGATCGCCCGCGCGCACCGGGTTTCTTATGTGGGCGAACTGGGGTGGGAGCTTTATATTCCGACGGAATTTTCGGGTCACGTGTTCGAAACCTTGTGGGAGGCGGGTGAAGATTTGGGCCTGAAACTGTGCGGCATGCACATGATGGACAGCTGCCGCATCGAAAAGGCGTTCCGCCATTTCGGCCACGACATTACCTGCGAAGACAACGTGATCGATGCGGGGCTGGGGTTTGCGGTCGATCTGTCGAAACCTGATTTCATAGGCAAGGCAGCAGTGGCCGAGCGCAAGGAGAGCGGACCGAATTTCCTTATGGTGCAATTTAAACTGACCGATCCCGAGCCTCTTCTGTTCCACAACGAACCTATCGTGCGGGATGGCGAATATATTGGCTATCTGAGTTCGGGTAACTATGGTCACGCACTGGGTGCGGCCATCGGTATGGGCTATGTGCCCTGCCGCGGTGAAAAGGCGGCGGATATTCTCGCCTCGACATACGAGATCGACGTGTGCGGGACCAAGGTCAAGGCCGAGGCTTCGCTCAAGCCGATGTATGATCCCAAATCCGAGCGTGTGAAAGCCTGATCAAACAGAAATTCGAACAACAAAGCCGGGGTTTATGCCCCGGCTATTGCGTGTTCCTAGGTAGTGGTTACATCAGGTCATTTTCCACATCCTCTGCGGAAATACCCAACGCATCCAACCCATTTTCAAGGTGGTCCGACAGATGTGGGGTGCCGATCAGGTAGTCGGCGCATGGTGTAGAAGCTTCAGCCCTGGCAGTCGCGACAGCCTCTGCCAGATCTTCAGCAAAAAAACTCTCGCGACCGATCCACATGATCGCGACCAGCTCGGCCTGTTCATCCTCGCTCATCCGGTCGATAAATGCGCGCAATTCGCCTTCAGCGCGCCCCAATTCCCGCCCCATCAGGGCTACTTGCGCCACTTTTCTGGGCGAAATCTCCAGCATTTTCCGTACTCCTCTGTCCGCTTGGTTGTGTCCATCACAATCAAACCAAGGGCATCCCGTCTTTGATCTTAAGCAAACAGGGGGGCACGGCTTCACTGTGCGTCTGTTATGGCGGACACCTCAGATTAGGCCGTTTAACCTTGTGTCGCCTCATTCACCGGACGCATGACCGCAATCATTTCGGCCACTTTAAAGCCGAATTTACGGAATTGCGACCGGTTCATGAGTGCGCCGCTCGGAGTCAAATACATCCAGTCCACAACATCCAGCACATGCCCCCCAGCGTTATCGGTTAGGCGTATGCGGTATTTCAAATGCGCTGCCGAACCTTTTTGCACGCCGCGACCTGTGCCAAGCAAATCATCGGCAGAGGCTATGATTTCTCCATTTTTGCCGAGGGTCAGGTTCCACACACGTGTAAGCGCATTTCCGGTGTCAAAAAGAAATCGTTCTTCCAGCCGGCCATTGTCGCCCTGCCATTCTGCATGAAAGTCACCGGTGAACCGTGAAACCACACGTCCCATAGGGCCATAAATCACGCCCTCGCAAGCTATAGGACCATTCAGGATCCTTCGAATGTCAATTTGTTTGAAATCCTGATCATAGTCGTCGGGCCGCTGAGCGGTAAAACTCCAACGTCGCCGCACCATGAGACCTGCCAAAACTACGGAAACCACGCCAAGCAAGAACATCAATAGTGAGGCCATATTTCAACTATCCCATCTCGCGCCCTTGGGCGCACTATTCGCGACTTACATCGGGGCTGAGCGGTGCTGGTTGCGTCCGGAATCCTGCGCCTTTGAACCAGAGTTTCAATGCCTGCCAGTGGATCAGCGCTAGAACCCGCCGCGCCCCGAACGGTCGCCGAACGAAAGCCCACAGTACGGCTCGGTTGGTCAGGATTCGCCGGTGTCCGGTCAGCGTCGCGACTAGCCCTCCCTTTTCGCGGCCATAGTCGATCCGGACACCGACGCGATCCTTTTGCAGTTCGAATTGAAATGTGTATTCGCCCTCACGTGGCTGAAAGGGTGAGACGTGCAGCATCTTTCTTGCGCTCAGTCGATCCGAAGGCCCGATCTCAGACAGGTCGGGCTTGTGACAAATATAGCTATGACGCGTTCCAAAGGTATTGGTGACTTCGGCGACGACCGCAAACAGCTTGCTGTTCGCATCGAAGCAGAACCAGAAGCTGACCGGATTAAAACCATGCCCCAGTACACGAGGCTGCGTGAGCAGCGCGAGATGTGAAGGCTGCGTGATTTGGAACTCTGAGAAAAGCCTCCGCAGCCATTTTGCCCCATGGCCTTTGCCGGGGGAGCCACCATGATCAATATCCCGGACGCTCATCAGGTTGAAGGCATCGCGCGAAAACAAAAGAGGCGCTGAACTATCCGTCTCTGGGTCGAACATCACGAAATCAAGCGAATAGCGAAAGGAGTTTTCGACCCTTCCCTTGCGGCCATGAAATGTGTGCGCCGCGATATGTTCTATCGCGCTCATTCGGCCGCTACCCGAAAAGTGTTGGAACGGTTGATTGCCTCGACCACGTCAACTGCGCTGGCAAGACCATCCTCATGAAAACCGTTTCGCATCCAGGCACCGCAAAACCAAGTTGCGTTGGCGCCGTTGAACCTGCCAATGTCCTGTTGAGCGTGCAAGGCGGCGAGATCAAATATCGGGTGCCGGAACACCGCTTCATCATAGATCAATTCGTCACGGATCCGGTGCCGCGAGTTCAAAGTAACGAACATCGGGTCATCCCAAGGGATCGGTTGCAGTGAATTCATCCAATAAGTGATGTCGACCCGGTTGGATTGGGGCATGGCGTCCTCGGTGTGTACCCAACTCGCCCAACACTTGCGCCTTTTCGGCATGACCCCCGGGTCGGCGTGAAGGACAACGTCGTTGCTTTGATATTTGATGGCACCGAGTGCAGAACGCTCCTGAGGTGAAGCATCTTCAAGCAGCAAGAGGGTGTCGTCAGAATGGGTTGCGAACACGACATCATCAAACTGCTCCCATTCATCGGCCACTGCCTTTACCTGCGGACCGCATGAGGTTCGGCGCACAGCGTTGATTGACGCGCCCGTTCGAACCTTTACTCCCTTACGGCGCATCGCTGCCTCAAGCCGACGCACATATTCGACCGATCCTCCCTTTACCGTGTACCACCTATGATCACGCCAGTTGTCGAGCAGCAGGTGGTTATCGAAAAACCGGATCAGGGCATGGGCGGGAAAGTCCAGCATTTTTTCCTTGGGCGACGACCAGATCGCCCCTGAAAACGGTTCGAGATAGTAGGATCTGAACCATTCTCCGGTTTTCAAATGGTTGAGCAGGTCGCGCACGGTGATCGAATGATTTTTAGAAAACTGCAGGGCTCGTGCGTTGAACCGGAACAGATCCCGCACCATTCGCAAAAAATTTGGCTGTACCAGATTGCGCCGCTGAGCAAACAGGGCGTCCGCACCGTGCAGCGCGTACTCGATGGCGCCTCCCTTGGCTGAAACACCAAAACTCATACGACTTTCAGCTATGGGAACGTCCAGCCTTTCGAACAATGAGACGAGATGCGGATACGTAACCTTGTTGAACACGATAAAGCCGGTATCGACCGGTTGATCGCCATGTTTTCCTGCAATTTTCGTGCGCGCGTGTCCACCTAAGCGCCTCTCGGATTCGAAGAGAGTCACTCTGTGGCTGTCAGCCAACAGGTTTGCGGCGCCCATGCCGGAAATGCCTCCGCCGATGACGGCAATCTTGCGGGCTACCGCATCTCTTTGTTCGAATGGCATCCAGGCCTCCGTTTGTTCTCTACTCACACTACGCAGCTCGGGCAGGATTGGATGAAAAAAAACTTTTCCGGCCTTTGATCCAATTTAAGTTTCTTAGCGTATCAAAGGTATGTTTGACGAAACCGGCTTACTTCTGGAAGATAGAGCAACCGACGCGTTGCCGGACGCTGCGCGGCGTCCGAGAAGAATTGAGCTGACAAGAAGGAAGCCGGTGAACAAAACGCAGCAAGTGTGCGACACACAAGGCGATTGGGTCGCCCATGTCCGTCGGATCAGAGAAGCCCGGGATGAAAGGGCGTTTGCCGAACTGTTTGCGTATTTTGCTCCACGAGTGAAAGCGTTCCTGATCCGATCCGGATCGGATCAAACCGTGGCCGAAGAGTGTGCGCAGGAAGTGATGGCGACGCTGTGGCACAAGGCACACCTGTTTGATCCGTCGCGTGCGTCGGTGGCGACATGGGTTTTCACAATCGCAAGAAACAAGCGTATCGATTTCTTGCGCAAACAACGACGACCCGAGCCCGAAGAACTGACTTGGGGGCCGGAAGCGGAACCGAATCAGGATGAGGTTGTAGCGTTGCAGCAGGAAACTGCACAATTGCGCAATGCCATGCGCACCTTGCCCGGCGCTCAGCGTGAACTGGTTGAAAAGGCCTATTTTGGCGACCTGAGCCACCGCGAAATTGCCCTTCAGACAGGTCTGCCGCTGGGAACAATCAAATCGCGAATTAGGTTGGCGTTGGAACGCCTGCGGCACGCCATGCAATGAGATGACGATGGAAACGATAAAACACCACCTGACGGAAGATTTACTCATGGCCTATTCGGCCGGGGTGTTGCCCGAGGCGTTCAGCCTGATGGCGGCGACACACTTGTCATTGTGTGACCATTGCCGCGCACAAGCCGAAAGCTTTGATGCGGTAGGCGGGACCGTGCTTGAAAATCAAGACGATACAGCGCCCATGTCCAGTACCTCTCTGGAGGCGACGATGGCACTGATCAAAAATGGAGTCCCCGAGCTTTCGAAAGCCCCCTTGAAATGCGGCGTTCTTCCCTCGCCTTTGCAGGACTATGTGGGAGGCGGCATAGATGCCGTGCGGTGGAAACCTGTTGGAATGGGTGTGAAACAGGCGATTTTGCCGACCTCAAGCGAAGCGTCAGCGCGTTTGTTGTTCATCCCCGCTGGGGCCGCAGTTCCGGATCATGGCCACAGAGGCACCGAGCTGACGATGGTGTTGCAGGGTGCGTTCTCAGACGAAGTCGACCGGTTTGCGCGCGGTGATGTGGAAATCGCGGATCAGGGCCTTGAACATATGCCGGTGGCCGATATCAGCGACGACTGCATCTGTTTGGCCGTAACCGACGCCCCGCTCCGGTTCACCAGCCTGATCCCTCGACTGATCCAACCCTTCCTGCGGATATGAGGTCGCGCGCGTTACAACTCTGATTTGCTCAAGGGTACGACTGTTCCCTTATTTTCCAGAGCCAGTTCTTCAAAATCGAAATTGTCCAGACGCTGCGCCCGTCGTCCGGCTTTTTCCGCGCTGATCTTTATCTCGGCTACATCCTTGGCGGCCTGACCAAAATGTCGGTCCAGATTGGAAACACGGTCGCCCAGCCGCTCGACATCCTTGTGCAGCATGCCCAGTTCCTTGCGAATTGCACCGGCTTGTTCACGCATCCGGGCATCTTTCAGGATCGCCCGCATCGTGTTCAGCGTTGCCATGCAAGTGGTCGGAGAAACGATCCAGACGCGTTTGGAAAAGCTGTCCTGTACCAGTTCAGGAAACTTGGCGTGCAGTTCGGCATAAACCGCCTCGGATGGCAGGAACATCAACGCGCCATCCGCAGTTTCGCCGTCCAGAATGTATTTCTCGGCAATATCGGCAATATGTTTGCGCACAGTGCTGCGGAACATCTGAATCGCTGATTTCAGTTCGATGTCATTGGTGGCTCCGATGAGAGCTTCATAAGCTTCCAGTGGGAACTTGCTGTCGATCACGATAGGGCCGGGTGGGTTCGGCAGACGGATCATACAGTCGGCACGCCGGCCATTCGAAAGCGTGGCCTGCAGCACATAGCTGTCCGAAGGTAGAGCTTTTGATACGATATCGTTGAGTTGAATCTCTCCGAACGCGCCGCGCGTCTGTTTGTTCGAAAGAATGTCCTGCAGGGTCAGCACATCGCCCGAAAGCCGGGTGATGTTGTCCTGCGCCTTGTCGATCACGGCGAGGCGTTCCTGAAGCTGAGTCAGCGAGGTCGCGGTTTGCTTGGAGGACCCGTGCAGTGTTTCCTTCATCCGTTCCTGCATCTCGGCCAGCGCGCGGGCCGATTTCATTGCGTTATCCGCGAGTCTGTCGTTCATGTGCTGCTGCACCGAGGACAGGCGCGCTTCGACCGATTGGATGACCTGAACCTGCGCATTGGCTTGCGTGTCCGAAACATGTTGCAGTCCACCCCGCAGTTGTTCCTGTCCCAGGCTCAATTGCTGCACATTCTGACCGAGATGGGCCAGTTGCTGCGCCAATGGTTCAGCCATTCGCGCTGAGCGGCTTGAAGCACGTAGCGACAGGAGAAGGAGTAACAGGATTAGAGAAGTAATCCCACCAACGGCAAGGACGACAGGATCGTTCAGTGAATAGCTGGTGCCTGCAATATCGATCATTTGGCCCTGGTTGTTCTTGTTTTGTTTCTACTTGTTCTATTGTTGGTTGTGGCCTGCGTCAACTGCGTCCGAAGAGCCGCTCGATGTCGCTGAGTTTCAACTCGACGTATGTGGGTCGTCCGTGATTGCATTGGCCTGAATAGGGCGTCGCCTCCATCTCACGCAACAGAGCGTTCATCTCCTCGGCTCGCATTCTACGGCCAGAACGTACAGAGCCGTGACAGGCGACGCGGGACAGAATCGCCTCGATTCGGGCCTGAACGGTTTGGGATTCGCCCTGATCGGAAAGCTCATCGAGGATATCGAGGACCATGGCGCGGGCATCCACCTTGCCCAGAATGGCGGGTGTTTCACGCACAGCGACGGCGGAGCCGCCAAAAGGTTCAATGACCAGGCCAAGGCGGGCCAAGTCGTTGGTGATCTCCATCAAGCGAGCGCTGGCGCTAGTTGAAAGTTCCACAATTTCGGGAATCAAAAGGACCTGTGCGGCGACACCGCTTTCCGCCATCTGGCGCTTGAGTTTTTCGTAAACCAGCCGTTCATGTGCTGCATGCTGGTCTACAATAACGATCCCGTCGGCGGTTTGGGCGATTATATAGTTCTCATGGACCTGCCCGCGGGCAGCCCCGAGTGGCAGTTGTTCCTGAGCGGTCTCTGGCTCATCCGTCCGATGCGCAGCTTCGTTTGGTGCGCGTTCGACAACCTGGCCACTATACGTGTTTGCAAATTCAGCGAATCCCGGCGCCTGCGCACAATATGCGGCCTGCCGCGCAGCAGGAGACGGGCGGTCCATTTGATATACACGCGCCGGAGTGGAGTAAGTTTGTTCAGGCTTCATTGCCCCGAGAGTTGCTCCGGCGACCGTGGTCGAAGCCCGATGCCCCGCCTCTGCCAAAGCGTGGCGCAGCGCGGAAACAATCAAGCCGCGCGCGATGCCGGGGTCGCGAAAGCGAACCTCAGATTTCGCAGGGTGGACGTTCACATCGACCAGTGTGGGGTCGCAATCAATGAACAGAGCTGCAGCGGGATGGCGGTCGCGGCTGAGGAAATCGAAATAGGCTGCCCTTAGCGCACCGGTAAGCACCTTGTCCCGCACGGGGCGACCGTTGACAAACAGATATTGTGCCACGGCCGCACCGCGCGAATAGGTCGGCAGGGCGGCATAACCATAAAGGCGGATCTCGTCGCGAGAAGCATTGATCCGGAGCGCGTTTTCAGCAAACTCACGTCCCATCACATTCGCCAGGCGCGCATGCAGGGCATCGAACAGATCGCCGTTCTCGCCGTCAGCCCGAAAGACTAGCCGCCCTTCGCCACCTCCTGATACGTCTCGGAGAGCAAAGGTAATCGCAGGCTCGGCCATGGCAAGGCGCTTAACAATGTCCAGGATCGCCTGCGCTTCTGCCCGGTCGGTGCGCATGAACTTCAAACGGGCGGGGGTGGCGAAAAACAGATCGCGCAATTCCACTACCGTACCCGAGCGCAGGGCCGCCGGTTTCACCGCTTCCATCTTGCCGCCCGACACGCGGATCGAAGCCGCTTCTTCACCCGGCACCCGGCTGGTGATTGTCAGACGTCCGACCGCGCCAAGGGAGGGCAGGGCCTCGCCCCGAAATCCGAATGTATGGATGTTGAGCAGGTCCGAGCCATCAATCTTAGAGGTCGCATGTCGCGCCAGCGCAAGCGGCAGGTCCGTCGAGGCGATACCGCAGCCGTCATCGGTCACGCGAATCAACGTTTTGCCGCCGTCCGCAATGTCTATGGCAACTCGACCGGCGCCAGCGTCGATCGCATTTTCGATCAACTCCTTGACGGCCGATGCCGGACGCTCGACAACTTCCCCCGCAGCAATACGGTTGATCGCTGCTTCATCCAGTTGCCGAATGACGGGACGAATTTCGCTGATATTGGGGTTCGATTGTGCCATACCCCTAAACCTAGCATGAGATTGTTCGATTCTGCCACTGGATTCGAAGTTAAAGAACACATACGCCCGACCGCAACGGATCGCTTTCGCCAAACGGATTGGCAACAAGGATCACAGGCTGGGCCGGGCGCTTCTGTGAGTGGTGGGGTGTGATGTATCCCTTCCAATGCGGGCACGTGACCACAGTTTTGACACAATTGCAGCAATACCTATTCCGATATTGGAATCTGGGCAAAGATCAGCCGATTTCTCTGGCGTCAACTTGGCGGGATTATGCCAAACTACGTCTGACTTGGGGCGCCGGTGCGGGTTCGGCAGGGGCCGAAAATGGCGGCGAACGCTAGAATCAGTCCCGATACCGTGGCGATCATGCCTGCGGCGCTGACGGCATCGGTGCCACCGATCCAAAGAGGGCCGTATCCGGCAAGAACATAACCCGACATTGCGGCCGCAACTGCAAAAACGACGCTCCAGGCCACCTGCTGTTCAAGGCGATTGGTCATCATGCGGGCCGCTGCAGGAGGGCAGATGAACATAGCGATCACAATGATCGAGCCCACTGCGTCAAAAGCCGCGACCGCGGCAATTGCGGCCATGACCACGAGCGCCAGACCCAGCAGATTGGTGCGGACGCCAATCGTGCGCGCAAACCCTTCGTCAAAGGTAGAGATCTTGAGCGGACGCCACAGCAACCATGTGAACAGGCAAACGGCGGTCAGCGTCAGCGCCATGCGCGGCAATTCCGCTGGGAGTGCCGCCAATGCTTGAGGATCAAGCAGAGACGACCAACCGGTTGCATCCAGCCAAATCAGGCTTTCTAGGTTGCCATAAAGCGCGTGCTCGACGTCGAGATGCACTGTTGAAGTGTCGGTTTGTTCCAGCAACAAGACACCGCCCGCGAACATCGTGGTAAAAACGACGCCCATTGCGGCGCCCGGTTCGATTTGTCCGAGGCGGCGGATGGACTCAATTAGGGCAACTGCCAGAATTGCCGCGCCGGCGGCCCCTAGCATCATCGGCCCTGCCGCGATGACCCCGGTCAGCAGAAATGCCACAACGATCCCGGGCAAAACCACGTGGCTGATTGCGTCTCCAATCAGGGCCTGCTTACGCAACACCAGAAAATTGCCGGGCAAAGCGCAGGCGACAGCGGCGCAGATGCCGATCAGCAGCGGTGTCAGGGACAGGGGGACAAACTCTTCGCCGCTCATGTCAGCATCTCTTTAGGACCACCGATCCGATGGTCAATTTCCGCAATTTGGTCGCGGGTAAGTACAGTTTCGATATCACGCAGACCGTCGTAAAGCGCCGCCGTCGCCTCGTGCGCCAGATCGGCGCGTACGATTTCCCATCGTTTCTCGTCCCTTAGTGCCTTGGCAGCGCGCGCGCGCCCCTGATCGGTCGGAACCCCGTCGCGGCGCACCAGCCCGGCCCGGCGTAACAGGCGCAAGGTCAACGGTTCATAGATCGTCTGCCCCTGCGCCAGTGCCAAAAGCCCCTGACGCATATGTACTCGACGCTGGAACCGCAGATGCCGCATCACCGCGGCCAATACGCCGCGTCCGGGCGCGAGGAACAGGGACAGGGCGAAAAAGGCAAAGCTGACCAGAACGATGATTGGTCCGGTTGGCAAGTTGGGGGCCGAAGCGGACAATGCCGCTCCCAGAAAACCCGCCAGCCCTCCGGTCATACCGCTGAGGAGGACAACCCTGTCCGAGCGTTCCGACCAGAAACGTGCAGTGACCGGGGGAATGATCAGCAGCGCCACAATCAGGATCAGGCCGACGATTTTCAGGCCAACTACGGTTACGGCCATGACCAGGCCCATCATTGCCAAGTCAATTCGATTCACAGGCAATCCGCGCGCAGCGGCGTATTCGGGATCAAAGGCCACCAGCATCATGGGACGACGGATCAACATCACCAGTGCAAGGGTCGCAGCCCCACCGATGGCGATCACCAATGCATCGGCCCAAAGCATGCCTGCCGTCGATCCCAACAGGAACCCTTCCAGCCCGGCCTGACGACCCACGCCCATGGTCTGGATTACTGTCAGCAGAACGATGCCAAGACCAAAAAATACGGACAGAACCGATCCGATTGCCGCATCTTCGGCCAGACGAGTCCGGCTGGTCAGCAAGTTCATGCATAAAAGCCCGATCCACGCCGACAACGCCGAGCCAGCCAGCAACCCAATCAGATTGCGGCCGTCCCCTCCCAACGCCACCATCGCCATGAAGGCCAGACAAACGCCAGGGAGCGTGGCGTGGCTGATCGCATCGCTGACCAGAGCGCGTTTGCGCAAGAACAGAAATGTGCCGGTCACGCCAGCGGCGACCCCCAGCAATGTCGCACCGATTGCGACCAGAGACGCATTGTAGCCAAGCTGCAGGGTCAACGCTTCCCAGAGCATGCTTTTACCCTAAGGCGCTTGATATCTGGTCGATCTGCGCCGTAGCCAGACGCCCGCCATAAGTCGCTTGCAGGGTCTCGGCGGTGAAGGCCTCGGCTACGGTACCTTCGGCCACTTTGCTGGTATTGATCAATAGAACATGGTCAAAATAGTCGGTCACTGTCGCCAGATCGTGATGTACAACAATAACGGTCTTGCCAGCATCCTTAAGCGACTTCAAAACCGCGATGATCGCTTTTTCCGTCGCGGCATCCACGCCTGCGAAAGGTTCATCCAGCAGGTACAGATCGGCATCCTGTGCCAGTGCGCGGGCCAGAAACACACGCTGTTGCTGGCCGCCAGACAACTGCCCGATTTGACGATCCGCAAAGTCGCGCATGCCGACCCGGTTCAAACAATCCATCGCATGTGAAAGATGGCGGTCTCGAACCCGACCCAACAAGCCAAGCTCACGATAAAGCCCCATCAGTACGACGTCGATCACGCGGGTCGGAAAATCCCAGTCCACACTGGCGCGCTGAGGGACATAGGCAATGCGGGCGCGTTGGGCTTCCAAAGGTTTGCCAAAGATGGTGATTTGTCCCGAAAGCGGCTTGATGATCCCTAAAGCGGCCTTGAGCAAAGTCGATTTCCCAGCGCCGTTCGGGCCAATGATTGCTGTCATCGCCCCCTGCTGCACAGTCATGTCCAGCGAGAAAACCGCGGGTTTTTGCCCATAGGATACCGTCATGCCCCGGATTGCCAGCGGGCTGCCGCTCACATCGATGGCTGGAACCGTGGAGCCGTGGCTGGTGGCGAGTTCAAGCATCACTCAAAACCCAGCCGACAATTTGCCGTCCATACCGCGCGCTGGAACGTCCACTCCCAGTGCTCCGGCAATGACGGTGATGTTGTGGTCGAGCATCCCAAGATAGGTGCCTTCATAGGTGCCGTCCTCGCCCATCGCGTCCGAGAACAACTCGCCCCCGACGGTGACCTCGTGCCCCTTGGCCGCAGCCCCCTCGATCAGGGCGCGCATGGACCGGTCGGAAACCGAGCTTTCGACGAATACGGCCGATATCTTGCGTTCGACAAGCGTATCCACCAATTCGCCTATGCGATTCAGGCCAGCCTCTGACTGGGTCGAGATGCCCTGAATGCCCATTACCTCAAAGCCGAAGCTTTGACCGAAATATCCGAATGCATCATGGGCGGTGACCAAGACCTTGTTGTTCTCGGGCACAGCTTCCAGTGTCTGATGTGCGTAAGTAGTCAGGCGGTCAATGTCGATAAGATGTTTTGCAGCGTTCGCGGCAAAGAAATCGGCGGATTCCGGACGTGTTTCCGTCAGGGCGACCTGAACCTGTACGACTACGTCTCGCCACAGTTCGGGCGTCATCCACACATGCGGGTCGTATTTGTCGGCATAATCGTCATGGGCACGCAGCTTGGCCTTGTCGACCCCCTCAGCAACGGCCACCACGTTGCGCTTGCGGTCGAGATCGTGAAAAAACTCTTCCATCTGCGCTTCCAGATAAAGGCCGTGCCACAGAACCAGGTCGGCGCGGGTCATCGCGACGATATCGCTGCGAGTCTGGCGATAGGCATGCGGATCAACACCGGGGCCCATCAGGCCCTTGACCTCAACTTGTTCGCCGCCAACCTGACGAGCCGCATCCGCGATCATGCCAGTTGTGGCAACGACCTTGAGCGGTGTCTCGGCCCAAGCTGCCACAGGCAGAGCTGCGGCCAATCCCATTGCCAATATAAAGCTGCGGCGAATCATGACGACTCCTGTTTTTCGCGCTGTATCCGAGCTGAATATGCGAACCATTCGCAAGTAAGTCAACGCAATTGAGAATTAATCGCAAAAAAGATCAGTAATTTGTCCGTATGGTCAAAAAATCCCGCAATCCTGCATCTGAGTATCTTCCAATCCTGTTCAGCTCATGCGAATTTGGCAAATGACCCTCCCAAAGGAAGCGACGATGGAAACGCAGAGCCCGTCCAGCCCCGTGCGCACCGCGCATCTGCCACAGGTGACAGAGCCCCGAAATCCCGGCATGAACCTTGATCTGGATTGGATACGTGCGGTGCAGGCCAATACCTCAGCCATCGAACGTCGTGCCGCGACCCTGCCGGGCCGACGTTCAGTGAAGAAGGATTATCAGGCAGCCTGGCTGCTGAAAGCGATCACCATGATTGACCTGACGACGCTTTCAGGGGACGACACGGTGGGCCGGGTGCGGCGTCTGTGCTCCAAGGCGCGGCAGCCGGTCTCGGCATCGTTGCTGGATGCACTGGGTATGCCAATGATCACCACGGGCGCGGTTTGTGTCTACCATGACATGATCGAAACGGCAGTGGATGCGCTAAAGGGCACCGGAATTCCAGTTGCTGCTGTTTCGACAGGCTTCCCGGCCGGCCTATCGCCGTTCCATCTGCGTGTGGCCGAGATCGAGGAAAGCGTGAAGGTGGGGGCAGACGAGATCGACATCGTGATTTCGCGCCGTCATGTGCTTTCGGGTGACTGGCAGGCGCTTTACGATGAGATGAAAGCATTTCGCGTTGCCTGCGGAAATGCTCATGTCAAAGCGATCCTTGCGACTGGCGAACTTGGTAGCCTACGCAATGTCGCACGCGCCTCGCTTGTGTGCATGATGGCTGGGGCGGATTTCATCAAGACCTCGACCGGCAAAGAAAGCGTCAACGCCACTCTGCCTGTCTCGCTGGTCATGATCCGCGCTATTCGCGACTTCTATGATCGCACCGGATCCCGTGTCGGTTACAAACCTGCCGGAGGCATTTCGAGAGCCAAAGATGCGCTGGTTTACCTTTCACTGATCAAGGACGAGCTGGGCGACCGCTGGCTGGAGCCGGATCTGTTCCGCTTTGGAGCCTCGTCACTGCTTGGCGATATCGAGCGGCAGTTGGAACATCACGTCACCGGCAGATATTCCGCTGGCCACCGTCACTCTATGGGCTGAGGAAAGAACAATGACAGTCAAAGAGATTTTCGAGACCATGGACTACGGACCCGCTCCCGAAAGCGCTGCCGAAGCGCTGGCCTGGCTGGTGGATCAAGGCGACCGGTTCGGTCATTTCATCGACGGCGTTTTTACGAAACCCGGCCAGGGTTTCGAAAGCCGGAACCCCGCGACCGGCGAAGTCCTTGCGATGCTGACACAAGCTACGCAAGCCGATGTGGATACCGCTGTTGCCGCCGCGCGCAAGGCGCAACCGAAATGGGAACAGCTCGGCGGAGCCGGCCGTGCCCGGTATCTTTATGCCCTTGCGCGGCTGCTGCAGAAACACTCGCGCCTGTTTGCGGTGATGGAGAGCCTGGACAACGGCAAGCCGATCCGCGAGAGCCGGGATATCGACATTCCTCTGGTGCAGCGACATTTCTACTATCACGCCGGAATGGCGCAGCTGATGGAAAGCGAGTTGCCCGAGGCCGAGGCGCTGGGTGTGTGCGGCCAGATCATTCCGTGGAACTTTCCATTGCTGATGCTCGCATGGAAAGTCGCCCCGGCGTTGGCGATGGGTAACACCGTAGTTCTGAAGCCAGCCGAATTCACTTCGCTGACCGCGCTGTTGTTTGCCGATATCTGCACACAAGCCGGGCTGCCCAAGGGCGTGGTCAATATAGTTACCGGTGATGGCGCGGTGGGCGAAATGATCGTGGCCTCGGACGTGGACAAGATCGCCTTTACCGGCTCGACCGCCGTGGGCCGGCGCATTCGCGAGGCAACCGCTGGCTCGGGCAAGGAGCTGACCTTGGAGCTGGGCGGCAAGTCCGCCTATATCGTCTTTGATGACGCTGATATTGATTCCGCGATCGAAGGTCTGGTCGATGCGATCTGGTTCAATCAGGGTCAGGTCTGCTGCGCCGGTTCACGCCTGCTGGTGCAGGAGGGCATCGCCGATCATTTCCACGACAAACTGCGCGCACGAATGGACAAGCTCCGCGTCGGTAATCCGCTGGACAAATGTATCGACGTGGGCGCGGTTGTCGATCCGATCCAGTTGCAGACCGTCAAGAGCATGGTCGAAAGCAATATCGCTGGCCAAGTGTATCATGCGGCTTGTGAGTTGCCAGAAAACGGCTGTTACTACCCTCCGACTCTGATCTCGGGTCTCGAGACGTCGGACCCGTTGATGCAAGAAGAAATCTTTGGGCCGGTTCTGGTGTCATCCACGTTTCGAACACCTGACGAAGCGGTCGAACTGGCCAACAATACCCGCTACGGGCTGGCCGCGACGGTTTGGACCGAGAATGTGAACCTGGCGCTGGATATAGCGCCTAAGCTGGTCGCGGGCGTAGTTTGGGTGAACGCCACCAATCTGTTTGACGCCGCGGCCGGATTCGGCGGTGTGCGCGAAAGCGGTTTTGGTCGCGAAGGCGGCTGGGAGGGGTTGAGCGCCTATACCAAGCCCAAAGGTAAGGTCAGGCGGCTGGAAAAGCTCGAATCCGCAACAGGCGAAGGGGCTCCGGTCGATCCGATCGACCGCACCGCCAAGATGTATGTCGGCGGCAAGCAAGTGCGCCCGGATGGTGGTTATTCGAGGCCTGTTTGGGGCAAGTCCGGGCTATTGGGGCATGTCGGTCTTGCCAACCGAAAGGACGTGCGCAACGCCGTCGAGGCCGCTGCGGGTGCCGCAGGCTGGTCTAAGGCCACCGGCCACTTGCGTGCGCAGATCCTGTATTACATTGGCGAGAACCTCTCGGCTCGCGCGGATGAATTTGCGGGCCGCATCGATGCCATGACTGGCAGGAAAGATGGTGCAACCGAGGTCGCGGCATCAATCCAACGTCTGTTCTCCGCCGCCGCCTGGGCCGACAAATATGACGGTCAGGTGCATGGCGTTCCGATCCGAGGTGTTGCCATCGCAATGAAGGAACCGGTTGGTGTCATCGGTGTTCTCTGTGCGGACGAGGCGCCTTTGTTGGGCCTCGTCTCGGCCATGGCGCCGGCAATTGCCATGGGTAATCGGGTCGTTCTGGCCGCAAGCGAACCCTATCCGCTGGCGGCAACGGATTTTTACCAAGTCCTCGAGACATCAGATGTCCCGGCGGGTGTGGTCAACATCCTGACCGGCAGCCATGCCGAGATTGCCAAGCCGCTGGCCTCTCACCTGAACGTAGACGCTGTCTGGAGCTTCTCCTCTTCCGATCTTTCGGCCGAGATAGAAGAGGTCTCGTCAGGCAATCTCAAAAGGACGTGGGTCAATAACGCGACGACAACCGATTGGAACATCGATCATTCCCGCCGTTTCCTGCAGGCTGCCACCGAGATCAAGAACATTTGGGTGCCCTACGGTGAATAGGGCTCCCAATACGGGAGGCCTGCATGGATTTTTCAGGTAAGTCGGTCGTCGTGATCGGCGGCACCAGTGGTATCAATCGCGGTATTGCCAAAGCATTCGCGGCGTCGGGAGCCAAACTGGCGGTGGCAAGCCGGTCGCGAACCAAGGTTGATGGTACTGTATTGGCACTTAAGGGCGCTGGTGCGTCGGAGGCCATCGGAGAGGCCTTTGATGTCCGTGACCCCGAAGCCGTCGCCGCCGGCCTCAAACTGTTCCACGACACATTCGGGGACTTCGATGTGCTGATTTCAGGTGCGGCAGGCAACTTTCCAGCGCTGGCGGCTGAGATGTCTGTCAATGCCTTCAAGACCGTCATCGACATTGTACGATCCACGTAATGAAAGCGGCCTATCCCCTCCTAAATCGTCCCGGAGCCAGCATCATAAACATCTCGGCCCCGCAATCCTGGCTGCCTTACGAAGGACAGTCCCATGTTTGTGCCGCCAAGGCGGGCGTGGACCAGATCACCCGGACGTTGGCTTTGGAATGGGGCATCGAAGGTATCCGCGTGAATTCGGTTCGCCGGGGTTCATCGAGGGGACCGAAGGGGCAAAGCGTCTGGCTCCGACGCCCGAGGCGGAAAAGATGTTTCTGGCGGACGTTCCCCTTGGGCGCTGGGGAACACTTCAAGATGTCGCCAATGCCTGCCTGTTTCTGGCATCCGACATGGCCGGTTATATCAGCGGAACAGTCCTGTCGGTGGATGGCGCCCTGTACCAGCGCGGATCAGGGTGACCGGGTCAGATGATCGGTCAGATGCTGAGGGGCTCAAAACGCAAATCTTGATCTGCCATGCTCAATTGGTGGTTTCCAGCCCAACCGGTTTTCCCACGACGGTGAAATGCAAACCTTCGGGGTCCAGCAATTCGCGCGCGACGCGATTGACATCATCGAGTGTTACCGCATTCACCTGATCGTTGCGGGTGGTGATATAGTCGATGGGCAATCCCTCCATCTGCATGCCCACCATGATCCCCGCAATCTGGCCGTTGCCGTCAAATCGCAAGGGATAGGCTCCGGTCAGATAGGTTTTGGCATCGGACAATTCTTTCTGGGTAACGCCCTCAACGGCAGCGCGTTTCCATTCGGCCGAAATCACCTCGATCGCCTCGGCTATCCGGTCATTGGCCGATGCAACCGAACCCATATAAACCGAGGCGAGATCCTTGGGCACCAGATAGGAATAGACGCCATAGGTCAGGCCGCGCTTTTCGCGAACCTCCTGCATCAGCCGGCTTTCGAATCCACCACCACCAAGTATGTGATTCAGCAGATAGGCCGCAAAGAAATCGGGATCGTCCCGGTCCATGCCTTTTTGTGCAAACAAGGCCACTGACTGCGGCGTGTCGAAATCGACGACACTGACGCCGCCAGAGATGCTGACTTCGGCCTTTCCTGGGATAGGTGTTCCGGTTTCGGGCAGACCGGAAATCAGCTTGTCCAGCAGCGCGCCAAGCTCTTCGGGAGTGATATCGCCGACCGCCCCAACGTAAAGACGGTCTTTGGCGAACACGCCTTCATAGGCCGCAACGATATCATCGCGGGTAAGAGAGGACACGCTTTCCAGCGTTCCTTTACCGTCGGCACCATAAGGATGATCGCCATAGGCCATCTTGGCAAAGTTGAGACCGGCAATGTCGTTAGGATCTTTTTCATCTGACCTAAGACCCGACAGAACCTGCGCCCGTACCCGGTCGATGGCCGTCTGACCAAAACGCGGTTCGTGGATTGTGGTGTGCAACAGATCGATGACGTCATCGCGGTTTTCAGTCAGGAACCGCGCCGAGATCGCCACGGAATCATCCGTCGCCTGGTAGGAAAACGAAGCCGCCAGCGATTCAAGCGCCCGCGCATAGGTCTGCGCATCCATGTCGCCGGCGCCTTCCTCCAACAACCCGCTCATCAGATAGACTGCGCCACGCTTTTCGGGGTTGTCCAGCGACGTTCCTCCGCGAAACCGCAACTCCAGCGCGGTAAACGGGATGGAGTGATCTTCGACCAACCAAGCCTTGATACCCTTGGGCGACGTGACTTCTTGTATCTGGATCTCCGCCCAGGCGGGCAGAGCAATGAAGACTGCTATCACGGCTGCAAAGAAAGCTCTCATTGCGTCACCTCCCCGTCTCGCATTAACCAACCTGTCACGGATGTTTCGGACCGCAGCACATCACGCGCAGCGGCGACGATGTCTTCGCCGGTTACGGCTTGAAGGATATCCGGCCACACCTGCACGTCCTCGACCGTCAGGCCGCTGGTCAGCGCGGCGCCGTACCGATTGCCTATGCCATCCACATTGTCGCGCTCATAGACCAAAGCGGCGCGCAGTTGCATCTTGATCCGATCCAAGTCTTCCTGCTTGACTCCTTCGGCAATGAAATCAGCAATTGCGTGATCCATCGCCTCTTCTGCCTCTTGCAACGAAACGCCTTCTGCCGGAACAACAATGAAATCAAAGCTGGTGTCGTCCAGCGAGACATCCTTGTAAAACGCGCTGGCATAAACTGCTTTTTGCGTTTCGAACTGCAGTTTTTCGTTCAGATAGGATGTGGTTCCACCGCCCAGCAACTCTGCCAGCATGAACAGCGCTGCGGCCTTTTCCTGATTTCCGGCATCCCGTTCGGGAGCAAGATAGCTGCGTTGAACATAAGGTTGCGACACACGAGGGTCTTTGTAGATCAACCGGCGTTCAGCGGTTTGCGGCGGCTCTTGCGAACGCATTCTGTCCGGAAGGTCCGGGTTGGCCGGAATTGCACCATAGTACTTTTCGGCCAGGTCTTCGACCTCATCCGGGTTGATGTCGCCCGTCACCACGAGGACCGCGTTATTGGGAGAATAGTAGGTCTGATAGAAGGACAACGCATCCTCCAGATCCAGCTCCTCCATCTCGTGCTTCCAACCAATGATCGGCACGCCGTAGCGGTGGTTGAGATACTGGCTGGCATTCATCTGTTCGCCGAACAGGGCACGGGGGTTGTTCTCGGTGCGCTGGTTGCGCTCTTCCAGGATCACGCCGCGTTCTGTTGCTATATCCTGCTCAGTCAGGCGGATGTTGCGCATCCGATCCGACTCCATCCGCATCATCAACTCCAGCCGATCCGCTGCAACCCGTTGATAATACGCCGTGTAGTCGTATGAGGTGAAGGCATTGTCGGTACCGCCATTGGCCGCCACGGTTGCCGAAAACTCGCCGGCCTTCAAGGTGTCTGTGGCCTTGAACAGCAAATGCTCCAGAAAATGCGCAACCCCTGACGATCCGACCGGTTCGTCTGCCGACCCGGCCCTGTACCAGACAGTGTGCTGAACCACGGGTGCGCGGTGATCTTCAATCACCACCACATCCATGCCGTTGTCCAGCGTAAAGGTCGTGACCGCTTCCCGCCCCGTCTCGGCGGATAGCGGGGTTGCGGAAAGCAGGGCGGCTGACAGCGCCAATGCCCGGACCATGCGACGTCCTCCGTGTCGTTACAGGTGTCAACCTACGATGGCGACGCGCGGGTTCAAGAGAGATGACAGAAAGTTAAGAATTATTCATTGAACGGCGGTGGTGCCGATGGTGTGGCATAGCCCTGTCGCCGCAACGCATCGTTCTGAACATCGGGGTCGATTGACTGACTGCGATAGGCCTGCTCGTACCGGTCGACCGGGAGCAAGCGGAGGCTTGAAAGGCGACCCTGACGCTCGCGGAATCGGGCGTCTTCCTCCTGCACAACCTGTCTGGTATTCGCGGGTACACCGTACCGGCTCGATGCCGTTATGAGTGCCGCGTCGGATGAGGGAATGGCTGTTGCGTTTAATGCCGCGGCGCTGCCTCCAAGGGCGACGATTCCATCTTCAACCGGATTCGGGTCCGTCAGGTTGCCGCCACCAGGCGTCGGGGCCGGCAAGTATTGATAATCCTTGGGCGAAGTCAGCGGTTTGACTGGCAGCACCGCAAACTCATCCGGGCCCGGTCCCTGCGCACGGATATTCTTGAGCCCATTGTTCGCACATCCCGTCAAAGCGACGGCAGCAGTCACAACGATTATCGCCAGCGGCATCCGCATGGTTATCTCCAGCCTGTTTCAGGCGCTTTTAGCCCATTTCGTTCAGCCCGTCACGGGGCCTTTTTGCCATCCAGCATCACAAGGCCAACAGCGCCCGCAAAGATGAATACATCGGCGATGTTGAAAACAAAGGGGTTTTGAATGCCGCAGCAGGACATATTCAGGAAATCCTGAACATACCCGAAAACCAGGCGATCCACCACGTTGCCCAAGGCACCGCCAATCAACAGCCCACCGCTGACCAGCATGAGTTTCGACCGTACCCCTCGGCGCAACCAGATCATAACAACGGCACAGATTACGAGTGATAGGCCAATCAGGAGCCAGCGACCAGCATCGCCGTCGCCTTGGAACAGCCCGAAATTGATACCCCGATTTTCACCATAGCGGAAAACAAGCAGTGGCGGCAGCACGTCAATGCTGCCGCGATGGGCCACATCCATGACATGAACGACCAGAAACTTGCTGAACTGGTCAGCCAGCAAAGCCAGTGCCGTGGCCCAGAGAAGAAGACGGAAACGCATCAATGCCGGAAATGCCGCATACCGGTGAAGACCATGGCCAGACCAGCATCGTTGGCGGCTTTGATCACCTCGTCATCGCGCATTGAGCCACCTGGCTGAATGACGCAGGCTCCGCCAGCAGCGGCGGCCTCGAGCAAACCGTCCGGGAAGGGGAAAAACGCATCCGAGGCCACGACGCACCCTTTGGCAAGGCTTTCATTCAGGCCAAGTTCGGCAGCCATGCGTTCTGCCTTGGCAGCGGCCACATTCGCGCTGTCCAGACGCGACATCTGTCCCGCGCCCACACCCACGGTGGCACCGTTTTTGACATAGACAATCGCGTTGGACTTCACATGCTTGGCGACTTTCCATGCGAAAAGCAGATCCTGCATCTGTGCCTCGGTCGGTGCTTTGTCGGTCACGATCTTCAGGTCTTTGATGCCCACGTAACCCACATCCTTGTCCTGCACGAGCATACCCCCCGCGACCTGCTTGTAGGCTACAATCGGTTGGCGAGTGTCAGGCAGACTGTCGGTCAGCAAAAGGCGCAGGTTTTTCTTGGCGGCGAAGATGGCCTTTGCCTCGTCCGATGCGCCGGGGGCGATGACGACTTCGGTAAAAATCTCGACGATCTTGGTTGCGGTTTCCGCGTCGAGTGGCCGGTTCAGTGCGACAATACCGCCAAAGGCCGAAGTTCGGTCACAATCAAATGCCTTTTGATACGCCTCGACCAGCGTCGCGCCTGTCGCCACGCCACAGGGGTTGGCGTGTTTGATGATCGCAACGGCAGCGCTGTCGCGCGGATCGAATTCCGCCACCAGTTCATACGCGGCATCGGTGTCGTTGATATTGTTATAGCTCAGTTCCTTGCCCTGCAGCTGGACAGCCGTGGCCACTCCAGGCCGGTTCGATCCATCGGTATAGAACGCCGCTGTCTGGTGGCTGTTCTCGCCATAACGCAGTGTCTGTTTCAGCTCTCCGGCAAAGGCGCGACGCTTGGGGGCCGTCAACTCCAGCGCACCGGCCAGCCAGTTCGACACGGCCGCGTCATAGGCGGCGGTACGGGCATAGGCCTTTTGCGCCAGCTTGCGACGGAATTTCGGGCAGGTCGCGCCGTTGTGCTGATCCATGTCGCCCAACAGTTTTTCGTAATCTTCGACGTCGACCACCACGTTGACAAAGGCGTGGTTCTTGGCCGCCGCGCGGATCATCGCCGGGCCACCGATGTCGATATTCTCGATGCAGGTGTCATAGTCTGCGCCCTTGGCCACCGTCGCCTCGAACGGATAGAGGTTTACGACCAGCAGGTCGATTGGGCCGATGTCATGTTCCTTCATTGCCGCGACATGGGCGTCATTGTCTCTCAGCGCCAGCAGGCCGCCATGCACCATCGGATGCAATGTCTTTACACGCCCATCCATCATTTCGGGGAACCCGGTCACGTCGCTCACGTCTTTCACGGCCAACCCGGCATCGCGCAGTGCCTTGGCAGTGCCGCCGGTCGACAGCAGTTCTACCCCGCGGTCTGCCAAAGCCTGTCCCAGCTCGATCAGTCCGGTCTTGTCGGATACGGAAAGCAACGCGCGGCGCACGGGGTGAAGGTCGGTCATGTGTTCGGGGTCCTTATGCGGATCAGTCGAAATCGGGTTCGTCCCGGCTTACGTCGCGAACGGCAACAGCTGTATCATGGGCCTTGCTCAACGACCACCGGATGCGCGTCGCATACTCCATTGCGCGCCCGGATAGAACGATCTGTTTTGTCGCGCGTGGCTTTAATCGACCTTTTTCAAGATAAACGCTTGGTTTCAATGACAACTCGCAAGGAGAGTCATGCCGAAAGATCCAGATTTCCCCGCTTTTGAGCGCCATCGATACCGCCGCGCCACCCAGATCCAGCGCGGCGTCGATGTCGGGATGCAGGTGAAAACGGACGTCGATTCCAATCCCGGTCAGCCCCGATGCGTCGACCGCCCCATCAAACCGGCGCTTGGCCGCATCACCCAAGGCCAGCAAAAGATCCTCGCCCGTCAGCTCCCGGCCGTCAAACGCAAGGTCCAGAGTGCGTGCATGAGTCAGCCCCAAAGCCTTGATGTAACCGTCATGTGCACCCTGAAAACGCACTCCGCCATGGGTCTCTTCGATTTCCACGGGCACGTTTGCCGGTACATCAGTCAATTCCTCGAACTCGGTGCCCTTGTGCGACCCAGTCAGGCGAGCACTGGAATAGCCGTCCAGGCATAAGGTTGAATGTGACGGTGTTGCCCGACCCGCGCGGCGCCACTCCATTCCGAAACTCTCCCCAGAGCCGCAATTGACGATCAAAGGCCGCCGCCCTGATGTCAACTCGAATGCCAGGGTCGAGGCGTGACCGTTATACGATGCGCGCCCGATAGGCGGTGAACTCGCATCGACCACGATGCTTGTGCGGCCCGCCGACAATCTGGCGTATCCCATCACCAATCCGACGGGATGATGTGGCTTGACGCCGCTTTGTGCAAGCGCGTGATCGAGCCGTCCTTCCAGACCGCGCCCGCCGCCGTGGAAGCGGGCCAGACCCCCATCTGTGTGGCGCAGGCTACGAAGGGTGGGCGCAATCCGCTTGATGGCCGCCGTGTGGTCAGAGGGAGTTCCGCGTCCGACGTCATGCAGCGCTGCCGCCGTCCATGTCAGTAACGTGAACACTTCCAGTAATTCTTCGGAATTACGGGTGGGAATTCCGCCAGTCTCGTCGATCTGAGTTTTGCATTCCTTTCCCAAAGCCTTGATCGCGGGATCGGCCAAAGCCTCGAAACCTTCCAGTGCCAGGCTGGCATAGATAAGGCCGCACAGAGCCTCGAAACGCGGCAGGCCCGGTGTCGTCTGGTACCAGCGTTTCGACAGGTACCAGGTTTGTTGGGCCAATGAGCGCAAAAATGCCTCGCTGTGGGCGTCATCAGTTCCGCGTAACAGGAAGGCCGAATGATTGATCCAGCGGATCAAACGTCTGCCGGTCAGGTCAGGAGCCCATCCGGAACCGTAGGACTGTCCCTGAGTCTCTATCCAGCCCCACAGCCAAAGTTGCGCTTTTTCGCGAGCATTCGGGTCGCCGACCGCAGCCAGGTCGTCAAGCCAAACGAACCCATGCCTCTCGGCGTCAAAGGCTGCATTCGGGGCCTCGACTTCCCACAAACCACTGTCCTGAGATTCGACGAGGTAACCAGCGAACAGCAAGTTGCCCGCCACAAGTTGCCGTCCACGCGCGAAGGAACCGACAGTTCGCGGCTCTGGCTGGGACACGAAACCGGCAATTGCCTTTCGACGCTGACTGAGGCGCACATAAAGACGGTTCTGAAACCGCCCCCATCTGCTGGAAATTGTACGCGGGCCGGACATCTCGTTCCCCTGCCTCTTACGCTCTATGGCGTTTGAACGCGAAAATAGCGGGTCATCGGTGCCGTGTCACCGAAAAGAGTCCATCTTAGCCTGCTTTGCGCAAACACGCGACGTAAAATCCGTCCATTCCACCTCGATCAGGCCAGTAGTCCGGGCGCAGACGCAGGCCGCCTTCTTCGGTGATCCAGCTGGTGTCAACACCCGGAAGATTTGATATGCTTCGGTCCGCCGCCATATCGGGGAACAGCTCCAGCGCCTCCTCGACCTGAACCTCGCCTTCGTCGGGCAACAGCGAACAGGTGCAATAGACTAACCGACCACCGGGCCTCACCAGCGTCCAGGCGTGTGCCAACATTTTCGCTTGCAACTCGATCAGCGGACCGAATTCCGAACCGTCCTTGGCAAAGGGCAGGTCGGGATGCCGCCGGATGGTTCCGGTCGCTGAACATGGCGCGTCGAGAAGCACCGCGTCATAGGTACCCCCGTGCTCCAGCGCGTCGCCTATGATCAACTCAGCTTGCAACCCGGTGCGCGCCAGATTCTCCCGCACGCGCGCCATACGGGTCTCTGAAATGTCCAGCGCCGTAACCTTGGCGCCGAAGGAGGCAAGTTGCATCGTCTTGCCGCCCGGTGCCGCGCACAAATCCAGAACACGCTCTCCGGATTGCGCGGCCAATATTTTTACAGGCAATGCAGCCGCAGCATCCTGAACCCACCAGTTTCCGTCGGAAAATCCGGGAAGGACCGACACCTGATGGGTGCCGTGCAATCGGATCGATCCGGTTGGCAGCTTTTCACCGTCGGGCGCTTCGGCGCCCGGCTTCACTGTCAGGTCCAGTGGCGCACCTGCAAAATGTGCGTGCTCGATCCCGGTGACAGCCTCTTTTCCCCATGCCTCAATCAACGGTCCGCGTAACCATTCGGGCATGCGAGGCACCCGCATGCGCGGCCACGCATCAGGCCCTTCTGCGGCGATCTTTCGGAGAACGGCATTGACCAGCCCCTTGAGTCGCCCGTGCTTGCGACTGCGCCCCACGATCTCAACCAACGAATTCACAACGCCGTGCGCTGCTTCGCCCTGACAAAGTTCGACCGTTGCAAGCCGCAACGCATTTTTGACTGTCAGGGCTGGCGCTTTCTTCAGATGACCACTCAGCAACCGGTCGGCGCGCTCAAGCCCGCGTAGGGTCTCCAGCGCCAGCCGCTGCGCACGCGCCCGATCTTCGGGTAACAACCGATCCAGTGCTCCTGCGGCCAGACATTCGGACATCAGGCGACCCTCACCCAGAATTTGATCCAGCAGATAGATCGCGCTGCGCCGCGCCGAGGTTGCGCTGTCTGCCATGAATACCGCCTTTTTGCATGTGACCTCCGCCCGCATTGTGTCGGACGGACGTGGGCGTATATCAAGTGCAAAGTCGAAAAGGAACCCGATGCAATGAGTGACGACCGCAAAGACCTTTCTCCCACCGCGAAACGCGCGCTCGCCGAGGCCGAAGAGCGTCGCAAGAATGCTGCGGCCGTAGCAAAGGAGTTGCCAAAGGAATTGGGTGGACGGGACGGCCCCGACCCGGCGCGCTATGGCGATTGGGAAAAAAAGGGCATCGCCATCGACTTCTGACAGGCTCAGTTCTGATCGCGGGGAACTTGCGCGCAATCGACCTGCGAAGACCTGGGGAACTCCGTGCCATCCATCGCGGCCTTCATTCCGCAATAGTGCGACTTGCAATCGTGTTGCGGGTCGTTGATCCTGACTCCTTGATCCCGCGTAACTCCCAACTCAAGGCGGCATAACACCCCGTTGGACAGTTGTTCCTGATAGAGCCATCCTGTCGTTGTCGGGGTCAAATTACCTCTGATCCCGCAGAAATGACCGGTTGCCGCCCAGATTTCGAGGTCGAAGAGACCGGCACCAGTGCTGTCGAGTTCGATCCTCAGCGTCCCTCCATCGTGAACATAACAATATCCGGCAAGCTCGGTTGACGGCGCTGCGACGTTGGCTGCGTCACAAGGTATTTCCGACAAACGCCATCCTTGGCCGGCGATGTCATCGATTCGCCAATGCCCGTCGACCGGGGCAAATTCATAACTCACAATTTCGGGTTTCCCGAAGTTCCGGAACCTTGCATGCACGATCTGGCGGGTGCCTTCGTTCACGGCCTCGATTTGCAGGGTGCGCAAGATCTCTGCAGCGTCATAGTCCTGCCCGGAAACATCGACGCCAAAACCGATGCACGGCGGCTGGCGGTTGGCGTCCTTAAATTCATTCGCGGCAAACAGGCGGATAAGGCGGTCGGAAAAGAACTGCTGCCGACGCTCTGGAGCAGACAGATAGGGAACACCATGAAGTCCCGGTTGCGATAGTGACACATAGATCCACTGCACAAGATCCTGCGGGCTTTGGGCGGCCAGTTTGCCCGCGGGCAGGATAGTTATAAGGATGACAGCAAGGAAGTTGAACACAAATGCAGGCATCGGAAATCTCCTGATTGCAGGATACCGCAACTCGGGATTACCTCAAAACCAAACATTGAAATGGGCCCTGTCAGGCATCCTGTCGAATCAAATCCAGAAACCCGGTAACCAATGCACGCTGCCGCCTGGATTGCAGCCGCCCCTCAGGCCATGTCAGCCAGTATCCGTCGCGGGTTGGCAACGCGGGTAGGCCGAGCAGGTGCAACCGTCTGGCCGCGCAAGCCGTCTTTGCCAAAGCGATTGACCCCAAAACTACACCAAGCCCCTGTTCGGCTGCCGTCAACGCATGCCCCATCGAGTCGACGCTTAGCAAGGCAGGCGCAGTGTCCGGCTGGCCTGCGTTGCGTGCCCATTCGCGCCAGCCGGGCCGTTCGCCGCGCAATTCGATCAACGGTGCACCCCATTCCGTTCCGGGCGCGGCCATGGGGGCCAGCACTTCTTGCGCGATCAGTTGCGCTTCTCGTCTGGGCCACACGCCGCGACCATATCGGACTTGCAGCCAAGTCCTGGCCTCATCCAGTTCCGATCGCAATGCCAAGGATTCGGTGACCAACCGGACCTCGGGATGGTCGATGTGAAACCCCGCACATCGCGCCACTACCAGCGCGTTGATATGTGAACTCATGCCCGCAACGCGCAGCTCTCTGGGGGACTTTCCGAAAAGATCTTCGGTGTTGCGCTCCAACGCAGTCAGGCTTTCCTGAACCAATGGCAGATAGCTTTCTCCCTCAACCGTCAGCGACACGCCGCGCGCCTCGCGAACGAAAAGCGACCGGCCCAGCCAGACCTCGAGGTTGCCGATTCTCTGGCTGACCGCCGCCTGCGTCAGGCCAAACTCACGAGCTGCGGCTGAAAATCCCCCTAAGCGGCCCGCAGCTTCAAATACCCGCAACCAATCCAGTGGCGGAAGGCCACGCCGTTTTCTATCCATAAGAATTTCCATCCCTTAGTCGAAATAAGGATTAGTTGTCGTAATGTCATGCGCAAGGTATTTCCTCAAGTACAGTTCGCCGAACAGGAGACAACCCATGCTGCGCACAGTCACCCATGACACGTCCATCGTGACGTTGGATTTTGCCAACGGCGCCCGCGCGCGCTTTCATGCTATCTGGTTGCGTGACAACGCGCTCGACCCCGAAACCCGCGCGCCCGGCAATGGTCAGCGGCTGATCACAATCGGCGATATCCCTGCGGATATCTCTGTCGACGCCGCGGACGTGGTGGACGGTGATTTGCAGATCACATTCCAGCCCGAAGGGAAAACGGTCATCTTTCCCGCCGCGTGGTTGGCCGAAAACAGCTATGACCGCGATCAGACGCATGAACCCGGTTGGACCGCCCCCGGCATCACAACTTGGGAACGCGGTATCGCCGCCCCTAGCGCCGACTGGCTCCAGGTGCACGCCAACCCCGAGGTCAAGCGGAACTGGCTGGCCGCTGTGGCCGAGTTCGGCTTTGCCAAGCTGACCGGCGGCCCGACCGAGCCTGAATCGCTGCTGAAGGTCGCTGACCTGTTCGGCTATGTCCGCGAAACCAATTATGGCCCCTATTTCGAGGTGCGAACCGAGGTGAACCCGACCAACCTTGCCTATACCGGGCTTGGCCTTCAGGCGCATACCGACAACCCCTATCGCGACCCGGTGCCGACCTTGCAAATCCTCTATTGTCTGGAAAACTCCGCGGAAGGCGGGGATTCCATCGTTGTTGACGGCTTCCGCGCTATCGAAAAACTGCGTGACGCAAACCCCGAAGGCTTTGCCCTGCTGGCCGGATATCCGGCGCGGTTCGAATACAAGGGCTCGGACGGGGTCTGCCTGCGTTCGCGCCGTCCGATGATCGAGTTGTCACCGGATGGCGAGCTGATCGGCATCCGCTTCAACAACCGCTCTTCTGCCCCCTTTGTGGATGTGCCGTTTGACAAGATGGAGGCATATTACGCCGCCTATCGCCAATTGGGTGATATCATCGACGATCCGGCCATGGGCGTGTCGTTCAAGCTGGAACCGGGGGAAAGCTTTATTGTCGACAACACCCGCGTCCTGCACGCGCGGCTGGGCTATTCCGGGGCCGGATCGCGCTGGTTGCAGGGATGTTACGCCGACAAGGACGGGTTGCTGTCCACACTGGCTGTGATGGAGATGGCCCAACCGGAGGCGGCGGAATGAAACCCGATTTCTCGACCCTGAACCGGGACAATATCGTCGCCTTCATCGGGGATATTTTCGAACGCCGCGGCGGTGAAGAGTATCTGGGCGAACCTGTCACCATGGCCCAGCACATGCTGCAAGGAGCCACCATTGCCGAGCAGAACGGGATGCCTGAGGAAATCATCGTGGGCGCATTGCTGCACGATATCGGCCATTTCACATCCGAGTTCGGCACCTACCACCCCGACGACACCGAAGACCGTCATCATGAGGACGCGGGCGCGGAAGTGCTGGAGCAGTTCTTCCCCTCGGTCATCACCGATTGCTGCCGCTATCACGTGGCGGCCAAGCGGTATCTGTGTGCCACCAAGCCCGAGTATTTCAATCGCCTGTCCGCGGCGTCGGTTCACACGTTGGAACTGCAAGGTGGTCCGATGAGCGCCGAAGAAGTTGCCGCGTTCGAGGCCAACCCGAACCTGAAAGAGATCATTCAGGTCCGCTATCTGGATGAGGCGGGAAAACGCGCCGATATGGAAACCCCTGACTTTGCACATTTTGCGCCGATGGTGCAGCGTATGGTCGACAAGCACATGGAGGCCGCATGAACGCCCCGGAATACATCTTTGAAGCCAGCACCAAACCCTCGCTGCCCTGGCACGAGGTCCCCCTGATCCGCGCGACGGACGCTTCGGTCAAAGGCTATGGGTGTCTGGTCGATGATCCCGAAGGGTTCGAGATCGAGATCACCCGCTGGCCACAGCAGGGGTGGCGACCGATCGATGAAGGCACCGGCGACGAAGGAGGCTGGGTCGAAGGCACCTTTCGTGGCGAGTGGAAGGGTGACGTGCTTTATGGCGAGAACGAAGCGGTCAATGGCCACTATGTCCTCGGATGGTCAACCGATCCGCAGCAGGCACAGACAAGTCGCCAAACAGCGCCCCGCGATCAGGTGCTGCTGTGGCACATGAACTATCACCCGGATGGTGGGCAGATGTTCTGGCCGCTCGACAACAAGCCCTTCATCATTCCTGCCGCGTTGCCCGGCGACAACCTGACACCAGAAAAGGTGGTGGCGTTCTGGTGCGACGGTTCGCGCGGGCTGTATATCCATCCCGGTATCTGGCACGAGGGGATTTTCCCGGTCGAAGACGAGCAACGCTTTCTGGACAGGCAAGGCCGTGTGCATGCCCGCGTCAGCGCAGATATCGGGCGGGAGTTCGGCGTCTACCTAGCTTGCCCTTTGCGAGCGGACAAGATCAAGGACATTTGAGCACCTATTCGCCGCGTGCTTTTTTTAATGCCTCTAGGCAGCCGACCGACATCTCGGGTTCGTGTTCCTTTAAGCATTCCGCAATAGCACCGCCGCCAATTTTCACGCCCTTGCAAAGACGCTCAACGTCTTCCCTGCAATATTCCTCAAGGGCTTTTTTCTCTGCCTCGCTGGGTTGGGCGTCGGCTGCTGTCGCAAGAATGGCAGACAGAAGTATCATTGGAAATCTAATCATAACGTAATCTCCCGGATACCCGGCTTTCGAAATGATGGCGCCGGTTAGCCGAGCCTATACCCCTGAGTAGTCTCGATACAAGTTTAGGCTATCGCGCCGTGCCCTTGGTCGGACCACAATCCAGATCTGCACCGCGACAAGATAAGGAACAAAAAAAGCAAAATTCTGAATTCGGTCGAAAAGCCTGGAGAAGTCAGGCGTGGAACCAAGCCCTCCGGTGATCAAAAACCAAAGCGTATAATGCACACGGTAGAGCCACGACCCCAGCGCCAGCCAGAACAGACGCAGACCCCACACCCAATGGCCAGCACGATCCGCGATCATAGCCATGCGCGCCACCATCAGAGCTGCAGTGAACAGACAGAGCCCATACAAGAAAAACGCTGCAGACATCATCGGTCCACCGATCGTTCCCCGCAGGGGGATATAGGTCATTCCTGCCAGTCCTGTGATCAAAGCCGACGCAATCAGAGCCACACCCAAGCCGCGGTGAAACCGATTGAATTTAAGCCGAAGCCCTTTCAGCAGCTGCAGTGGCACAAGAGCCACCAACACTGTTCCGGAAAGGATATGCAACATCATCGCCGCATTAGCGACACTCTGGTCATAAGCAAACAAGTAGCTTTTTTGTGCCGCGCCCTCAGACAGCCCGACGCCGATCATGTCAATCCCGTGCGCGACGAAGGGCAGCAGCGTCAGATAGAACACCACCAACAGGGCACTGTTGAACACGCGGGATTTCAGGCGTCGCATAGACAGATCTTAGCGCCTGTAACCTGGGCGTCTATGGATTACAGCCCCAACACATCCACCATGTTGTACTGACCCGGTGCCTTGCCCTGGCCCCACAGTGCTGCCTTCAGCGCGCCGCGGGCAAAGATGGCGCGGTCGGTGGCCAGATGGCGCAGAACGATGCGTTCTCCGGGGGCGGCGAACAGAACATCATGTTCCCCCACGATGTCGCCGCCGCGAATAGCGTGAAAGCCGATATCACCGCGCTTGCGCGCGCCGGTGATGCCGTCCCGACCCCGGTCGGAAACGTCCGCCAGTTTGACCCCGCGCCCTTTGGCTGCGGCCTCTCCCAGCATCAAGGCGGTGCCGGATGGGGCATCGATCTTGTGACGGTGGTGACCTTCGATGATCTCGATATCGAAATCCTCATCCAGCGCGGCTGCGACCTTTTTGGTCAGTTGCACCAGCAAGTTGACGCCAAGGCTCATGTTTCCGGCCCGTACGATCACCGCATGGCGAGATGCGGGTTCCAGTGCTGCGATCTGTTCGTCGGACATGCCGGTGGTGCCGATAACATGCACACAGCGTGCCTGCGCCGCCAGCGCGGCGAATTCCAGTGTCGCCTCGGGCGCGGTGAAGTCGATCACTGCCTGCGCCTGCGCAAAGGCCTCCAGCGGATCGTCGGTGACAGTGACGCCCAGTGCCTGCCCGCCCATGGCCTTGCCCACATCCTGACCGATCCAGTCATGGCCCTTGCGTTCGACCACGCCGACCAGACGGGCCTGATCGCTGTCCGTCACGGTCTTGATCAGCATCTGCCCCATACGGCCCGAAGCCCCTGTGATGACGATCCCCGGAATATGGGTCATTGCGCTGGTCCTTTTCGTTAAGTCGGCTCAAAGCCTCCTACCCGGTTCGCGCCCGCTTGGCAAAGCCCCGCTTTGCGCTTAGATCGGGGATTATGGCAAAGAACAAATTCCATGATGGCCCCGGCCCGTCCCAGCGGCAGCTGCGTGTCGGCGAACTGATCCGTCGCACCCTGTCCGAAGTTCTGGCGCGCGGAGATGTCCACGACCCCGACCTGAATCGCATGTCGATCACCGTGGGTGAGGTGCGCACCTCGCCCGATCTGAAGATCGCCACCGCCTATGTGCTGCCCCTTGGCGGCAGAGGGCAGGAGGACGTGATCGAACTTCTGGCCCGCAACAAGGGTGAGCTGCGGCGCATGGTCGGCAAGAAAATCGGCCTGAAATTCGCGCCCGATCTGCGCTTTCGGCTGGATGACACGTTTGACCGTCTGGACGACACCCGGCGCATGTTCGAACAGGACGCGGTGCGCCGCGATCTGGACGAGTGATCCGCACGTTTGTCACATTGGCAACGCTTCTCTGGGCCGCGCAGGCAGGTGCGGTCACTTGTGAAAAGCTGACCCATGAGGACAAACGTTATACGGTTTGCAACGTCGATGCCGCCAATGAAGATCTGCGGCTGTTCCTGAACGGTGAAGACGGTCAGGTTTTGGGGCATTTTTCGGCGGTCAACGAAGTGCTGGCCCCGGAAGGCAAGCGACTGGCTTTTGCAATGAACGCTGGCATGTATCACGACGACCGGTCACCCGTTGGCCATTATGTCGAGGACGGGCAGGAGCAGATGCGTGTGATCGCCAACCCCGGTCCCGGCAATTTCGGTTTACTGCCCAATGGCGTGTTCTGCATCCGGGAGGGCCGGGCGGATGTGTTTGAAACGCTTGATTACGTGGATCAGGCCCCCACCTGCCGCTTTGCCACCCAATCCGGCCCCATGCTGGTGATCGACGGAGAACTGCACCCGCGTTTCCTGCCCGATTCGACCTCGCTTTATGTCCGCAATGGGGTCGGCACCAGTTCCGATGGTACACAGGCGGTGTTTGCGATCTCGGAAGATTATGTCACCTTCCACGAGTTCGGGCGTCTGTTCCGCGATGTGCTTGGCACACCAAACGCGCTGTTCTTCGACGGCAATATCTCGCGGATGTATGAGCGGGCCAGCAACCGCTCGGATCTGGGATTCTCGCTGGGGCCGATTGTCGGCGTGGTCGAAGAAACGCCCGCAAATTGACAGCGGCAGTGTGATCCGCTAACTCGCGCGCCTTAGCAAGATTCAAGGTGCATGATGGGACGCAAACGCAAGGGTCGCGACATTTCCGGCTGGCTGGTGGTGGACAAGCCCGCGGGCATGACCTCGACCGCCGTGGTCAACAAGGTGCGTTGGGCGATGGATGCCAAAAAGGCGGGCCATGCAGGCACGCTGGACCCCGAGGCGACCGGCGTTCTGGCGATTGCCTTGGGCGAGGCGACCAAGACCGTTCCCTATATCACCGATGCGCTGAAGGCCTATACCTTTACCGTGCGTCTGGGGCAGGCCACCAACACTGACGATTCCGAGGGCGAAGTGATCGCGCAAAGCGATGCGCGCCCGTCGGATGACGATATCAAACAGGCGCTGACCCCGTTTCTGGGTGACATCATGCAGGTGCCGCCCAAATTCTCGGCGGTTAAGATCGACGGCCAACGCGCCTATAAACTGGCCCGCGATGGGGAGGATGTGGAGCTGACCGCCCGCCCCCTTTGGGTCGAGGAACTGATCCTCGTTGACCGCCCCGACGAAGACCATGTGGTGCTGGAGATGACCTGCGGCAAAGGCGGCTATGTCCGCTCGATTGCCCGCGATCTGGGCGAAGCGCTGGGCTGTCACGGCCACGTCAAGGAACTGCGCCGCATATGGTCCGGTCCGTTCGAGGCCGAGGACGGGTTAAGCATCGAGCAGATTGACGAAATGGCGAAAACAACCGCGCTGGACGAATATCTGCACCCGTTGGAAACCGGCCTGTCCGACCTGCCGGAACTGAAATGCACCCCCGAAGGCGCCACCCGTCTGCGCAATGGTAATCCGGGTATGGTCTTTGCGTCCGATGTCGAATACGGCGACGAGGCCTGGGCTTCATTGGATGGCCAGGCAGTGGCCGTGGGCATCTACAAATCCGGCGAACTTCATCCAAGCCGGGTGTTTGCGTCCTGACGCCGGATCCGATCACGCGTTTCTGACATAGTATGAACTATTTGGAACCAACATCCTTGTGAATCGCATTTGATGGGGCGTTGACCAAACGTCACTTGTGCCGCGATCCGAATTGGCGAATGCCTTTCGAGTTGTCGCGACATTGGAGCTGTGAAGAGTTCATGGCCATCACAAGGAGAAAATGAGTGATGCAAGTATTCAACAAAGGTGCGACGACTCTTTTTAGCGCCGCCATGTTGTCCATTCTGGCGTCTGGGGTTTATGCCGAAGGCGCAGCCTCGGATGACGATGGCGATGTCGCACCTGCGCCGCCGTCCATTGGTGCCGACATTCCCTTGACCTATTTCGGTCCCGCCCCTTCGGAAGTACAAAAAGAACTGATTGGTCCGTACAAGCTGCTGAAAGCGGGTCAGGTCGATGTCGACGCAGGTACTGTGACCCTGCCCCTCTACAAAGGTCGGATGGAAAGCGGTGAAACGGTCTGGTATGTCGTTCTTGATACCAACGACCAGGGCAATGCCGAAGCGCTGGGGCTGAACTACTCGCCGAAATTAACCTATACCGAAGTCGGGCATGCGGTCCGCAAGGCGACGCTCGCCGAAGACCTGCAACTCGTGTTTGCCTCCGGGACTGTCGATTTTTCTCCAGAACGCAGCGTGACGCCGGGCGACGCGCCGAATTTCTTTCCTCCCAAAGCCGTCCAGCCCGGTTCGGTCGGAGATGAAAGCTATAGCCCACTGGTCAAGGTCGAAAACGCAGGCGGGTTTATCTATAATGCGCCGATCATTGCGTTCGACGTTGATGCCGATATTCTGAACGGATTCTGCGACGGCGAAGCCGATCATTCGGTCGTGCATGACAAAGTGATCTCAATTTGCCCCGAAGAAGGCTCTGTCACCCTCGAACTGACCGCCGGGTTCAGCTTTGCACGCCCTGTTCTGTATGTCTCAACCGATGCCAACGACCCCGCTCCGGCAGCACTCGAAGGAGCAACTTATGCGCCAGGTCTGGCCAGCATTCATGTTGGCGCGGATGATAGCCTGTTTTCGCCGGTCGAGCGCATTTTTGTGATGGTGAACGGGCATACAGGCGACGACAATCCGCAACGTCAGGGCCTCAACAGTGCCCTGAGCGACGGCCGGACGCCTTTGAACGTGCTGGGCGGCATTCCTACCGTGGCCACCGACTACAGCCCGCTTTGGGACCTGAACCCGGGTGTCTGGACGCAAGCAGCGATCGAGCAGGGTATTCGGAGCCGCGTAACCGAGGAATTCCAGATCCTCGGCCTCGTCGAACGTGGCTGGATCACAGGGCTTGAAGGCGGTGATTTCGGCTCGGTAGGCTTCGTCGTCAACTGCCCGATCGTTTTCCGGTTCCTCTGATCGTGATCAGACGACCGTTCAGCCAATTGCGGAACGGACATACAATGGATGGCCAGCATTGTCTGGCCATCTATCATCGGGATGTTGTCATTCGATTCGGCTGGCGTCTCTTTTGAGAATGATTGCCGCCGGGATGCATGTGGCGGGCGGATTCCGAGTATGATATGCGCACGAGGATGATCACCCGAAGCCACACCAAGGGCGATGCGCCCTCGACCGCCATCTATTCCGATTGCGAATGCTATCGCTACAGCCTGACCCGCATCTGGGATCAGACGGGGCGCAGGGCGCTTTTCGTCATGCTGAACCCTTCGACCGCAACCGAGGTGCAGAACGACCCCACGGTGGAGCGCTGTGAACGCCGCGCCCGCGCGCTGGGCTTCGGTGCGATTCAAGTCACGAACATCTTTGCCTGGCGTGACACCGACCCGCGCAAGATGCGCGCCGCCATCGATCCGGTTGGGCCAGAGAACGACGCGGCAATACTGTCGGGTGTAAATTGGGCCGATCAAATCATTGCCGCTTGGGGTACCCACGGATCGCATTTGGAACGCGGGCAGGAAGTGGAACGGTTGCTGCGGGGCACCGGTCAACCCCTGTTTCACCTAGGGCTGACCAAAGAGGGGCACCCAAAACATCCGCTTTACATCGCCTATTCTCAACAACCCGAGCGCTGGGCAACGTCCACGGGTCATTAACCAGTTACACAGATCGGCTTTGACCGAAGTCCTTGAAACATGGGATGTTTCCCTTGTTTGGGCGCTGTTAGTGCGGAGGTCGGGTATGTTCTGGATTGCAGGTTTGCTGGGCGTTGCAGCCCTAGGCGGCGCAGCCTATTTGATCGGTGGCGATACGCCGGATGAGGATGAAAACGCGGATGCCCAGACCGAAGGCGAGTTAGAGGGGGAGAAAGAGCAGGGCAATCTGCTGGAACCTGAGGATCTGTCCGATGCTTCCGGTGTCCTTGACGCCTCTGCCGGGGGGGATACTTCGATTATCAGCGACTTTGACGGCAATCTCGTCATCGCAGGCGATGACGGAGATAACAACTTGAGCGGCGTCGAAGGGAATGACCAGATCAACGGATATGCCGGTGACGACGGAATTTTCGGAGGGGCGGGAAATGATACGTTACAGGGTGCCGAAGGCGACGATTCCATTTCGGGTGAAGAAGATGATGACGAAATCCATGGCGGGTTTGGGGATGATCAACTTGCGGGCGGCAGTGGAAATGATGCGCTTTTTGGGGATTTCGGTGACGATTCGATTGCCGGGGGCGATGGCGAGGACACGTTGACTGGCGGTCAGGGCGATGACGACTTGACCGGTGATGCGGGTAACGATGCTCTGCATGGCTGGGACGGCGACGATAGCCTGTCGGGCGGTGCCGGATCGGACAGCTTGTTTGGCGGTGACGGGCGGGATGTATTGACCGGTCGAGAGGTCGGCGAGACAGAGGTCGACTATCTCAATGGCGGTTCGGGAGAAGATATTATTCTGGCGGGTCAAGGAGATATCGTGACTTCGGGCGAAGATGCGGACAGTATCATTGTCGGCGCAGAGGCGATGGAGAACGCCGTGACGGTGATGGATTTCGAGCCGGGCCAAGACCGACTGCTGGTGACCTGGGATCAGGATGAGCCGCCCGAGATAGAGATCAAGCCGGACGAGGAGAACACGCGTCTGACCCATGTATTGGTTGCCGGGCAGGAAATTGCCTCGCTCTATGGGGATGGTGTGGTTTCGGCTTCGGACATCCAGCTGATACGCGAGAGTGATCTGTCGCAATACGGGTTCGATGCGTAGGCGGCAAAATCCCTTTGCTATCTGCTGTAATTGCGCTTATACGCGCCCATCTGCTCCGGAATCAGGGCGGATATCTCCACGGGCCTGTGCTGGACGACATCCCGGCCTGCGCCATTCACTCTAACCTCAAAGGAGACCCCGATGTCGATCACTGTTGAAGAAAAAGCACGTGTTATGAAAGAGTTCGCAACCAAGGAAGGTGACACAGGTTCGCCGGAAGTCCAGGTTGCCATCCTGACCTCGCGCATCAACACGCTGACCGAACACTTCAAGACCCACAAGAAAGACAACCATGGACGCCGTGGTCTGTTGAAGATGGTGGCACAGCGCCGCAAGTTGCTGGACTATCTGAAGGGCAAGGAAGAGGCCCGTTATCAGGACCTCATCAAGCGCCTGGGCATCCGCCGCTAAGCGCGCCATTTGTACAATTCGTACAGGTTTTGAAACCGGCATTGTCCGGTTTGTACGCCCGCCACCCGGCGGGCGTTTTCGTTTTGGCCCGCCGTCGCTGATGACAGCCCGAACCGATTTGGTCTAGATTCCGGATCACGGGAGGGGCCAGAGATGAGGCGCAGGCTTGCGGCCATTTTGACTGCGGATGTGGTCGGGTATTCCGGCCTGATGGAGGCGGACCAGGCCGCCACGATCGCGTTGGTGCAAGAATTTTACGAACACTGTCTTGAACCTGCGGTCTCGACCCATGGCGGAGCGGTCCTGAAGCGCATGGGGGATGGCTGGATCGTGGGATTCGATGCCGCGACCCATGCGGTGGAATGCGCGCGCGCGATGCAGACCGAGCTTGGCGGGAACACGTCGATCAATATCCGAACGGCCATCCACATCGGCGAATATGTCGATGATGGAGCGGATTTGTATGGCACCTGCCTGAACATCGCGGCCCGGCTGCAATCCGAAGCCCCGCCGGGCGGGATCATGATTTCGGAGGAGACCCGGCGGCAACTCGACAGGTCGCTGGCGGCGGAGTTTTCCGAAGCGGGGACATTCGAACTCAAGAACATCTCGTATCCGGTGCAGGCGCATCAATGGCGGCCTCAAATCCGCAATCCCGAGGGGCGCGATGAAATTCCGGTCATCGGGGTTGAGCGCACCCGCATCTCACCGGACAGTACGGAACTGAGGGAACCGGCCGACGAGTTTCGCGAGCAGATGATTTATCGCCTGTCCCGTCGCACCGGGATCCAGGTGTCTTCTGTCGCCGAGGGTGCCAGCCCTGCGCCGACGTATCGCTTGCAAAGCCGGTTGAGCCTGCGCAACTCGGCCCAGTTGGTAGTGTCGATGGTCAGGGTGCGCACCGGGCAGGTATTCTGGTCGAACCGGTTCGAGGACAGGCCCGATCGCCTGTATGACCTGATCACGGAGGCGGCGCAGGTCTGTGACGAGGATCTGCGCACCGAAATCAATGCCCGCGATGCAGAGCGAACGTCCGATCTGCCGGATGATGCGCTGAACCCGTCCGAATTGCGGGCGCGGGCGGCGCAGAACTTTTATCGCGGGTCGATCAAGGGGTATCTCAAGGCGATCGAGCTGCTGGAGCGATGTCTGGATCTGTCGCCCAACGACCCAATGGCGCAGGCCATGTGGGTGCATGCCCGGTTGCGCCTGATCCGGTGTGGGGTGCAACCGCCTGCGCCAGATATTCTGGAGCGGATGGTGCAGCTGTCGGATATTGCGATCGAGAACGCCCCGCGCAGCGATTTTGTCTGCAAGGTGCGATCCGAGGTGATGATCAACGTGTTGGGAGATTTCGTTGGGGCGCGGCGCAACAACGCCCGGGTTGCAGCCCTGAACCCGGATTATCACCTGCGGTTCGAGGTCGAGGCCGAACTGGCGCTGGCAGAAGGGGACTTTGCGGGGGTCGAAACGGTGCTGGTCCCTTACTTCCGCAGTTTCAAAAGCGACATGGACCGGCCCTATGTGTGTTTTCTGGCCGCCCTTGCGGCAATGCTGGACGGGCGGTTCGAGGCGGCTTTGGAGCATATCGACACGTCGATCGAACTCAGGTCCACCTGCGGGGTTTTCCCGGCACTCAAGGCCGAAATCCTGCGCCGGGCAGGCCAGCCCGAGGCCGCCGGACGGGTGAGGTCGCGCACCGCAGAGATCGAGGCCAAGCCCGATATTCTGGCAGTGACACCGATCCTGCCGTCAGGACACCGGGACATTCTGGACCTGTTGGGCATGGCCCCGCCGATCGTGGACCAGGTTGCGGACGCGTGACGGTGCGCGTCGCTCTTGCGACAATTCCAACTTTCAATCCGCATCATTCTCCTGTATGGGCGCTGTCATCTGAGACGTTGTGCCATGACCCCGGCACTCGAATGGAAGATAAAGTGGGGTCGGCGGCAATGGGGCCGCCATGCAAAACGGGAGACCCGCAGGGGCGGGAGTGCTCCCTTCTAGGATACGCATATGTTTGATGTAACGACGAAATCGATGCAGTGGGGCGAGGAAACGCTTACACTGGAAACCGGCAAGGTTGCCCGTCAGGCCGACGGCAGCGTGATTGCCACGCTGGGTGAAACCAGCGTCATGGCAAACGTGACCTTTGCACGGGCGCAAAAACCCGGTCAGGACTTTTTCCCGCTGACCGTACACTACCAAGAGAAATATTATGCCGCCGGTAAGGTTCCGGGTGGCTTCTTCAAGCGCGAGGCGCGCCCGACCGAAAAAGAGACGCTGACCGCGCGTCTGATCGACCGTCCGATCCGCCCGCTGTTCGTTGACGGCTTCAAGAACGAAGTTCTGGTGATGTGCACCGTGCTGAGCCACGATCTGGTCAACGATCCCGACATCGTCGCGATGATTGCCGCTTCGGCTGCGCTGACCATTTCCGGCGCGCCGTTCATGGGCCCGATCGCCGGTGCCCGCGTTGGTTTCGTGGATGGCGAATACGTCCTGAACCCGACCGTGGATGACATGCAGGACCTGCGCCTGAACCCTGAACAGCGTCTGGATCTGGTTGTGGCCGGCACCAAAGACGCCGTGATGATGGTGGAATCGGAAGCGTACGAGCTGTCCGAGGCCGAAATGCTGGGCGCCGTGACCTTTGCGCACGCACAGATCCAGCCGGTGATCGACCTGATCATTTCGCTGGCCGAAGAAGCCGCGAAAGAGCCGTTTGAATTCGTCGCACCCGATTACTCGGACCTCTACGCTGCAGTTAAGGCCGCCGGCGAAGAGCAGATGCGCGCCGCTTTCGCGATCACCGACAAGCAGGAGCGCACCGCCGCTGTTGCCGCTGCCCGTGAAACGATCAAGGAAGCGCTGACCGAGGAACAGCTGGAAGACGCCAACCTTGGTTCGGCGATGAAAAAGCTGGAAGCCGGCATTCTGCGCGGCGATGTCGTCAAGGGCGGCAAGCGTATCGACGGTCGTTCGACCACCGATGTCCGCGCCATCGAAGCCGAAACCTCGCTGCTGCCGCGCACACACGGTTCTGCCCTGTTCACCCGCGGTGAAACACAGGCGCTGGCCGTGACCACGCTGGGCACCGGCGACGACGAGCAGTTCATCGACGCGCTGCATGGCAACTTCAAATCGAACTTCCTGCTACACTACAACTTCCCTCCGTATTCGGTTGGCGAAGTTGGCCGCGTGGGTTCGCCCGGTCGTCGCGAGATCGGCCACGGCAAGCTGGCATGGCGCGCGCTGCAGGCGGTTCTGCCTGCGCCGACCGATTTCCCTTACACCATCCGCGTGGTGTCCGAGATCACTGAATCCAACGGCTCAAGCTCGATGGCGTCTGTCTGCGGCGGTTCGCTGTCGATGATGGACGCGGGTGTTCCGCTGAAAGCCCCGGTTGCCGGTGTGGCCATGGGCCTGATCCTGGAAGATGACGGGTCTTACGCGGTTCTGACCGACATCCTGGGTGACGAAGACCACCTGGGCGACATGGACTTCAAGGTTGCGGGTACTGCAAACGGCATCACCTCGCTTCAGATGGACATCAAGGTTGCGGGCATCACGCCTCAGATCATGGAAACCGCCCTGGCACAGGCCAAGGACGGCCGGATGCACATCCTGGGCGAGATGGGCAAAGCCCTGTCCGAGACCAACGAGTTCTCGGTCCACGCGCCGCGCATCGAGACCATGAACATCCCAACCGACAAGATCCGTGAAGTGATCGGTTCGGGCGGCAAGGTCATCCGCGAGATCGTCGAGGTTTCGGGTGCCAAGGTCGACATCAACGACGATGGCGTCATCAAGATCGCCTCGCCCGATGGGGAATCGATCAAGAAAGCCTATGACATGATCTGGTCGATCGTGGCCGAGCCGGAAGAAGGTCAGGTCTATACCGGCAAGGTGGTCAAGATCGTCGATTTCGGTGCCTTCGTGAACTTCTTTGGCAAGCGCGACGGTCTGGTCCATGTGTCCCAGATCGAAAACCGCCGCCTGAACCATCCGTCGGATGTTCTGAAGGAAGGTCAGGAAGTGAAGGTCAAGCTGCTGGGCTTTGACGATCGCGGCAAGGTTCGCCTGTCGATGAAAGTGGTCGATCAGGAAACCGGCGAAGAGATCGTTCCCGAGAAGAAAGAAAAGAATGAGGAAAACGCAGAGTAATCTGCCCCTCGGACCGACTTGCAGGGCCCCGGCAATTGCCGGGGCCCTTTTCGTTTTGGATGCCGGCTCACGCCTGACAAAGCAACCGTGACGGCATGTGATCCGGCCCGTCCTTTTCTTTGGCTTCCGCGTCACCAGATGTGTTTTGCACACTGCACAATCCGGAACAGAGGATCCCCAGACATGATTTCCCGCCCCCTTTCCGCCGCCGCATTTCTGGCGCTGTCGGCCACCGCCTTGTCGGCGCAAAGCCTGCCCGAAGGTACCTATATTCAAGGCTATGCAGGGTTCAGCCAGTTGCAGGACACCGATTTTTCGGGCGTCATCGGCGGCTCGAACCAGAATGTCGATACCGATTTTGACACCGGTTATGGTCTTGGTGTCGCGATTGGCCGGGAAATCCCGCAATGGTCGAACGGCACTGTCGGCACCCGGGTCGAGCTGGAATTGTCCTATCGCGACAACGATGCCGACGGGGTCAATTTCTCGGGCAATGGTCCGGGGGCCGAAGGCAACGTTTCGGGGGATGTGACCCAGACCTCGTTGTTTGCCAACGTGCTGTTCGATTTCAAGCAAAACGGCCGGCTGACGCCTTATGCCGGGTTCGGCATCGGCGCGACCTATTCGGATATCGATGTGGTTTATGGCCCCGGCGTCGCAATTGACGGCGATGATACCAATTTCGCCGCCCAGCTGATCGCCGGTGTTGCCTATGACCTGAACGATGCCACCGCCCTGACGCTGGATGCGCGTTATGCGCGGGCTTTCGATGTCTCGAGCCCGCGCCTGGCGCCCAACGGTGTTTCGACCGGCACGGTCGAGGACGATCTCGATACGTTCAGCGTCAATTTCGGGGTTCGCTTCAATTTCTGATCCCTTGGTGGAAGCCTCCCCTCCCGGTTTCGCTTCCACAGCATGCCCCCGTGTTCTATGCACGGGGGCATGCGATCTTTTATTATTCATATGTCTTCCAGTACGGCGCGGCGTCCGAATGCCGAACGGCTGTGCGCGAACCTGCCCGGTGCCGAGCTGTTCGAGGCGGTCAATGGTCGCGATCCGGCGCAGATTGCCGGGGTCGGTCTGCATGACGGCGACCTGTACCGGCCGCACTATCCCTTCCCATTGCGCCCGACCGAGATCGGGGTGTTCGAAAGCCACCGGCGTATCTGGCGCAAGCTGGTCGAGGAAGATATCGACCTGGCGATCATTGCCGAAGACGACCTGCAGGTCGATCCCGAAAGGTTCGCGGCGGCGCTGGAGGTTTTGCAGCGTCATGCGACGCCCGACCACTATATCCGCCTGCCGGTGAAACAGCGCGAGGTTCCGGCCCAGGTGCTGGAGGAGCGGGGCGATCTGAAGCTGATTTTGCCCAAAATCATCGCCCTGCAATGCGTCTGCCAGATGGTTGGGAAAAACGCCGCGAAACGGTTGCTGGCGGTGACAGAGCGCATCGACCGGCCGGTGGATACGTTCCTGCAGATGCACTGGATCACCGGACAGCCTATTCACGCCCTGCTGGGGACCGGCAACAAGGAGGTCGCGGGCCAGATCGGCGGATCGACGATCCAGAAAAAAATCCGCCCCGGCGAAAAGCTGGGGCGGGAACTCAGGCGCGGCTGGTATCGGGCGCAGTTGCACCTGCGCCCGCAAAAACCTTAGCCGGGCAATTTCGTGGTGCGCAGATAGGGGAAATGGGTGGTGAATTCACCGTATTTCGCCTTGGCGTCCTCGTTGCTGACGGCAACGGGGATGACCACATCGTCGCCGGGTGTCCAGTTTGCCGGGGTCGCCACGTTCTCGCGGGCGGCGGTCTGCAGCCCGTCCAGCGCCCGCAGTACTTCGGCAAAATTGCGGCCCACATTCATCGGATAGGTCATCGACAGTTTCAGTGTCTTGTCGGGTGCGATGATGAACACGACGCGCACTGTCTGGCTGTCTGCCGGGGTCGGGTTGTCGGGCAGGTAATAGCCGGCGGGCAGCATGTCAAAGGCCTTGGACACTTCCAGCCCCTTGTCCGCGATGATCGGAAAGCCCGGATTGGCCTTGCCATAGGCCTCGATATCGCCCTTCCATTTCTTGTGGTCCTCGGCGCTGTCCACCGAGACGCCGATCACCTTGGTGTTGCGCTTGGCCCATTCGTCCGCCAGCTGCGCCACGGCCGAGAATTCGGTGGTGCAGACGGGGGTGAAATCCTTGGGATGCGAGAACAGGATCGCCCAGCTGTCGCCGATCCAGTCGTGGAACTGAATGGTGCCCTGATCTGTTTCCGCGGTGAAATCGGGAACGGTGTCGTTGATGCGCAAACCCATGGCTCATGTCCTTTCGTTGAGATTTCGAGTCGGTTGGTGCCAAACCAATCACTAAGGAGTGAAGTTACAGGACTTGTGGCGAAGAACCACCGGGAATCCGTATCAATCAAGGGGAATTTATTGGGGCAAAAATTTGATCAAATTTTTTGACTCTCCTCTTGCCCCTCCTGTAAGGCAGTGACAGAGTGGCCGCGAAAACCGACCGAGCGGTCGAAAACATCCCGGATCAGGAGGGAGAGCCATGATCGAGAAACGCGACTTTTACATCAACGGCAAATGGGTGGCCCCGGCCGTCGCAAGTGATTTTCAGGTGATCAACCCCTCGACCGAAGAGCCCTGCGCGGTGATTTCTCTGGGGTCCCAAGCGGATACGAACGCCGCCGTTGCCGCCGCCAAGGCGGCGCTTCCGGGCTGGATGGCGACGCCGGTCGAAGAACGGATTGCACTGGTGGTAAAGCTGATCGACATCTACCAGACGCGCGGCGAGGATCTGGCCCAGGCCATGTCGCTGGAAATGGGTGCGCCGATCGACATGTCGCGCACGCAACAGGTGGGTGCGGGCATCTGGCACCTGAAAAACTTCATCCGCGCCGCCAAGGCGTTCCAGTTCGAACGCCCCTTGGGCGATCACGCGCCCGGCGACCGCATCATCTATGAGGCGGTTGGGGTCGCGGCGCTGATCACGCCGTGGAACTGGCCGATGAACCAGATCACGCTCAAGGTGGGTGCGGCGGCGATTGCGGGCTGCACGATGGTTCTAAAGCCGTCGGAACAAAGCCCGCTCAACGCGATGATCTTTGCCGAGATGATGGACGCGGCCGGGTTCCCTGCGGGTGTTTTCAACCTGGTGAACGGCGATGGCGCGGGCGTCGGTTCGCAGCTGTCGGCGCATCCTGATATCGACATGGTCAGCTTTACCGGCTCGACCCGCGCGGGCACGGCGATTTCCAAGGCCGCGGCGGACACGCTGAAAAAGGTGCACCTGGAACTGGGTGGCAAGGGCGCGAATGTAATCTTTGCCGATGCGGACGAAAAGGCGGTCAAGCGCGGCGTGTTGCACATGATGAACAACACCGGCCAAAGCTGCAACGCGCCCAGCCGGATGCTGGTGCAGCGCCCGATTTATGATCAGGCGGTGGAAACCGCGGCGGAAGTCGCGGGCAAAGTCACCGTCGGGAGCGCGCTGGAGGAAGGCCGCCATATCGGCCCGGTGGTGAACGAGGTGCAGTGGACCAAGATCCAGGACCTGATCCAGAAAGGCATCGATGAAGGCGCGCGCCTGGTCGCGGGTGGCACCGGACGGCCCGAGGGGCTGAACAAGGGCTATTATGTGCGCCCCACGGTTTTTGCCGATGCCAACAACCAGATGACCATCGCGCGCGAGGAAATCTTTGGCCCGGTCCTGACCATGATCCCGTTCGACACCGAAGAGGAAGCCGTCGAGATCGCCAACGACACGCCCTATGGTCTGACCAACTATGTCCAGACGCAGGACGCCGGACGCGCCAACCGCATGGCGCGCCGCCTGCGCTCGGGCATGGTCGAGATGAACGGGCAATCCCGTTCTGCCGGTTCCCCGTTCGGGGGCATGAAGCAATCCGGCAACGGGCGCGAAGGAGGCGTCTGGGGCTTGGAGGATTTCCTTGAGGTCAAGGCCGTCGGCGGTTGGGCGGCGGAGTAAAATGAGCGCCGTCGGCGCACTTTTGTTCACATAGGTATGAGGGACGCTGTCCCTCAATACCCCGGGGTGAATTGCCCGCAGGGCAAGAGGGGCAGCGCCCCTGCACTAGAACGTCGCGGCAGCCCGAAATTTCATTGATAGCCCCCCTTCGGGATGTTTCAGGCGCAGTTCCTCGGAATGAAGCATCAGGCGGGGAAAGTTGCGCGCAGCCCCCGAGGCATAGAACGGGTCACCCAGAATCGGGTGCCCGAGCGCCTGCATGTGCACGCGCAACTGGTGCGAGCGGCCGGTTTTCGGGGACAGGCGCACGCGGGTCGTGTCGCCTTGGTGTTTCACCACACGCCAGTCGGTCAGCGCCGGCTTGCCTGTGTCGTGACAGACCATCTGCCGTGGCCGGTTTGGCCAGTCCACGATCAGGGGCAGGTCGACAGTGCCAGTCTTGGGTTCCAGCCGCCCCCAGACCCGCGCGACATAGGTCTTGCGGGTTTGTCTGTTCTCGAATTGCAGGCCTAGGTGGCGTTGGGCGTGGGGGGTTTGGGCAAAGACCATCACCCCCGAAGTGTCGCGGTCCAGCCGGTGCACCAGCAGTGCCTGCGGAAAAGCGGTCTGCACCCGCGTCAGCAGGCAATCGGCAAGATGCTCGCCGCGCCCCGGAACCGACAGAAGTCCGGGGGGTTTGTTCACCACGATCAGCTGCGCGTCTTCGTGCAGGATATCCAGCGGCGTTTGCGGGGGCTCATAGGTTTCGCTCATGCGCGCCTGCCTAACGCAGGCGGCGGGGTCCCGCAACGTCGCGCTTGCGCGACGCGCGACGTTTGGCAACTCTCTGGCCAAACGAGAGGAGCCGAGATGCACCCGACAATCAAAAAGATGCAAGAGGTCGTGGCAAAGGGCGATGACAGCCAGCTTCACGCCCTGTTGGCCGAGGATGTGCGGTTTCTGCCGCCGACCTATTACAAGACATGGACCGGGCGCGCGCCGGTTGCGGCGGTGCTGGGCCATGTGGGGCAGGTGTTTTCCGAGTTCCGTTATCGCCGGATCATGGGCGAGGGTCGGGACTGGGCGCTGGAGTTTCAGTGCAAGGTCGGGGAGCTGGATGCGGTGGGCGTGGATCTGATCACCCTGAACGACGCGGGATTGATTCAGGAATTCGAGGTGGTGATGCGGCCCCACAAGACCGTCGGTGCGCTGCGGGACGCGATGAACGCGCGGGTGTTGACCGATGCCCGCTTCCTGAAGTTTCGCGAGGCTCTCTCTTGATTGCTGCCGACCAGATCTTGCGGGTGCCGTTGTTGCCGCTTTTGGCCGCGCAGGGACTGTCGGTGCGGCGCAAGGTGCAGCTGTTGCCCGAGCCGGTTGGCCCGCGCGAGGGGAGCGAGGGGCGAGGCCCGGTGTTGCGGCTGCTGATTGCGGGGGACAGTTCGGCGGCCGGCGTCGGCGCGGGCACGCAGGCGCAGGCATTGTCGGGGCAGCTTGTCCGGCATCTGGGGAGGCACCATGCGGTCGAGTGGCGGCTGGAGGCCACAACCGGGCACACCACGCGGGACACGCTGGAGCGGATAATGGGGATGCACGGCACCTTCGACGTGGTGGTGACGGCACTGGGCGTCAATGACGTGACGCGGGGGGCGACCAGGGCGCAGTTCATGGTACGGCAGGCGGCTTTGCTGCGGCATCTGACCGGGCCGCTGGGCGCGCGACGCGTCGTGGTCACGGGTGTGCCGCAGATGCACCGGTTTCCGGCCCTGCCGCAACCTTTGGCCTGGGTTCTCGGGCGACAGGCCGCGCGGCTGGATCAGGGGTTGCGCGAAGTGGTGGCGGGTTTTCCCGAGGCACGGCATCTGTCGCTGGATCTGCCGCACGACCCAGCACTGGCCGCGCCGGACGGCTATCACCCCAGCCCGCGCGCCTATGCATTGTGGGCCGAGCAATTGGCGCGGGTGATCCTTGCTCAGGCCTGAGCGCGCATGCGCCGGATCATCGGCACGGTATAGATCACCAGCGCCGCCCAGATCATCGGAAAGGCGATCATGCGGGCGCGGTCGAATTCCTCGCCAAAGATGAAGACGGCGGTCAGGAAGATCATCGTCGGCGCAATATATTGCAGGATGCCGATGGTCGAGAGGCGCAGCAGTTTGGCACCGTTGGCATAGACGATCAGCGGCACGGCGGTGACCAGGCCGCAACCGATCAACAGCCAGGTATCGACCATATTGCCGCCAAAGTGGTTTTCGCCATTGGCCGACAGATAGGTCAGATACCCAAGTGCGGGAACCGAAAGGATCAGCACTTCGAGCATGAAACCCTGATTGGGGCCGATGGGCAGGGATTTCTTGAAAAAAGCATAAAAGCCCCATGTCAGGGTCAACCCGATGGCGGCCCAGGGCAGGCGGCCTGCCGCGACGGTCAGCACGATGACGGCTGTGGCCGCGAGGGCGATTGCGACGAGTTGGGCGGGGCTGAGTTTTTCGCGCAGCAAGAGCGCGCCCAAGGCGATGCTGAAGAGCGGGTTGATGTAATATCCCAGTGCCGCATCCAGCGCCTTGCCCGCTCCGATAGCCCAGACATAGATGCCCCAGTTGACCGAAATCAGAGCTGCGGTCAGGCACCCCATCGCCAATGTGCGGGGGTGGGTCAGCGCTGTGCGCAGATCGCGGGTTCGGCGCAGCACGATCAGCAGCGCACCGGCAATCGGGACCGACCAGATGACCCGGTGCGCGACAACCTCGGCTGGCGGGATATGGGCCAGCGCCTTCATGTAGATGGGCAGGAACCCCCACAGCAGATAGGCCGTGATGGCAAAGGCCAGCCCCTGAGGAGTGTCTATGTTGTCGGTTGGTCGGGCGGTGTGCTGCGCCATGGGGCTCTCCGGCAGATGTACCGGGTGTTTATGGCAGGTCGCAGCCGAAAGGAAACGCCGAATTCTGTGAGCTGCCCCATCACCCGTTGTGATGGGGCAGATTTTCGGTGGGTCAGGCCAGGTGATCGACCACCTGCAGATGCTGGGCCAGCGTGTCGATTTCGCCCATCCATGACTGAACCAGTTTCGGATCGCTGGGTGCAGCGTGCACGCCCGCCGGGATGGCGCGGTTCAGCACCGCCTCGATCGCCAGAGAGACCGGGATCGAAACAAGACGCGCCATGGCGGTGCCGCGCGCGTCGCCCCATGCATCCATGACATAGGTCTTGTGCCAGACCTCGCGCCCGTCCTTTTCGGCCTTCAGCCCGACGCACAGGACAACGCGATCGGGCTCGCCCTCGTCATAGGCGTTTTCGGCCCAGAACTGGTCGGACATCTCCTTGAGCCGTGCGTCGCCTTCGGGACCGGAAAGGGTTTCGATTTCGCGGAATACATCCGCCCACGCATCGGCCCAGCCGTTCAGGCGCAAGGTGCCTCGGACGAACTCTTTGACCGGCCAGTGGTCTTCGAAATGGTACTGGGCCTTGAAGGGGATCGAGTCGCGGTTGGGGTAGACCTCGAAGCTTTCCGGCGAGGGCAGGGGGGCGACATAGCTGGTGATCGCATCCCAAGGGCGGGCCACGTCGAGCGGTGCGTAGTCGCGGATCGAGCGGGAGGGCGAACGCAGCGCCTTGAGAACGCCCAGCGGCGACCAGCTGAACTTGTAGCGGAACGGGTTGGGGTTCTTGGGAATGCCACCGCAATAGGAAATGAAGCTGAGGTGGTTTTGCGGATCGAACGCGTCGGAGGCGCGGTAGTCATCGACCAGCGCATGCGCCATCAGGTGGTCGATGCCGGGGTCGAGACCCACTTCGTTGACCAGCGCCACGCCCGCCTCGCGCGCCTTGTCATCCAGCGCGCGCATCTCGGGCGCGATGTACGAGGATGAGACGAAATTCGCGCCCTTGGCGATCGCCAGCTCGGCCAGCGGCACGTGCCAGTCCCCGGGCAGCATCGACACGATCACGTCGCCCTTGGCCAGCACCGCGCCCAGCGCGTCGATGTCGAAGGCGCGGATGTCATCGGTCAGGTCGCCGACCTCGGCCCTGGCCTTTTCGACGGTCCGGTTCCAGACGGTGACGGGATGGCCCGCCTCGATCAGCCGCCGCAATCCGGGGATGGCCGACAGGCCGGTGCCACACCAGTGAATGGTCATCGCTCAGATCCTTTCGATATGGGTTTTGAATTCAGCCTCGGCCCGGCCCCAGACACCTGCGGTCAAGTCGTTCAGGGTGGCCAGCGAGGGCAGCAGTTGCGCCGCGTAGTCCTGCGAGCTTTCCACTGGCAGCATCGAGGGCAGGTTGTCGATCGCCATCACGTCCAGCACCGGATTGGTCGCGACGCGCAGGGCCGGGGCCCCCCAGGTGGTGGCGCGGTCATAGACCGGAACCGGGTTGTAATCGCTGTCCGGATCGCAGGCGACGTCACCGATGGCGGTCAGTCTTCGGGGGGCGGTCATCGCGTCACGGGGGACAAAGACCGGCGTGCCGGGACGGGCGAAGATGCAGTTGAGAAAGATGTCATGGGCGAGGATCTCGGGGAAGGGGCCGCCGCTTGCGGTTTCGGCCATGTCCCATTTGGTGACCTGAACGCCCATCGCCTCACAGAGGTCCGAAGCGCCGGTGCCGACCCGGCCCAATGCGCCGATAACGATGGCGCGGGGGCGGTCCGCACCGGTGGCGTCCAGTTCGGCCAGCAGCTCGGCGTTCAGCGCATCCTTGCCGGGATAAACGCCCACGGAGCCGCACAATTCGCCACGCTGCTGCGCTGCCCAGGCCTTGAGCGTCACCGCCGCACCCGCATATCCGGCCCAATAGCCGAATGCGGCGACCCGGCGGCCGGTTTCGTCCACCAGATATTCCAGATCATAAAGCGTGCCGCCGCCCGCCTTGAACCGCTGCAGCAGCGCGCGGCCCGAGTGCTGACCCTTGAAGGCGTGGCCGAACATGATGTGGCGATGAGGCAGGGGCGTGCCGTCCTCGGGCAGCTCCTTGAGGCCGAAGATGATCGCATCCCGCGGCGCGTCGGGCCAGCTGTTCTCGGCCGCAATTTCGCACCCTGCGGCCTTGTAACCATCAATCGGAACGGCGCGGACCGAGCTGTCCTCGACCGTCACCCGGATACCGGCCGCGATCAGCTGCGCCGCGCCTTCGGGCGTCAGCCCCACCCGTTCTTCGTTCGGGCGCTGTTCGGCCCGGACCCAGAGATGTGTCATATCCTGTCCTTCTGTCAAAGCATCCCGGCGGCGTGTACCGCCTGAACCGAGGCGCGCGCCTCCATCGTTTTGCGAAACGCGGCGATCCCGGGGAAGGCCGTCACATCGACCCCGTCGCCTTCGAGCCAGCTGCACACCACGTATAGGTAACAGTCGGCAAGGCTGATCCGGTCGCCCAGAACAAACGGCCCGCGCAGCCCGTTCGCCTCGATATACCTGCATGAGGTAGTCATGGTCTGCGGCACCTTGGCGGTCATGTCCTTCCAGCTTGCTTTTTTGTCGGCCCAGCGGGCGCCGCGCAGCTTGTGGGCATGGTTCACGTGCATGGTTGAGGCGAGATAGTACATCACCTCGCGCATGCGCGCGGCCATCACCGGATCGTCGGGCACCAGCCCCGCTTGCGGAGCCCTGGCCGCGACGTATTCCAGCAACGCGCCGGTTTCGGTCAGGATACCGCCCTGAACCGCCAGCGCAGGCACGCGGCCCTTGGGGTTGATCTGTTTGTAGGCCGGTTTGGTCTGTTCGGCATTGGCGAAGTCGAGGCGGATCGCCTCATACTCCAGCCCGGCCTCTTCCAGGGCGATGGCAACGGCGACCGAGATGGTGCGGGGCGCATAGTAAAGCTGCATGGTGGGCTCCGTCACAGGTGGGTTTGGGCGAATTGCCGGTCGGGCGTTTCCAGATGCGGCACGGCGTTGAACAGGACCGGGCTGAGGTGATCGCCAATCGGGTGCAGACGATGCATCGACGTGTTCATGATGGCAAGGGCGACGCGGGCCATGGCCGGAATCTCCAGCCCCATGGCCTGCCGCACCGCCATCGAGATCAGCCCGCCCGAGGTCACCACGATCGCCGGCCCGCCCTTTGTGCCGATGTCATGCAGCGCTGACGAGACGCGGGCCTCGAATTCGGCAAAGGTTTCCGGCGCGTTCTCGATCTCGCCCTTGGCCCATGCGGTGAAGGTCATTGGCAAATGCTGCACAAAGCCCTCGCGGTCGCGCGGGATGGCGACGCCGTGCTGGTCTTCGAACAGCTGGGCAAGGGCGAAATACTCTATCTCGTTCAGGCGCGCGTCCTGCACCGGGTTGGTCAGCCCCATGCTGGCGGCGGTTTCCACGTGACGTTTCAGGGTGCCGCAATAGGCGCGGGGATGATGTGCGCGAGTGTCGGCCAGATGCGCGCCCAGCCACCGGGCCTGTTGATGGCCCAGATCGCTCAGTCGGTCATAGCTTTCCTCGTCGCGCGCCTCGGTATTGGCCTGCCCGTGGCGCACCAGCGTGATGTGGGACATATCCGGCTCCTCTTGCGGCAAGTCTTAGGTCAGCTTTCCGCAGGGGGCCAGAGGGGTTTCGCCGCTTTGGCGTGAAAAATCACAGATAAGGCGAGCGCTGGGGGCGCAGCGTCAGTTCGGTGACGCAGGCCGTGTTCGGCAGCGTAATGACGGTCGCTATCATCTGGGATATGTCCGCAAGCTGGATCATGCGCGTGCGGTCCTTGCCGGTGTCGTTGACGTCGGGTGTGTTGACAAATCCCGGATGCACCAGCGTCACGCCGACCCCGTCCTCGCGAACGTCTTCGAACAGCGCCTTGGCGAAGCCGGCCTGTGCGTGTCGAAGGGCGCAGTGGATTGCGTGGTTCTTCCAGCCCAGCCACGAGGTTGGACCGCAAATATAGACAAACGATCCCTGCGACGCCTGAATCTTTGGCAGCACGTGCGCCGTCAGCCTGATCGTCGCCCTGAGAACCTGATCGATGGATCTGTCCCAATCGGCAAAGCGCTCTGTCGAGACCGGGCCATAGGTGAATTTCGCCGCGCAATGCACCATGGCGTCCAGCCGGTCACCCGCCGTTGCCCAATCGGCCAGCGCTGCGACAGCGTCCATATCGCCCATTTCGGCGGCAAAGGATTGGCCGGTTCCACCTGCTGTGCGCACCATGTCGAGCGTTTCGGCAAGCGCGTCCTCGCGGCGACCGTGGGCCAGAATGTGCCAGCCGTCCGAGGCCAGCCGGATGGCGGTTCCGCGCCCGATGCCGCTGGATGCGCCGGTGATGAGTGCCGTCTTTGCCATTTGCCTCTCTCCCTTGGACCTGTCACTTGTTGTGGTGATGTGACACGAATAATGGCCCCTCAGGCCCCGGACTGGAAAGGAAAACCTTATGGCAGTGGACGCAGAGCGGTTTCTGACTGACCTTCACATGCTGCGCGGTTTCGGTGCGTCCGGCGTCGGCAAGGGCGTGGTGCGCCCGGCCTATTCCGAGGCCGACATCGCCGCCCGGAAGTGGCTTGCGTCCCGGATGGAAGAGGCCGGGCTGCAGGTGCAGGTCGACCCGGTGGGCAACCTGTTCGGTCTGGCCGAAGGCCCCTCGTTGTTGATGGGATCGCATTCCGACAGCCAGCCCGAGGGCGGCTGGCTGGACGGTGCACTGGGCGTGATCGCGGCGCTTGAGGTGGCGCGGGCGGTGGATCGCCCGGTCTCGGTCGTGAGTTTTCAGGATGAGGAGGGGCGGTTCGGCGTCACCACCGGTTCGGCCATCTGGTCGGGGCATCTGTCGCTGGATCGGGCCGACACGCTGACCGATCACTCTGGGATCGCCTTTGGCGCGGCGCGGGCGGCAATCGCCGATCTGGGCGGAGATTTCGTGGACCCGGAACGATTCACCGGTTTTGTCGAGATGCATATCGAGCAGGGGCCGACACTGGATGCCGAGGGCGAGCAGATCGGCGTCGTCACCGATATCGTGGGTATCCGCGACATGAAGATCACGTATCAAGGACAGCAGAACCACGCGGGCACCACGCCGATGCACTTGCGCCGCGACGCCTTTCAGGCGTTGTCGCTGTTCAGCGCACGGATCAACGACCGGTTCCGAAATGTGGTCACGCCGCGAACCGTCTGGACCATCGGGCATGTGTCGCTGCATCCCAATGCCTCGTCCATCGTGCCGGGCAGGGCCACCTTTTCGATGCAATGGCGCGACGGCGAGGCCGGACGGCTGGCGCGGATGGAGGAGATCATCCGGCAAACGGCGCAGGAAGTTGCAGGTGAAGCCGGTATGGAGTTGGAGTTTGGCCCCCTGCTGGGACTGGAACCGGTGCCGATGGATGGCCGCCTGCGTTCGGCGCTGGAGAGCGGGGCCGAGGCGGTTGCGCCGGGGCGCTGGCGGACGATGCCGTCGGGCGCGCTGCATGACGCCACCAATGTCTCGCGCCTGATGCCGGTGGCGATGCTGTTCGTGCCCTCCATCGGCGGCATCAGCCACGATTTTGCCGAGGATACCGATGAGGCCGATCTGGTTGCGGGCCTGCGGGTGCTGGAACAGGCGGTGTTGGCGCTGGACTGATCGACCGGAGAAGGCCGGCCCTGACCAGCCCGACTGACGGCCCAACGCTGTTCCTGTTTCGGACCAGAAAGAAGCAGCGGATGCTTTATGCGTGTTTTGGGTTATCGCCAGCTGACATCGCCCAGAAAGATGTACCCGGCCCCGTAGATCGTCTTGATCAGGCGTGGGTTCTTGGGGTCTTCGCCCAGTTTGGTGCGCAGACGCGAGATGCGCACATCCATCGCCCGGTCGAAGCTTTCACCGGCGCCGCCGCCCAGCATTTCCTGCATCTGGGCGCGGCTGATCAGGCGTTTGGGGCTTTCCAGGAACAGTCGCAGCACCTCGCCTTCGGCGTGGCTGAAGGGTGTTTGCGTGCCGCTGTCGTCCTCGAGGATGTAGCTGTCAAAATGGGCGGTCCAGCCGTTGAAAAGCGCGGTGTTGCCGCCCGTTTGTAAGGTGGCGCGCGGGGCGCGCAGGCGGGCGCGGATGCGCGCCACCACCTCGGCGGGGTCGAATGGTTTGGTGATATAGTCATCTGCCCCCAGTTCCAGCCCGGTCACCCGGTCCTGTACCTGGGCGCGGCCCGAGATGATGATCACCGCCGCGCCCTGTTCCAGCGCCAGCCGGTGCACCAGCGCCAGCCCGTCGGTGTCGGGCAGCGACAGGTCGACCAGGCAGACATCCGGAGTGACCCGTTTCAGCGAGGCTTCGAATTCGCGGGCGCGCGAGAAGCTTTGGGTGCGAAACCCGGCTTCTTCCAGCGCGTCGGTCAGGATCTGTCGGATCTCGGGTTCGTCGTCGAGAATGGTCACCAGCGGTTGTGTCATGGGGCGGCCTCGGGTCGGATCAGGGCAGAGAGTTGCGCTCGCGAAAAGGGTTTGCGCAGAACCGGGCCCAGCGCAAGGGCCTGGCGGTGCAGCGGATCGGTCAGCGGCAGCGAGGTCATCAGGATACAGGGCAATCCGGGTTGCAGGCGCTTGATCAGGTCGATGCCGGTGGCGGAACCTTCGAGTTTGATGTCGGAAAGTACCAGCGAGATATCCTCGATATCGGCGGTGAGCGCGCAGGCCTCGTCAACCGAGGTGGCCTCGATCACCGACAGGCCGAGATCGATCAGAAGGTCGCGGAACTGGCTGCGCAGGTCGTCGTTGTCCTCGACCAGCAGGGCCAGCCCGCCCTGCACCTGCGGGGCGGCGCGATAGGGCAGGCGCAGGATCACCGCCGCGCCCGAAGGCGAGTTGCGCAGCTGCAGGTCGCCGCCTGCCAATTTGACCATGTCATAGACCATTGGCAGGCCCAGCCCCGACCCTTCGCTGCCCTTGGTGGTAAAGAACGGGTTCAGTGCCTTGTCCAACGCATCGGGCGAAAAGCCGGGGCCGGTGTCTGTAACAGTGATCTCGACCCAGATAGAGCCGATGGCGTGGGCGCTGATGGTGATTTGCCCGGTCGCACCACAGGCGTCGCGGGCATTCAGGACCAGGTTCAGCAGCGCATCCTGCAACATGCCGGGATCAAGCAGCAATGCCTCGTCGGGCAGGGTGTTCACCACTGACAGACCCATTCCGCGCGGCAGCGAGGGAGAGGCGAGGATCTTCATGTCTTCCAGCAGTCCGCGCATGTCGGTGGCCTGCGGATGCAGGGTGCGGTTGCCGGTCATGTCGGCGATCCGGTTCAGCAACTGCCCGCCCCGGCGCGCGGTCTGCTGGGTGGCGGCGACCAGTTCGGCGGCCTCTTCGGGCAGGGCCATCTTTTCCAGCTTGCCCTGCATGCCGAGGATGATGGTCAGCAGGTTCGAGAAGTCATGCGCCAGCCCGCTGGTCATTTGCGCCGCCATCGCCCGCCGGCGCGATTGCTGCAGCGCGACGCGGGCCTGGGTTTCCTCGGTCACGTCCATCGACAGGATATAGACGCCGCCTTCTTCGTCCGGCGTGAACGAGACACGGATGCGGCGCTGGTCGTGATCCTCGGTGAATTCGAAGACCGACGTGCGCCCGCCATAGGCCTTTTGCAGATGTGGCGCGACGCGGGCAAAGGCGGAGGGGCCGAGCGCCTCGGAGATGTGCAGGCCCAGGATTTCCGAAGGCCGTCCCGGCATCACCGAACTGAGGCGGCGATTGGAATAGGTATAGTGCCCTTTGGCATCGACATGCGCGATATGGGCGGGCATCATTTCGGTGGTCAGGCGGGTGCGCGATTCGATTTCGGTCAGCTGCCGCTTGGCCTCTTCCAGCGCGGTTATGGTGGCGGCGAGTTCGCGGTTGGTGGCCGAGAGTTCCTCGGCATGGGTCAGCAACTGGTCGGACAGCTCCTCGGACCGCGAGCGCAGCATCTCTTCGACCCGCTTGGTGCGGGAAATGTCGGTATAGACCGCCACCCACCCGCCCTGCGGCAGCGGCGCGCCCTCGACCGAGATGACCTGACCGTTGGGGCGGATGCGTTCGATATAGTGCGGCGCGAACGCCAGCGCCTGTTCGACGCGGCTGCGGATGATGTCCTCGATATTCTCTTCGGGCGCGTATTCGCCGTTTTCGGCCAGATGGCGGATCGTGTCGGCGAAGGACGCGCCGGGCTCGACCAGACGATCGGGCAGTTCGAACATTTCCTGGAAACGGCGGTTGCTCAGCACCAGTTTCAAGTTGCTGTCGTAGATCGACAGCGCCTGTCCGATCAGGTTCAGACCGGCGGTCGTCATTGCCTTGATGCGCTGATCGGAATTGCCCAATGCCTTCCTCCTTGCAGCCCATGCCTATCACCGGACGGATGCAGGGTGTAGAGCCTTTGCCGCCGTTCCCGCCGGTGTGGCCAAATGTAACAAGGCATACCCGGATTTTCGCAACTTGTTACAATTCGTAAGATTTGGGAAAACATCAGGAAAAAGTTACCGATCAACCTTTGAGGGTCCGACACCAGGACAGATTCGCAGTCGCGGACGTTTCCGGCCATTCGACGGGCCGGGATGGGGAGGAGAAAAGACATTGGCTCAGACGCAGTCTGGCGCTGAAGGGTATGTATCCCTTCCGGCGCTGCTTCATCGCAACGCAACCCAAATCGGGGATGCCCCGGCCTATCGCGAAAAGGAATTCGGGATCTGGCAATGCTGGACCTGGGCCCAGGCTGCCAAGGAAATCAGGGCCATGGCGCTTGGCTTCATGGAGATCGGCGTTGAAAAAGGCGACCATATCGCGGTGATTGGACGCAACCGTCCGGCGCATTACTGGTCGATGGTTGCGGCCCAGATGGTGGGCGCAGTGCCGGTGCCGCTCTATCAGGATTCGGTGGCCGAAGAGATGACCTATGTGATGGAGCATTGCGGCGCGAAATACGTCGTCTGCGGCGATCAGGAGCAGGTCGACAAGGTCATCGAGATCCAGGAGACGGTGCACCAGATCAAGCACATCCTGTATACCGACAAGCGCGGCATGCGGAAATACGACCACAGCCAGATGAACGCGCTGGACGACATCAAGGCCGAAGGCCGCGCCGGTCATCAGCGTTTCGACGCGGAACTGGATCAGCGCATCGCGGATATCACTTATGACGACACCTGCGTGATGCTGTATACCTCGGGCACCACGGGCAAGCCCAAGGGCGTTGTGCTGTCGAACCGCAACGTGATCGAAAGCGCCAAGAATTCGGCCGATTTCGATCATCTGACGCGCGGCGAGGACATTCTGTCTTATCTGCCAATGGCCTGGGTAGGCGATTTCATCTTTTCCATCGGTCAGGCCTATTGGTGCGGGTTCTGCGTGAACTGCCCCGAAAGCGCCGACACGATGATGACCGATCTGCGCGAGATCGGGCCGACCTATTTCTTTGCTCCGCCGCGTGTGTTCGAGACCCAGCTGACCAACGTGATGATCCGGATGGAGGATGCGGGCAAGCTGAAGAAGCGGATGTTCGATTACTTCATGGCCCACGCCAAGAAGGTCGGCGGCCGCATTCTGGACGGCAAACCAGTCAGCTTTGGCGACCGTTTCAAATATGCGCTGGGCAATGTTCTGGTCTATGGCCCGCTCAAGGACACGCTGGGCTATAGCCGGTTCCGCGTCGGATACACTGCGGGTGAGGCGATCGGACCCGAGATTTTCGACTTCTACCGCTCGCTCGGCATCAACCTGAAACAGCTTTACGGCCAGACCGAGGCGACGGTGTTCATCACCGTGCAGCCCGATGGCGAGGTGCGCGCGGATACAGTTGGCGTTCCGGCGCCGGATGTCGAGATCAAGATCGACGAGAAGGGTGAGATCCACTATCGCTCGCCCGGCGTTTTCGTCGAGTATTACAAGAACCCCGAATCCACTGCGTCGACCAAGGATGCCGAGGGCTGGGTCGCGACTGGCGATGCGGGCTTCATCGAGGAAGGTTCGGGCCACCTGCGGATCATCGACCGGGCCAAGGATGTGGGCAAGATGGCCGACGGGTCGATGTTCGCGCCCAAATATGTCGAGAACAAGCTCAAGTTCTATCCCGATATTCTGGAGGTCGTTCTGTTCGGCAATGGCAAGGACCGCTGCGTCGCCTTCATCAACATCGACCTGACTGCGGTGGGCAACTGGGCGGAACGCAACAACGTGGCCTATGCGTCTTATCAGGAACTGGCGGGTCATCCGCGTGTGTTAGAGACGATAAAGGCCCATGTGGAAGAGGTGAACAAATCAGTGGCGGCAGATGAAATGCTGTCGGGCTGCCAGGTGCATCGCTTTGTTGTTCTGCATAAGGAACTGGACGCCGATGATGGCGAGATGACCCGCACGCGGAAGGTGCGGCGCGGGTTTGTCGAAGAGAAGTTCCACGACATCATCACCGCGCTATACGACGGGTCGGACACGATCTCGACCAAGACCGAGGTGACCTATGAGGACGGGCGCAAGGGATCGATCAGCGCAACGCTGAAGATCATAGACGCGCCGGTTGTCCCGGTGGCGCAGCACAAGGTGGCGGCGGAATGAGGGCCGCGCGTGCGCCGCTCGCCCGTTCCGGGCATCGCCCCGCCCGCCGCCCCGTAACCGCGAAGTTCAGGGAGTAGCCGATGCTGGATGCATCCGAAGGATATGTCACCGAGGACGGCCGCAAGATCGGCGGCGTGGTGATGGAAATGAAGAACATCACCCTGCGCTTTGGAGGCGTGGTGGCGATCAAGGATATCTCGTTCGACATCCGCGAGGGCGAAATTCGCGCCATTATCGGACCGAACGGCGCGGGCAAGTCGTCGATGCTGAACGTGATCTCGGGCTTTTACGTTCCGCAGGAGGGCGAGGTTTGGTTCCATGGAGCCAAACGTCCGGCCATGCGCCCCTATGAGGTGGCACGCCAGGGCATCGCCCGCACCTTCCAGAACATCGCGTTGTTCGAAGGCATGAGCGTGCTGGACAACGTGATGACCGGCCGTCTGAACTACATGAAGACCAACCTGATCCAGCAGGCGCTGTGGAAGGGCAAGGCCGAGGCGGAAGAAACCAAGAACCGCGAGGCGGTCGAAAAGATCATCGACTTCCTCGAGATCCAGCACATTCGCAAGACCCCGGTGGCGCGCCTGCCTTATGGCCTGAAAAAGCGGGTGGAACTGGCCCGTGCACTGGCGGCCGAGCCCAAGCTGCTGCTGCTGGACGAGCCGATGGCAGGCATGAATGTCGAAGAGAAGGAAGACATGAGCCGTTTCATCCTCGACGTGAATGACGAGTTCGGAACCACCATCGCCCTGATCGAACATGACATGGGCGTGGTGATGGACCTGAGCGACCGGGTGGTCGTGATGGATTACGGCAAGAAGATCGGCGACGGCACCCCCGACGAGGTGCGCAACAACCAGGAAGTCATCGACGCCTATCTGGGCGTGGCACATGACTGACCGCCTGACACAGATGAGGGGAGGCATACATGCCTGATCAGTTGATTTTTGCGATGGAGGTCATCCTGAACGGCCTGATGGCCGGGGTGCTCTATGCGCTGGTGGCCCTGGGGTTCGTGTTGATCTACAAGGCGTCCGGCATTTTCAACTATGCGCAGGGCGTCATGGCGCTGTTTGCGGCGATGACGCTGGTCGGGATCATGAACGGGCAGGTTCCGTTCGCACACCTGATCAATGCGATCTTTGGCGGTCACATTACCCATTTCGGCTGGAACATCCCCGGTGCGCTGGCGATCTTGCTGACCATGGCGGTCATGGTGCTGCTCGCGTGGTGCGTGCAACGTTTCGTCATGCGCCACCTGGTCGGGCAGGAGCCGATCATCCTGTTCATGGCGACCATCGGCCTGGCCTATTTCCTTGAAGGTGTGGCCGACCTGATGTGGGGTTCCGAAATCAAGACGCTGGATGTGGGTCTGCCGCAGGGCATCAACCTGTGGATCGATGAGGCGACGTTCAAAATTTTCGGCTATGGCTTTTTCATCGACAACCTCGACATTGTGGCGACCGTGATTGCGGCGCTTCTGGTGGCGGCGCTGGTGGCCTTCAGCCAATACACCAAGCAGGGCCGGGCCATGCGCGCGGTGGCCGACGACCATCAGGCAGCGCTGTCGGTGGGTATTTCGCTGAACTTCATCTGGGTTATGGTCTGGTCGGTTGCAGGCTTTGTCGCGCTGGTCGCAGGCATCATGTGGGGCACCAAGTCGGGCGTGCAGTTCTCGCTGAGCCTGATCGCGCTCAAGGCGCTGCCGGTGCTGATGCTGGGTGGCTTCACCTCGATCCCCGGCGCCATTGTCGGCGGGCTTATCATCGGCGTGGGCGAGAAGCTGTTCGAATTCTCGATTGGCCCGCTGGTGGGTGGCGCGACCGAGAACTGGTTCGCCTATGTGCTGGCGCTGATCTTCCTGGTGTTCCGTCCGCAGGGGCTGTTCGGCGAGAAGATCATCGAAAGGGTGTGATCCGTGCAAGAGCTGGTCGCCATCATCAAACTGGCGCGTTTATCCGAGGCAACCGGCTACGCCAGATCATCGAAACAACTGGATGCCGCGACCCGCAAACGGGCGCAGGAAGAATGGGGAAAGTGAGCCATGTTCTATCGTGAAGCCGGGGATTTCAAAGTCTCCTATCAGGACGACAGCCAGACCTTTCCGATCAAGTTCGACCGCTATCGGTACTATGTCGTTCTGGCGGTGGCCTTTGGCATCATCCCCTTCGTCATCAACGACTATTGGGCCAACGCGCTGCTGCTGCCGTTCCTGATCTACGCTATTGCGGCGATCGGGCTGAATATCCTTGTGGGATATTGCGGTCAGGTTTCGCTGGGGACCGGCGGTTTCATGGCGGTGGGGGCCTATTCCTGCTACAAGCTGATGACTGCCTTCCCCGAGGTGTCCATGTTCATTCATGTGCTCCTTGCGGGCGGCATCACCGCCTTTGTCGGTGTCCTGTTCGGCCTGCCGAGCTTGCGAATCAAGGGGTTCTATCTGGCAGTTGCGACGCTGGCGGCGCAGTTCTTCCTTGTGTGGCTCTTCAACCGGGTGCCGTGGTTCTACAACTACTCGGCCTCGGGCCAGATCAACGCGCCGGAACGTGACGTGTTCGGCATCATCATCACCGGTCCGAACGCACCGGCCTGGGCGACCTATCTGTTCTGCCTGATCTTTCTGGCCGTTTCGGCGCTGATCGCGCGCAACCTGACGCGCGGCACCACGGGCCGGACCTGGATGGCGATCCGCGACATGGATATCGCGGCGGAAATCATCGGAGTGAACCCGCTCAAGGCCAAGATGAGCGCCTTTGCCGTCTCGTCATTCTTTGTCGGAATCTCGGGTGCGCTGTTCTTTTCGGTCTATCTCGGCGCGGTCGAGGTGGGCGAGGCGTTCGGCATCCAGAAATCGTTCCTGGTGCTGTTCATGGTCATCATCGGCGGTCTTGGCTCGATCTTTGGCTCTTTCGCCGGCGCCGCATTCCTGGTGTTGTTGCCAGTGGTGCTGAAGGTTCTGGGCGTCGATGTACTGGGCTGGCCCACCGATATCGTGGCGCACCTGCAGCTGGTGATCGTGGGCGCGCTGATCATCATGTTCCTGATCCTCGAACCGCACGGGCTGGCCCAGCTCTGGCGCGTTGCGAAGGAGAAACTGAGACTTTGGCCCTTCCCCTATTGACGAAGGGCCGGGCGGGGCGACCCGCCCTACGGATGGCCCCGGCCGGATTTGCGGGGTGGATACATCGGTCAAAACCAAGGGAGGACTAACCCGATGAAGACAAAACTGGCAACCCTGGCGCTGGGCGCCATGATGGCCGCAGGCCCGGCGATGGCAGACCTCGTGTTTCCGTCGCTCAGCTATCGGACCGGCCCCTATGCGGCGGGTGGCATTCCGTTCGCCGATGGTTATGCGGATTATTTCACCCTGCTGAACGAGCGCGACGGCGGCATCGGTGGCGTACCGGCCAAGGTGATCGAATGCGAGACCGGCTATAACACCGAGAAGGGTGTGGAATGCTATGAATCGACCAAGGGTCAGGGCGCGCTGGTGTATCAGCCGCTGTCGACTGGTATCACCTATCAGCTGATCCCCAAAACCACTGCAGATGATATCCCGATGCACACCATGGGCTATGGCCGCACCTCGGCCAAGAACGGCAAGGTGTTCAGCCATACCTTCAACTATCCTGCAAACTACTGGGATGGTGCGTCGGGCGCGATCAACTATCTGCTGGATGAAAACGGTGGCGATCTGAACGGCAAGAAGATCGCGCTGGTCTATCACAACTCGGCCTATGGTAAGGAACCGATCCGCACGCTGGAAGAGCTGTCCAAGAAGCACGGGTATGAACTCATCGCCCTACCGGTCGACCATCCGGGTCAGGAGCAGAAGTCTCAGTGGCTGCAAATCCGTCGCGACCGTCCCGACTATGTCCTGATGTGGGGCTGGGGCGTGATGAATCAGGTTGCGGTTCAGGAAGCTGCCAACATCCGCTTCCCGATGGAAAATTTCATCGGCATCTGGTGGTCGGGCGCAGAGCATGACGTCATGCCTGCAGGCGAGGCCGCCAACGGCTATAAGGCGCTGACCTTCCACAACGTGGGCTCTGATTATCCGCTATACGACGATCTGCAGAAATATGTGATCGATGCAGGTAAGGCCGCCGGTGCTGGCGATCAGGTTGGTTCGGTGCTCTATAACCGCGGTCTTTATGCTGCCATGCTGGCTGCTGAAGCGGCCAAGAAGGCTCAAGAGATTTCGGGTAATGCGGACATCACCTCGTCCGACATGCGCGCGGGCATGGAAGCGCTGGAAATGAGCCAGGAGAAGATGACCGAACTGGGTCTTCCGAACTTTGGCCCGGCCTTCTCGGTCAACTGCGAAAACCACGGCGGCGACGCTCTGGTAGGTGTGACCCAGTGGGATGCGGCCAACAAGACCTGGTCTCTGATCTCGGACTTCAAACCGACCGACGGCGAAGTGATCGGCGCGCTGATCGAGGAAGACTCGGGTGCCTACGCTTCGGAAAACAACATCGAAGCGGGCTGCAACTGAGCCGAACGTGCCCCGGCACGGGCCGGGGCGCATATCAACAAGGGGCGGCGGCAGGCCCGCCGCTCCGCACCGGACAAGTCCCGGCATGACGGGACAGGCATGAGGACAAGCGCTGATGCTGGATGCGGCAACACCCACCGAAGTGCAGGCTGATACCCTGCTTGAGGTCAATAATATCGAGGTGATCTATAATCACGTGATCCTCGTGCTCAAAGGCGTCAGCCTCACCGTTCCCAAGGGCGGCATCACAGCGCTGCTGGGCGGCAACGGCGCCGGCAAGACGACCACGCTCAAGGCGGTGTCGAACCTGCTCCATTCCGAGCGCGGCGAGGTCACCAAAGGGTCGATTAAATACCGCGGCGAGAGCATCCACGAAAGCGATCCGGCCGATCTGGTGGAAAAGGGCGTGATTCAGGTGATGGAAGGGCGTCATTGTTTCGAACACCTGACGGTCGAGGAAAACCTGTTGACCGGCGCTTATACCCGCAAGGACGGCAAGGGCAAGATTCAGCAGGATCTTGAGCTGGTCTACAATTATTTCCCCCGCCTCAAGGAACGCCGCCGCAGCCAGGCGGGTTATACATCAGGCGGTGAACAACAGATGGTGGCGATGGGCCGGGCGCTGATGTCGCGACCCGAAACGATCCTGCTGGACGAGCCCTCGATGGGCCTGGCGCCGCAGTTGGTCGAAGAGATTTTCGAAATCGTCAGGGATCTGAACCAGAAGGAAGGCGTGTCTTTCCTGCTGGCGGAACAGAACACCAACGTGGCGCTTCGGTTTGCCCACTACGGCTATATCCTGGAGTCGGGCCGTGTGGTGATGGACGGCCCCGCCGCCGATCTGCGTGAGAACCCCGATGTGAAGGAGTTCTATCTGGGTATGTCCGACGAGGGCCGAAAAAGTTTTCGCGACGTGCGTTCGTACCGTCGCCGCAAGCGGTGGCTGTGAGGGGTCAGGCGTGTTCGCTTTCCGCTTTCATCTCGGCAATCCGCTCCAGCGCCTCGTCGCGCGTGTTGCGGATGTTGGGGCGAAATCCCTGGGTTTCGGCACGCAGACGGATGTCGGCCTCGGTCTCGGACCCCGCGGCGAAGCGGACCGATCCAAGGGAATGCGCGGTGTTCAGCTTTTTGCCCCGATGGGCATATTGCACCCACGCCGCAGGCAGGATTTCGCAACCGTTGAGGTCGACCAGAAAGTACCATTTGCGACCGGTCTCGGCGATGCGTTCCTCGATATAGTCGTAAAACTCGTTCACGTCGCGCGAGTGATGAAAGACAAAATGAGAAAAATTCACGTCCATGATCCCGGCGTCAGCGTCGAACGAAAGTCTGCGCACGAAATCGCTCAGAACATAGTTCGGATCGTGCTGCACCCGCTTGCGGCGCGTGCTGGGCAACTGGGTGATTCGGTCCAGCGCTTCGTCACGGCTGGCAAACAGGTTTGGGTCGAAGTATTCGGTGTTGGCCGCGCGCTCGATCTGGGTCCGCGTTTCGTCCGAGGGATCATAGCGGACCGAGCCCATGGAATGCGCCAGGTTCAACGCCTTGCCCCGGCGGGAATAGGCCAGCCAGGCCTCGGGATCGATCCGGGTTCCGTGCAGGTTGACCAGAAAAAACCATTTCTCTTCACCGGTTTGCGCGATGCGCTCTTCCAGCCGGTCGTAAAATCGGTTGACGGTTTCCGAAGTGTCGAAGTGAAAGCCCGAAAAATCCGCCTCCATGGTTTGCAGCGTGTCGTGAAAGGCGATCCTGCTGTCCAGGTCTGCGGTGTCGAAATCGGTCACGTCGGTCTCCTCTCTCAGTCGTCTCAATATGGTCGGGTCAAATTGTATGCGATGGCATGCAATCAATTGCCCCAACGTCAATACAATCTCAATCAGGCAAGCTGTCGCGCCCCGCGCGGCGCATGGAGGGCTTATCCATGACACAGCATTTCGATGCTCTCGAAACCCGGTCCGCCGACGAGCGCGCGGCCGATCTCTCCAAAGCGTTGCCGCAACAGATCGCCCGCGCGCAGGGCGCTGCCGGGTTTTCTGCCTCGCTGGCTGGCATCGATGCCGACGCGGTCACGTCGCCCGAGGCGCTGGCGAATTTGCCCGTTCTGCGCAAGTCCGAGTTGAGCCGCGCACAGGCTGAGCATCCGCCCTTTGGCGGCTTCACGGTCAAGCCTGCACATGGCTTTGCCCATATTTTTCAGTCGCCGGGTCCGATCTATGAACCGGGCGGTGTCGATCACGACTGGTGGCGTATGGGACGGTTCCTGCATGCTGCCGGGATCGGGCAAGGCGACATCGTGCAGAACTGTTTCGGCTATCACCTGACGCCCGCTGGCATGATCTTTGAAAACGGTGCCCGCGCCGTGGGCGCGGCGGTGCTGCCTGCCGGGACGGGGCAAACCGAATTGCAGGTGACCGCCGCTCGCGACGTGGGGTGCACCGCTTATGCCGGGACGCCGGATTACCTCAAGGTAATTCTCGACAAGGCCGACGAGATGGGCGTCAGCCTGAAGTTTTCCAAGGCCGCCGTCGGCGGCGGCGCACTGTTTCCCAGCCTGCGCCAGGAGTATGCCGACCGGGGGATCACCTGCCTGCAAAGTTATGCAACCGCGGATCTGGGCAATATCGCCTATGAAAGTTCCGCGATGGAGGGGATGATCGTCGACGAGCATGTGATCGTCGAGATCGTCACTCCGGGCACTGGAATGCCGGTGGCGCCGGGCGAAGTGGGCGAGGTCGTGGTCACCTCCCTGAACCCAGACTATCCGCTCATCCGTTTTGCCACCGGTGACCTGTCCGCCATTCTGCCGGGGCAGTCGCCCTGTGGCCGCACCAACCTGCGGATCAAGGGATGGATGGGTCGCGCCGACCAGACCACCAAGATCAAGGGTATGTTCGTTCGGCCCGAGCAGGTGGCGGCGCTTGTTGAAAAACACTCCGAGATCGTCAAGGCGCGCGTCATCGCCGCGCGGGATGGGGAAATGGACACAATGACCGTGCGCATCGAAAGCCCCTGCCAAGACAGTTCCGCCTATGCCCGGTCGGTGGTCGAGGTGCTCAAGCTGAAAGGCGCGGTCGAGATCGTCGCCCCCGGCACCCTTCCCAAGGATGGTTTGGTGATCGAGGATCAGCGGGTTTACGACTGAGCATTGCCTCTGGTAATTCCGACTGAATTGGTCGAATAAGGGCGGGGCGCGCTATGACGCCCCGCTTTGCTGTTTGTTGGGACCATGGCTCAGATCGAATACGCAGAACACGGTACACGGCACCGCAACGCGCTGGGCACGCGCGTGCTGGGCGGGCTTGCCTACGCTATCGCGCTGGCCTGTCTGCTGCCGATGGTCGCGGTCGCGCTGGCGGCGCTGACAGGCGGCACAGACACGATCACCCACCTGATCCAGACGGTTTTGCCACGTTATCTGGGAACGACCGCCGTTCTGGTGGCGTTGGTCGCGGGCGGTACCTTTTGTCTGGGCGTCGGTGCCGCGTGGCTGGTCACGATGACCCGCTTTCCCGGTGTGCGCCTGATGGAGATCGCGCTGGTGCTGCCGCTGGCCTTTCCGGCTTATGTTCTGGCCTATGCCTATACATTCGTGCTGGATCACCCCGGCATCGTGCAGGCGACCCTCAGACAGGTGACGGGCTGGGGGCCGCGCGATTACTGGTTCCCGGAAATCCGCTCGACCGAGGGCGCGGCAGTAATGCTGATTCTTGTTCTGTATCCCTACGTTTATCTGCTGGCCCGCGCCGCATTCCTGCAGCAAAGTGCCACCGCCTTTCTGGCGGCCCGCGCGCTGGGTTCAAGCCCCTGGGCTGCGTTCTGGCGGGTGTCGTTGCCAATGGCGCGCCCGGCGATTGCTGGAGGCGTCCTGCTGGCGGTGATGGAAACTATCGCCGATTTCGGAACGGTCGCCTATTTCGGGGTGCAGACTTTTGCTACCGGCATCTATACCAGCTGGTTCTCGATGGGCGACCGTGCGGCGGCGGCGCAAATGGCGCTGTGCCTGCTGGGGATTGCATTGGTCATGGCCGTGGCCGAACGTACTCAGCGCGGCAAGGCGAAGTACTATCAGGCCGGCAAACGTCACGCGACGATGCCCGCGGCAGAGCTCAAGGGATGGCAGTCGGTCGCCGCCTTTGTGCTGTGTGCGATACCGGTGCTTCTGGGCTTTGTGTTGCCGGTCGTGATCCTGATCCAGATGGGGCTGGAATCGGAACAGGACCTGCTTTCACGACGCTACGTCGGGTTCATCCGCAACTCGCTGACTCTGGCTGGAACGGCGGCTTTCGTTACGGTCAGCGCCGCAATTTGCGTGGGCTTTTTCCAGCGCCTGAAACCGGGACGCAAGGCGGCCGGGGCGGCCTATCTGGCGCGGCTGGGTTATGCGGTTCCGGGCGGCGTGATCGCGGTCGGGCTGATGGTGCCCTTTGCCGCCTTCGACAATGCGCTGGACGCCTGGATGCGCGAAACCTTCGGGATCTCAACCGGGCTTTTGGTCACCGGTTCCATCTGGCTTTTGGTCGCGGCCTATATGGTGCGGTTCCTGGCCGCCGCGCTCAGCGCCTATGAGGGTGGCCAGAGCATGGTGCATGCCAATATGGATGCGGCGGCCCGGTCGTTGGGCCAGACGCCGCTGGGCACCCTGCGGCGGGTGCACCTGCCGATCCTGACGCCCTCGCTGCTGACCGCGCTGCTGATCGTGTTTGTAGACGTGATGAAGGAATTGCCCGCAACGCTGATCATGCGCCCCTTCAACTTCGACACGCTGGCGGTGCAGGCCTATCGGCTGGCTTCGGATGAGCGGCTGGAGGGCGCGGCGGTGCCGTCGCTGGTGATCCTCGCCGTGGGCCTGCTGCCGGTGATCCTGATCTGCCGTCAAGTTGGTCGACGCCCTTGATCTTTGGCACTTGCCGGTATTGTGCGCCTGCGGCGCGCTCTTATTTGTTCTTTGCTTGAGGGACGCTGTCCCTCAAACACCCTGGGGTATTTTCGACCAGAAAGAAGCAGGGCGCTTAGGTGAGGGATTTGTACATATAGGCGGTCGGCTCAAAGATGTTTTCAAACGGGCTGCGGCAATAGCCGGGGATTTGTCCGGCAACCGCGAACCCCAACCCTTGGTACAGCGTTTGAGATGGATCGCCGCTGCGGGTGTCGAGCACCAGAAGCGTTTTGCCCAGAGCGCGGGCGCGGGCCTCAAGCGCGTGCATCAGCGCCCTTCCCAGACCCTGCCGCCGCGCCTTGGGGTGCACCAACAGTTTGGCCACGTCGGCGCGGTGTAGTTGGTTTGGCATTGCTGCCATCGCCAGTTGCACCGTGCCTACCACTTTCTTGTTGGAGCATGCCACAAACAGGTCGGTGTTGCGGGACCGGATCGGCGGAAAGGCCCGGTCTTGCCAATAGGTTTGCGCCTCGGATCGGAAAAAGGGCAGGACGAAACCGACGCTGGCCCCGGCGTGAACGCAGGCATGCAGTATGTCGGTGAGATCGTCCAGAACGCCAGGCAATTCGGAGGCTCCCACCAGTGCAATCATATCAGCACCAGAATATAACGCGCGCCACGCTGCGGGCCGGTTTCGAACCGGTTGGGGCCGGACAGGTGATAGCGCAGGCAATCACCTGCATTCAGACGGTGCGCGGTGCCGTCCAGGGTCAACGTCAAGGCGCCGTCGAGCATCACCAGATGATGTTCCTGCCCCGGTTTCGGCGGCGCGTCATAAGTGATCCGCGTGCCCGGCGGCAGATGGCATTCCAGCACCTCGCCACTCAGCCCCCCGGCGGGCGGCGACACCGAGCGGCGGGTATATCCGGTCTCGGGATCGGTCCACTCGGTCTGCCGCTCATAGGGCACCTTGGGCGCAAAGGTTTCCTCGACCATCATCAGCAGCCGTGACATCGGCAGGCCAAAGGCCGCGCACAATCGGCCCAGGCTCTCGGCGGTGGGGCTCACCTCACCCTTTTCCATCCGCGACAGGGTCGCCCGGCTCAGCCCGCTCTGCGCGGCAAGCTGATCCAGCGACCAGCCGCGCCCCCGCCGCAGCTCTCTCAGGTGCTGTGAAAGGCGGTGAGACAGGTCATCCAGCATATCTCATTTCCGAAAAATATTCACATTTTCGGAAATTCTGCACTGAATATGAAAGGAAAGTAAACAGAAAATGGCGCAGAGAACCCCTCTGCGCCCCATTCTGCCCGATTTTCTGGCAGATTACTTCCAGCCGACCTCGTTAAAGATCTTTTGCGCCTCTGGAATGTTCTTTGCAACCTCCGACAGGTTCACCTCATCGGCTTTGAATTCGCCAAGCGCCGCCACGTTTTCAGCCAGCGGGACACCTGCCACCGCGGGGAATTCGTCATTGCCGCGCGAGAAGTAGACCTGTGCCGAGTCGCTGGAGAGATATTCCAGGAACCTGATGGCATTGTCCTTGTTCGGAGCATGAATTGCGACGCCGGCGCCGCTGAGGTTCATATGTGCCCCTTGCGCGTCCTGCGCCGGGAACTGGATGCCGATCATGTCGATATCGGCTGTCAGTCCTTTGATATCCTTGCGCAGGGCACGGGCGAAGTAATAGGAGTTCGACACGGCGATCTCGCATTCACCCGAGATGATGCCGCGCAACTGGTCGGTATCGCCGCCTTGCGGGTCGCGGGCCATGTTGTCAACGACACCGGCCGCCCATTCACGGGCTACGTCTGCGCCGTGGTTGGTGATGATCGAGGCCAGCAGGGTCTGGTTGTAGGTGTTGGTCGACGAACGGATGCAGACCAGGCCTTTGTATTCCGGTTTGGCCAGATCCAGATAGGTGACGGGCGGATTGGCGACCTCGGCCTTGTCGAAAAAGATGATGCGCGCGCGCTGCGAGAAACCGAACCATTGGTTGTCTGCGTCTTGCAGGTTGGCGGGAATGCGCTCTTCCAGAACCGCGCTGTCGACCGATTGCAGAATGCCGGCCTCCTTGGCGCGGGCCAGACGCGAGGTGTCGACGGTCAGGAAGATGTCGGCAGGCGAATTCGCGCCTTCGGCCTGCATCCGGGCCATCAGCTCGTCTGCATTGCCCTCGATCCTGTTGACTATGATACCTGTGGCCTCTTCGAATTCGGAATAGAGCTGTTCGTCGGTGTCGTAATGGCGCGAGGAGTAGATGTTCAGCTCTCCCTCGGCCGCAGCCGAAGTGGCAACAAGGGCCGTCAGCGCAGCGGCGATACAGGTGGATGACTTGATCATGGCGGGTTCCAACATGGTTTGGGTGAATTTTATCTGACTGATTTTATCAATTACCAGAGTCGGCGGGCGACGCAAGGTATTCCGACTGAATTAGTCGGAATAAATCGTCGCAGGCTTCACCCTTCGGGATTGTCCATGTCCCAGGCTGCCAGAAGCCGGGGCAGGGCGATGTTCCAGTCCAGAACGCCTGCCTTGTCTGCCCAGTCCTGATATTGCCGGGTCAGATCGCGCGCGCGCCGGGCTTCGCCGTGGATCAGGTCGTTGAGCTCGGTACGGTCGCTTTCCATATCGTAAAGCTCCCAATCGTGCCCATGCAGGCGCACCAGCTTGAACTGACCCAGCCGGATTGCGGAGTTGCCCTCGTGCTCGAAATAGATCGGCTGCTGGCGTTCCCACGCCTTGCCGCTCAACAGCGCGAGCAGGCTTTCGCCCTGACAGGGCTGGATCTGATGCCCGCCCAGATCAGACAGATACTGCGCCCCAGTGACTTCGAGAATGGTGGGCAGGATATCGACCACATGACAGGGTGCATGCACCGGCTGCCGCGCCCCGATCCGGTTGGGCCAATGTGCCACCAGCGGGGTCGAGATGCCGCCCTCGTGTACATAGTGCTTGAACAACCGGAATGGCGCATTCGAGACATTGGCCCAGGGCTTGTCATAGCTTTGATAGGTCAATGCGTCGCCCGGCATTACATCGGGCCGGTTGCCCATCGCAATCCTGTGCCCGTCATGGGTGGTGTCGGGAAAGAATTTGGCCCAACCGTCCTCGGCCATGAATTCGGCGCAGCCGCCATTGTCGCTGAGAAAAAGGATCAAGGTATCTTCGAACTGACCCAGCCGCTTCAGGGCTGCGATCAACGTGCCGATAGACTGATCCATCCGGTCCACCATCGCGGCATAGGTTGCCATCTTGCGTGCTTCCCAGTCGTGGTTCTGTTCGGCGTCCCACGGGATCACGTCCGGGTCGCGGGGGCTGATCTGCCAGTTGGTTTGAAACAGCCCCATCGCGTTCATTGTTTCATGCCGCGTCGTGCGGGTGGCATCCCAGCCTTTTTCATAAACCCCGTCATAACGGGCGATATCCTCGGGGTGGGCATGCAGCGGCCAATGCGGCGCGGTATGGGCGAGGTACAGGAAGAACGGCTGCTCCATCGCCACCGATTCCTCGATCATACCGATGGCTTTTTCGGTAATCGCATCGGTGAAGTAGAAATCATCGGGAAAGGTTTCGACGCGGCTGTCATCTTCCAGCATGAAATGCGGTGAAAAGAAATGGGTCACGCCATCGACGATGCCATAGAAGCGGTCGAACCCGCGCTGGCGCGGGGTAGGGTGGTCGATGTCGCCCACCCGCCAACTGTCGACCTCGCGGGCCATGAAATCTCCGCCCACGTGCCACTTGCCCGACATGCAGGTGCGATAACCTGCGGCGCGCAAATGCTCGGCGATGGTGGCGGCGTCGTCGCGCAGGAATCCCCGATAGGCGGGCGTGCCCAGATCGGCCCCCATATGTCCGATCCCGGCATTGTGCGGGTATAGTCCGGTCAGCAACGAGGCGCGCGTCGGGCAGCAGCGGGCGCAGTTGTACATCGCCGTAAGCAATGCCCCGTTCGCGGCCAGTGCGTCGATATTCGGGGTGCGGATCTCGGACCCTGTGCAGCCAAGATCGGCAAAACCCATATCGTCGGCGAGGATCAGGATCACATTTGGTCGGATTGACATGGCGGTCTCCAATGTGCTGGGCACAGGAAAGCGCGATGCGGCAAAGCGAGCAAGAGCCTTGCGCTTATTCCTGGTATGTCATTTTAGCAAAAGCCCGCCATCGACCGGCATGTCGATCCCCGTGACATAGGATGCGCCATCCGACAGCAGGAACACCGCGACATTCGCCAGTTCCTCGGGCGTGCCGACCCGGCCCATCGGTACATAGCCGCCTGCTTCGCCCACCTTTTCATCGCTATCCCAGCGCGCCTGCAACGGCGTCAGGGTAAGCCCCGGATATATCGCATTCGATCGGATGTTCTCGGCCGCCAGTTGCATCGCCAGCGAGCGCGACAACGCCCCGACGCCGGCCTTTGAGGTCGAATAGGCGTCCTGCGGTTTCGGATCGCCGCGCAGGCATTGCGTGGTGGCAAAATGCACCATCGCGCCCCCACCAGTGCGCCGCATATGCGGCACCGCGGCCCGCGCGGTGTGCACCATGGATTTGAGGTTGATGGCAAAGACCCGGTCCCAGACCGCAAGGTCCATGTCGAGAAGCGAGGCGTCGCGGTCGAACCACAACACGCCCGCGACATTGGCCAGATAGTCGATTCGCCCGAACCGTTCGGCGCCGGCGTCGATGGTCCGGGTGACGAAATCGGCATCGGTCAGATCGCCTTGGGCATACAGGCGGTTGCCGGTGTCGCCTTCCAGCCCTTCGGGTTCGGGTTTGACGTCGATGAGGATGGCGCGGCCGCCCGCCCTCAGGATCCGGTTGGCGATACTCAACCCCATGCCGCCGCCCGCGCCGGTCACGACTGCCACGCGGCCCGAAAAGTCAAAGGTGATCATTTGCCGGCACTCCTTTCCCGATACTTGTATGCGTCGGAGCAATTGAAAGGAGGTTTCCGGCCATGGGCAAGCCGCAAAAGAAAAACCGCGCCCGAGAGCGCGATTTTCAGAAAAACAGATGTGCGAAATTCTCAGCCCTGGCGAGCTTTGAACTTGCGCTGCGTCTTGTTGATCACATAGACGCGGCCTTTGCGACGCACGACCCGGCAGTCACGGTGCCGGTTCTTCAGCGAGCGGAGCGAGTTCCTGACCTTCATGGTCTGTCTCCAATCTGCGGCGCCTTCATCAAGGACGTGGCCAGCGCCTGGGTTAGCGGGTGCCTCGGGTCGGACCCGAAACAGTGAATAGATGGTGGGCGGTACAAGGATCGAACTTGTGACCCCTTCGATGTCAACGAAGTGCTCTACCGCTGAGCTAACCGCCCACTTTCCCTTTGCGTGACCTGCCCCATAACGAAATGGGGCGCGGAACCCCGCGCCGGTGGAGGGGTCTATAAAAGGAGTCGCAGGGGGGATCAAGGGGTTTGGCGGAACAATTTTCCGGTCTATGTTCGTTCCTGACAAGGAGAATCCATGCAGAACGTCGCCTATCATCTCAGCACCCCTGCGAATCGCACCTCTTGCGTGGTGTTTTCCTCGCCGCACAGTGGTCGCAGCTATCCCCCGGAGCTGCTGCGGCGTTCGGTTCTGGACCGCCATGTGATTCGCTCGTCCGAGGATGCGTTTGTCGATCTGTTGTTCGAACCGGCGGTGGAGTTCGGCGCGCCGCTTATCAAGGGGGCCGTTCCGCGTGCCTTTCTGGACCTCAACCGCAGCGCCGAAGAGCTTGACCCGGCGGTGATCGAAGGTGCCCGCCAGTACGGGCATAATCCGCGTGTGGCCTCGGGCTTGGGTGTGATCCCGCGCGTTGTGGCCAACGGGCGCGCGATCTATCGCGGTAAGCTTACAATGAACGAGGCGCGGCATCGGATCGACGCTTTCTGGCGGCCCTACCATGCCCGCTTGCAATCGCTGTTGGACGAGTCGCATCGCGCCTTTGGGCAGGCAATCCTGATCGACTGCCATTCCATGCCTCACGAGGCGGTGGCGAATATCGATCGCAAGTATTCAGGCCGCCCCGAAATCGTTCTGGGTGACCGTTTCGGTGCGTCGGCCGCGAACGAAGTGGTGGATCAGATCGAATCTGCTTTTGCCGAGGCTGGCTTCAGGGTGATGCGCAATACGCCGTTTGCAGGGGCCTATGTGACCCAGTCCTATGGTCGCCCCTCCCGTCAGCAGCACGCAGTCCAGATCGAGATCGACCGCTCGCTTTATATCGACGAAAAACAGATCGTGCCGAACGAGCATTACCGTGATTTCCGCAAAAGGCTGCGCGGGGTCATCGCGCAGATCGCCGCCATCGGTCAGGAATCCGTGCCTCTGGCCGCCGAGTAATTCCAGAAAGTTCGGGCCAGCGCCGATCCTGAGTTTTGACCCATTTCAAAAACCCGCCTAGTCTGATCGAAAAGGACGGGCTGTACGGTCATGACACATCGCGATTTACCGGGCATCACGGTTTCGACACTCGCGCGTTCCGCCCTATCGCTCGGTGGGGCGGCAACGATGGCGGCCTTTGCCTCGCTGATCGCGTGCTATGTCGGCTTTGTGCTCGAAGCCCTGTTCAGCCTGCCGGAGGTGCCGTTCAACCCGCATGTGCAGGCCGTGCTCATGTGGGGGTTGGCGCTGGTCGCCACCTATTTCGTGTGGTGCGATTACGAGCGCCACCACCGGACCCTGCCACTGGTCTTTGCCGTCGCTGCCGTCGTCATCCTGATCGCCACGCTCTACATCAGCTATGACCACCGGGTCGAAGCGCTGGCCTATGTGCTTTTGGTTATTGCGACCTTGCTGAACCAGAACTTTCTGCTCAGCGATCTCAACCGAACCGTCCAATCGCAGACGTCGGAAATTTCGGCCCTGAACGCCCAGCTGGAATCCCGCGTCGAACAGCAGGCGGGAGAAATCGGGCGTCTGGAACGGCTCAAGGAATTCCTCGCCCCCCAGATCGCCGAAGCCGTGGTCGAGGGCGGGCGCGAGGACCTGTTGCAGATCCACCGCCGGTACATCGCCTGCCTGTTCTGTGACATCCGCAACTTTACCGCCCTGTCCGAGGCGCTGGAACCCGAGGATGTGATCGACATTCTGCGCCGGTTCCATGACCGCGCAGGCGCACTGGTGGCCGAACGCGGCGGCACCATCGGCTATCGCTCAGGCGACGGGCTGATGGTATTCTTCAACGACCCGGTTCCCTGCGACCAGCCGGTGCATCAGGTGGTGTTGCTGGCCCTGGATATCCGCGATGCGTTTTCCGACATCTGCGCCCCCTGGCGGCGCATGGGGCACAGCGTCGGCCTTGGGGCCGGCATCGACAGCGGCCACGCGACCATGGGGCTGGTCGGGCAAAAGGGCCGCGCCGATTACACCGCAATTGGCGGTGTCGTGAATATCGCGGCCCGGCTGTGCGACGCGGCGGGCGAGGATCAGATCCTCATTGGCCAGCGCGCCTATCTGGAGGTCGAGGACCAGATAGCTGCCCAATCCATCGGTGCGCTGAATTTGAAAGGGTTGTCCAACCCTGTCGAAGCCTTCAGCATAACCGGATGGAACGGAGCGGGCGGACTATCTCAGTGACCGCCCCTTGACGATGGCGTCGCTGCCGAACCTTTTGCGGATTTCGTCGGTGGCGCGTTCGGCCTTTGACCGACGCGCTGCGTCCGGATCCAGCAGATCGCCTGACATGTCCGCCTGTTCCGCGTCGCACAGGTCGGACAGACCGCAGCCCAGTAGCCGGTAAGGCCCCTGGTCTCCGACCTGATCGAACAGCCCGCGCGCGGTGCGATAGATCCGGTCGGCCATCTGCGTTGCATCCCTCAACGACACGCGTCGGGTCAGGATCTTGTGATTGGCCTTTTTCAGCTTCAACGTCACCACCCGCCCCGCCAGACCCTTGGCCTTGGCACGGTCGGCCACCTTTTCCGCCATCCGCCACAGGTGCCCGTCCAGAATATCGGCGTTGGCGGTGTCTTCGAAAAACGTGGTCTCGTTGCTGATTGACTTCATCGGTTCGTGCGCCGAGACGCGACGCTTGTCCTGTCCTCGCGCCAGATGCCACAGCCGATATCCCATCGAACCGAACCGCGCGGTCAACGCCTCCTGATCCCAGCGCAGCAAATCGGCAAAGGTCCGGATGCCGGCACGTTCCAGCGATTCCTGCGCCGCTGGGCCAATACCCCAGATCAACCGCACCGGTTTGTTTCGCAGAAACGCTGCCGTCTCGGTCTGGCCGATCACCGAAAAACCTCGCGGCTTGTCGAGGTCTGAGGCGACCTTGGCCAAAAATTTGTTGTGACTTAATCCAATTGAGCCGGTCAGCCCCAGTTCGTCCTTCATCCGCCTGACCAGCCGCGCCAGCATTATCGCGGGCGGCGCACCATGCAGCCGCTCGGTGCCGGACAGATCCATGAACGCCTCGTCCAGTGACAGGGGTTCCACCACCGGGGTTAACTCGTCCATCATCGCGCGGATATGTTTCGACACCTCGGCATAGAGAGACATGCGCGGTTTGATCACCACCGCGTCGGGGCAGAGTTTTAGCGCCTGAAACATCGGCATGGCCGAGCGCACGCCGCGAATCCGGGCCACGTAGCAGGCGGTTGACACTACGCCGCGCTTGCCGCCGCCGATGATCACCGGCTTGTCCGCCAGTTCGGGATTGTCGCGCTTTTCCACCGAAGCATAGAATGCATCACAATCCATATGCGCGATGGTCAGATCGAAAAGCTCGGGATGCAGCCTGACCCTCGGGCTGCCGCAGGACGGGCAACGCCGGGCGTCCTCGAAACGGCTCAGGCAGTCGCGGCACAGGCCCGGCATCCTAGATCCTCAGGCTGGTTTGTTTCTGGAATGTCCAGTGCTGACTATACCACAAGCGGAACCAATCAAAGTCCCGGATTGCGGCAGAAGGGCTCTGTTAGAAAAAGAAATCCCCCCGCGAAGCTGAAGCGGGGGGAGAGGTAACGAACTTCAGGAAGAGAGAGTTCGTTGGGGAGTGTCTCGAGCTTAGAATCGCTCAAAACTTGACGTAGGGGCAAGCTTGCGCGAGCAGTTGTGAAAACTTGAGGGTTTCATGTGTTTTTGCGGGCACAGAGACAATATGGCGCGACAAGCCGCGAAAAAGGCCGCTGTTCAAACGTTTACGCTGCTATTTTGTGCGTTCCGGGACGGATTCCGTGCGATAAGTTCAATGCACACGCAACGCGCTCAACTCGTTTAGCACCGCTTCGGCGGCCGCCTTGGGGTTGGCGGCACGATAGATCGGGCGGCCAACCACGATGTGATCGGCGCCGTCGCCGACAGCGCTGGCCGGGGTGGCTACCCGTTTCTGGTCACCCAGATCGGCGCCGGCAGGGCGCACACCGGGGGTCACGATCAACCGCCCCTCGGACTGCGGCAGAGCGCGGATCAACGCCGCTTCCTGCGGGCTGGCAATGACGCCGTCGGCGCCGGCTTCGAACGCTTTGGCCGCGCGTTCCACGACCAGATCCTGTACATTGCCCGGCTTGATCAGCGCTGCATCCAGATCGGAGCGTTCCAGCGAGGTCAGGATGGTCACCGCCAGAATCTTCAGGTCCTTGCCCGCCGCACCTTCTTTCGCGGCCCTCACAACATGCGGATCGCCATGTACGGTCAGGAAATCCAGATCGAACTGCGCCAGCCCGCGCACGGCGTTTTCCACCGTGTTGCCGATATCGAACAGCTTCATGTCCAGAAAGATGCGCTTGCCGTAATCCTGCTTCAGCTCATTGGCCAGCGCCAGCCCGCCACCCGTCAGCATGCCCAATCCGATCTTGTAGAAATTCACCGCATCGCCCAGCTTTTGCGACAGGGCAAGACCTTCGAGAGCGTTGGGGACATCGAGGGCAACAATCAGGCGGTCGTCGGACATCGGGAAGGCTCCTTTTCGCAAGCGCCTGCGTCCTAGCGGGTTTGCGACGGTCTGTCCATGATCGGCGTAACTGGTCAAATGTCACAGAGCGGAAACCGGGCTATGTTATCGTATCCGCAATCACACCGAACAAAATGACAGTGGGACAAAAGATGAAGAAACGGTTTGCATTTGGATTTCTCGCAACAATTGCGGCATGTGGTGAATTACCGCAAGGTGGTGCGTCCGATGTCGGTGTTGCCCCGGCCCCGACCAATGACGATCTGCGGCTGGTGCGCGGTTACAGGTCTGAGGATGACTGGTGTCAGTTGACCGGCGAGACCGCCTTTACCGTCGATTTCCTCGATCACACTGCCGATCTTGTTTCGTGCCCCTCGGGCAGTGAGGCGGTTCGGTCGCTGGTCGACACGTTCGATGCGCGGCTGGTGGCCCAGACCGGCGGCTATTCCGTTTATACGATCCCGCGCGGATAAAACGGATTTCTGGTCTTTAGCTCTTGAAGCCACAGCGATATTCCCCAGATTGAATGCGAGGCCCAGACCAAAGCGTGCCGCCGAGCGGGCGCAAATATCCCGGGCGCTTGGAAAAGGAGAGAATGATGGACTTGTCGAAGTTCACTGAGCGGGCACGAGGCTTCGTGCAGGCAGCGCAGACAATTGCACTGCGCGAGGGGCACCAGAGACTGGCTCCCGAGCATATTCTGAAAGCACTGATGGACGACGAGCAGGGGCTGGCAAGCAACCTGATCAGCCGCGCCGGCGGCGCGCCGGCCCGCGTGGTCGAAGCGCTGGACGCAGCGTTGTCCAAGATCCCAAAGGTCAGCGGCGATGCGGGTCAGGTCTATCTTGATGGCCAGACCGCCAAGGTACTGGACGAGGCCGCCAAGATTGCCAAAAAGGCGGGCGACAGTTTCGTCCCGGTCGAGCGTATTCTGATGGCGCTCTGCATGGTGAAATCCAACGCCAAGGAGGCGCTGGAGGCCGGTGCCGTATCCGCGCAGAAGCTGAACGAGGCGATCAACGACATCCGCAAGGGCCGCACCGCCGACAGCGCCAGTGCCGAAGAGGGCTATGACGCACTGAAGAAATATGCGCGTGACCTGACCGAGGCTGCGGCTGCAGGAAAGATCGACCCGATCATCGGGCGGGACGAGGAAATTCGCCGCTCGATGCAGGTTCTGTCGCGTCGGACCAAGAACAACCCGGTTCTGATCGGTGAACCAGGTGTCGGCAAAACCGCGATTGCCGAAGGTATGGCCTTGCGCATCGTCAATGGTGACGTGCCAGAGTCGCTGAAGGACAAGAAGCTGCTGGCGCTTGACATGGGCGCACTGATTGCCGGTGCCAAATATCGTGGCGAGTTCGAAGAGCGGCTCAAGGCCGTGCTGACCGAGGTTACCGAGGCGGCAGGCGAGATTATCCTGTTTATTGACGAGATGCACACGCTGGTCGGTGCTGGTAAGTCCGAAGGGGCGATGGATGCCGCCAACCTGATCAAACCGGCGTTGGCGCGCGGCGAGTTGCACTGTATCGGTGCCACAACACTGGACGAGTACCGCAAGTATGTCGAAAAGGACGCGGCCCTTGCCCGCCGGTTCCAGCCAGTATTGATCGCTGAGCCGACGGTCGAGGACACGATTTCGATCCTGCGGGGCATCAAGGAAAAGTACGAGTTGCATCACGGCGTTCGCATTTCGGACAGCGCGCTGGTGGCGGCCTCGACGCTCAGCCACCGCTACATCACCGACCGGTTCTTGCCGGACAAGGCGATCGACCTGGTGGACGAGGCCGCCAGCCGCCTGCGTATGGAGGTGGACAGCAAACCCGAAGAGCTGGATCAGCTGGACCGCAACATCCTGCAGATGCAGATCGAGGAAGAAGCGCTCAAGCTTGAGGATGACGCCGCCTCCAAGGATCGGCTTGCCACCCTGCAAAAGGACCTGGCCGAATTGCAGGAACGCAGCGCCGAGATGACCGCGCAATGGCAGGCCGAGCGTGACAAGCTGGCCAGCGCCCGCGATCTCAAGGAACAGCTCGACCGTGCCCGCGCCGAGCTGGACATTGCCAAGCGCGAGGGTAATCTCGCCAAGGCAGGCGAGCTGAGCTATGGCATCATCCCTGAGCTCGAGAAAAAACTGACGGTGGCGGAAACGCAGGAAGACAGCGGCCTGATGGCCGAGGAGACCGTGCGCCCCGAACAGATCGCCGCGGTGGTTGAACGCTGGACAGGTATCCCGACCGCCAAGATGCTGGAAGGCGAGCGTGAAAAGCTGCTGAGGATGGAAAATGACCTGCACCGCCGGGTCATCGGTCAGAACGCCGCCGTCAACGCGGTGGCCAATGCCGTGCGGCGCGCGCGCGCCGGGCTGAACGACGAGAACCGCCCGCTGGGATCTTTCCTGTTCCTCGGCCCCACCGGCGTCGGCAAGACCGAACTGACCAAGGCCGTGGCCGAGTTCCTGTTCGACGATGATGCCGCCATGGTTCGTATCGACATGTCCGAGTTCATGGAGAAACACTCGGTCGCCCGCCTGATCGGCGCGCCTCCGGGCTATGTCGGCTATGACGAGGGAGGGGTGCTGACCGAAGCTGTGCGCCGCCGCCCCTATCAGGTAGTGCTGTTCGACGAGGTCGAAAAGGCGCATCCAGACGTGTTCAACGTGTTGTTGCAGGTGCTTGACGATGGCGTTCTGACCGACGGTCAGGGCCACCATGTCGACTTCAAGCAGACGCTGATCGTGCTGACCTCGAACCTCGGTTCTCAGGCGCTCAGCCAGTTGCCCGAGGGCGCCGACAGCAGCCAGGCGCGGCGTGACGTGATGGATGCGGTGCGGGCGCATTTCCGCCCCGAATTCCTGAACCGACTGGACGAGACGATCATCTTTGACCGGCTCAAGCGCGAGGATATGGACGGTATTGTCGATATCCAGCTTGCCCGCCTGAAGAAACGTCTGGCCAGCCGCAAGATCGAGCTTGCGCTGGACGAGGACGCACGGGAATGGCTGGCCAACGAAGGCTATGATCCGGTGTTTGGCGCACGGCCTTTGAAACGGGTGATTCAGCGCGCGCTGCAAAACCCGCTGGCCGAGGCGTTGCTGGGTGGCGAGATCAAGGATGGCGAAACCGTCCCGGTGGCCGTCGGACCCGAGGGTCTGATCATTGGTGACCGGATCGGCACATCAGATCGCCCCCGTCCGGACGACGCGGTCGTGCATTAATGGGCAGGTGATTGCCATGAAGACTTCAAAGCCCGCCGGACATGGCGGGCTTTTTCGTAACAACACGCGGGAAGCCTTTAGTTCAATAGATGCGTTTTGCACCTGCGCAATCTGAACTTGGGTGAAACCTTTGCTTTCCTAAGCGCCCGCGCCAGCCGATCGCTCAGGAAAAAGATGTCTTCTTTGAAATCCGGGTCAATCCAAATGTCAGGGCCTGAAGACGCAGAGGGCAGAACCATCAACTCATCGTCCTGTAGAATTGGAGTTGCCTTCCAGAATTTGGCAATTTCTCGATACTCAACACCTGATGAAATCTCCGGAAGCGCAGTTTTTTTCGTGTTCCCGATATTCAGGCAAAAATACTCGCCTTCAACGGGTATTTTCCGGTCGAACTGAAACAGACGCGTGGGATACAGCCCCCCTTGCCCGAGGTCGAACTGCCGCAAGACATCAGCACATTGCGAAGACACAACCCAAAAAGCGTTAATACGAAACAGGTGCGGCTGTCGTTTATATATTGTGTCCTTGTATTTGCCATACATCTCTTTGGCGAAGCTTTCCCGAGGCAGGGGTTCGCCTCGGTCGATGCGATGCAGGATGTCAAACAAAAGCTTCTCATCACGTAGCATTATGTCGCTGGTAAAGGACTTGTAGGTACTGGAGTCGAACCCTGCCAAGCTTGCCCAGATACTTGAATTCTCTTCTGACACTAATTTTCCATGCGATTACTAAAACGAACTCTGCCCGACGATAGTTCAATCAAATCCGTCATTCAAACCAGACAATTCGTCTGATCCGACCACTACGTCAACGCGCGCTTTTTTCGACCCGGCAAATGTGCTGTAGTCCCTCACATGATCGGGGGAGATATGCGGCGCAGCAAGGGTATCAACAGATGGTTCACCGGCCTCTGCCTCACCTTGGCGTTGGGGGCCTGTGGAGAGAAATCCTATAACGAAATTGCCATCATGCCGCCGCCAACGGGTTATGAGGGCGGCACGCTTGATCCTTTCACCACCGCCACCGCGCGTCAAAAGGCCGAGCGGGCCAAGCTGTTCTATGCCACCGACCGCCGCGTCGCCGGACCCGATGACGCCTCGGATCATTATGCCAACGACCGTGGGATCGTGCTGCGCACCGGGACGGTGGATGTGGCGATGACCCCGCCTGCGGGGGACTGGGAGACCCTGCGCCGGATCTCGACCGGGCAGGACGACACCCAACGCACGCTTTCCGTCGTTTCGGCGCAGGAATTCGGGCCGATGCCGTTTTCCATCTCGGACGATACGGGGGAGGAGATCGACCCGGCCGATGCCGCCCGCGCCGCGCGCGATTTTGCCCGCGCCATCAATCGGCAACTGTCGCTGTCGGGCAGTCGCGATGTGGTGATTTATGTGCACGGCTATAACGTCGATTTCGAATACCCCACGCTGGTGGCGCGCGAGTTGCAGCACTATCTGGGCTATCGCGGCGCTTTTCTCAGCTACAACTGGCCGGCCACGCCCAACCGTCTGGCCTATTTCCGCGACCTTGAGACCGCCAGCGCCACGCGTCGAAACCTGCGCGAACTGATCGAGTTCCTGACCACCCAAACGCAGGCGCGGCGGGTGCACCTGATCGGCTACAGCGCCGGATCGCGGCTGGTGTTCGAAGCCGCCTATCAGATCGCCCTATTGGATGACGGGCGCGCCCGGCTGGGGCAGGTGGTGCTGATCGGCAGCGACCTCGATCGGCTCTATTTTACCAACGCATTGGCCGACGGCCTGCTTGACGGCATGGACCAGTTGTCCATTTACATGTCCGGCAGCGATGCGGCATTGGGCATGTCCGAGTTCGTCTTTGGTCGGAACCGCCTTGGGCAAACGGCAGGGAACGAGGCTATGCCAGACTGGCTGAGGCAGAAACTGCTTGCCGAAAACCGCCTTGCCCTGATCAACGCTTCTGACGCTCCGGGGGCGGACGCGGGCAACGGGCACTGGTATTTCCGCTCGGCCCCCTGGGCCAGCAGCGACATCCTGCTAACCCTCAGCAGCGGCGCGCTGCCGGCATCACGCGGCCTTGTGCGGTCACGAGGCAGCGCGGTCTGGCAATTCCCGCAGGACTACCCCGACCGGCTACGCGCCCTGCCGCTCCTCAACTGACACGCATCCCGACTTCAGGAGAGACCATCCGCCATGTCTGATACGCCGCTACCTTTTGACTATCTGTCCGACGCATACCTTGCCACCCTGAACATTCCCGCAAACGAGATTGCGGACTGTATCGAACAGGCCTTGCGGGATCAGGCCAAGGGGCAACTGTGGACCGCGCCCAAGGCGGCGATTATTCCCGGCGACGGGCGTTACGTGATGGCGACGCTGGCCGTCGCGGACGCACCGCCGGTCATTGCCGTCAAGGCGGTGATGGTCAGCCCGGACAATCCCGGGCGCGGCCTGCCTGCGATCAACGGCTCTATCATGCTGCTCGACAGCCAGACCGGTGCGTTGCGGGCGGTGACTGATGCGGGATGGGTGACGGCGGTGCGTACAGCAGGTCTTAGCGCCGTTGTGGCGCGCCGATTGGCCAACCCCGCCTCGAAAACCGTGGCCTTTGTCGGCGTCGGGGTGCAGGCGCGCAGCCACATCGACGCCTTTGCCGAGCTGTTTCCGCTGGCCGAGGTGCGCGCCTTTGGCCGCACCCCGGCCAACGTCGAGGCGTTCTGCGACTACGCCCGCGGCAAGGGCCTGACTGCACAGGTCGCCACCAACCCGCGCAAGGCGTTGGAGGGGGCGGATATCGTCGTCACATCGGTTACCCTGAACTACGAGATCGAACCCTTTCTTGATGCGAACTGGCTCAAGCCCGGCGCCTTTGCGGCTGTCACCGACCTGGCCTTGCCGTGGCAACCCAGTGGGATGTCCGCCTTTAGCGCGATCTATGTCGATGACCAGCAGCAAGAGGCGGCGATGGAAAAACCGATGGTCGCACCCGGCCTGATCTCGGGAGATCTGTCTTCGCTGGTTGCAGGCATTACTTCGGACGGCTTCGATCCGGCGCGCCGGACCGCATTCGTGTTTCGCGGGTTGGCCATAGGCGATCTGGCCGTGGCCGCATTCGCGTATCAATGCGCGGCGCCCTAAAACGCCTGAAATCGCGAGACCAGCCGATGGGAAACACACTATGACCTTCAGCAACAAGGACAAGATCCGCGCTCTGCTCAAAAGCATCGAAACCGGCGATCCCGGACCTGTCGCCGTGGTGAACGAGAAGAAATACATCTAGCACAACCCGCAGACCCACGAAGGCAGCGAAGGGCTTGCAGCACTGTTCAAGCGGCTTTCCGAAACTTCGCCCCGCGTCAATGTCGTGCGCGCATTCGAGGACGGGGATTTTGTGTTCGGGCACACCGAATACGACTTCGCCACCTCCCGGATCGGGTTCGAGGTGTTCCGCTTTGAGAGCGGCCAGGCGGTCGAGCATTGGGACAATATCCAGCCACGTCAAGGTCCCAACCGATCTGGCCGCAGCATGGTGGACGGCCCGGTCGAGGCCACGGATATCGATCGGACCAAGGCCAACCGCGATCTGGTCCGGCGCTTTGTCGATCATATCCTTATTGGCCGCAATCTCGCTGATCTGGTGGATTATGTCGATAACGCGTTGATCCAGCACAGCCCGGTGATGGATGATGGCTCAGCAGCCCTGCGCGCCGCACTGAACGAGCGCGCAGACGGCGCGCTTGCAATCCAATACTTCCGTAATCACCGCCTGCTCGCCGAAGGTAATTTCGTCCTGTCTGTCTGCGAAGGTTATCTCCGGGGCGAGCATACGTCTTTCTATGATCTGTTCCGGGTCGAAACGGGCAAGATTGCCGAGCATTGGGACACTATTGAAACCGTTCCACCCTGCGAGGCCTGGAAGAACGACAACGGCAAATGGTGAGTGTTAGCGGTTTTGACTGTCTATAGAAAACTGGTCTGACGGAGGGCCTGAAATTGTATTGATGACAAGACACGCTGTCATTGCCGCGTTTCCGGCGTTTCTCGCACCTCGCGCTCGGCCTGCACACGTGCTTTGAACTTGCCCAAGATGACGTCCAATATGCGGAGCCGCAGACGGCCCGGTGATGCGCCCCTCCTTGAGTTGCCTGATCCGCACTGTGCTTATTGACGGAAATCGCAAATGCCTATGCGTCTCATGACTGGATAGGTTTTCACCCGTTTTTTGTTGCTGGCTTGGGAGTAAAAAGCGACAGCGGATTGCCAGTGATCCGCCGCCTTGTACGTGTGTCACAATTCAGCCGACCGGGGACCCTTGGAAACAAGTTTCCACGCCATCGCTCAGACTGCGTGCCAAACTTGGCCATCATGGTTTTGCGGCACATTCCAGGTCGCGGTCGGAAAGCATATTTCCTATTTGTTGCAGTTCTGTGGCTAGCTGGTCGACAAACGCTGCCGCCAATGCCGAAGGCGGCCGGTGGGCGGGTTGCAGAATTGAAACTGCCAATGAAACTCGTGGACGAAAAGGCCGGAATACAACTGGCCTGACGACGGGGTGAGCAAGAAAATAACCGGCGGCTGTTATCGGATCACATACACAATAGCACAAACCCTTCTCAACAAGGGCGAACGCAGGGTTGAATGTTCGCAGTTCGAAACGGTGCACAAACTCCGCCTTTTGCGACTTGAAAGCAGATTGAGTGGCCAGCAGGTTCGGGTGCCCTTGCTGAAGCGCGGCCATCGGTTTGCCCGACAGCGCCCGGGCTTCAATTGCTGGCATGCGTGCCAACGGGTCGTCCGCCGGTAAGGCACAAACGCATTCGAGATCGAAATCCCGTGTAATCAGGGCAGGCGAAGGTGAAGGTGTTTCCGCCAGGCCAATGTCGTATTGCTGCGAGGATATCCACTCTTCAATGACGGAGGAAGCGCGCATCATCAGTGACGCGCTCACATCGGGCTTGTCGGCCAGAAACCGGGCGAGCAATTGGGGCATCAAAAGGCTGGAAGCCGCCGGCATGCAGGCAATGTTAAGACGGCCCTTTGTCAAAGCACCGATTTCACGCATTGTTCGTGTGGACAATGCCAGTCGGTCCAAAATGGCTTCGGCCTCGTCAGTGAAGTATCGAGCTTCGGGTGTTGGAACCATCTTGCCCCGCTGTCTGTGAAACAGGGCGATTTGCATTTCAGCCTCCAGATTCGCGATCAAGGCGCTAACGGCGGGTTGTGTGCGCCCCATCGTCCGCGCTGCTTCGGTGACAGAACCGCTGCGCATGACTTCTCGAAAGGCCTGAAGCTGGCGAAAGCTGATATTCATGGGCGTTGATTTTCCTGATATTTGCTTGAAGATATAAAGTAACTTTATTCTATTATCAATTTTATCGTTTTGACTTGATGATCTGTACTCGCAAGGTTCGCCCCCACGGAAGCACAGAATGCGCTTCGCGTTACGGAGGGGGAGATGGACCGTTTTTCGAGTATAGTTCTGACAGCGCTGATCTGTCTGGTGGCTCTTGGTCAATTCGTGCAGGTGATCACCCGTTATGTGCTGGAAATTCCAGTGATGGGGCTGGAAGAAAGCCTGCTTTATCCGACGCTCTGGCTTTATATGCTTGGGGCGGTCAACGCGTCACGCGAGAACACACATATCCGGGCCAATGTGCTTGAGATCTTCCTCAAGACCGAACGCCAGCACAAGATTCTCGCCATCGTAGGCGAGATCATCAGCCTGATCGTGGGGCTGTGGCTGACCATGTGGGCGTGGGACTATGCAAAATACTCGATTCGAGTCTGGCGCGAAAGCCCAACGCTGTATTTGCCGACCTTCTATGTCGATATCGCTCTGTTTGCAGGGATGGTGTTGATGATGCTGTTCACAGTCTGGCACCTGGCGATGCATCTCAAGGCTGTCCTTTCGCCCGATTTCACTCCGCGAAAGGACTCCTGAACATGATTGAGATTGCTCTTTTTGCGGTGCTGGTTCTGGTCATTCTGCTGACACTCGGTGTACCGCTGCCTTACTGCTTTGGTGCCGGGTTGATGGTGATGTATTACGCCGGCGATGTGGTGATGAAAGGCAATATGCTTTGGGGATTCCAGCAACTGGGCAACCCCGTTCTGTTGGCCATCCCGTTGTTTGTACTGGCCGGAACGATCATGAGCGTATCTGGTATCGCTGCCAGCTTGCTGAACTTCGTGAACATCTTCATCGGTCACCTGCGTGGTGGTCTGGGCGTCGTTGCAACCGTGTCTTGCGCGCTGATCGGGGCGATTTCCGGCTCGGGCTTGACCGGCGTTGCCGCCATCGGCCCGCTGCTGATCCCCGAGATGGAAAAACAGGGCTATCCTCGCGCATACGCAACCGCCTTGATCGCCAACGCGTCTCTTTTGGGTCTGTTGATCCCGCCTTCGGTGACAATGATCGTTTATGGCTGGGTCACGGACACCTCGATCCTTGCCTGCTTTCTGGCTACGCTGGGCCCCGGCCTGCTAATCATGACGAGCTTTTCGATCGTCAACATTCGCATGGCGCGCAAGTTTCCGTTGCAACTGAACGAACCGCTGAAAGGGCAGGAGTTCGTTTCCGAGGCCACGCAGCGCGGCCTGAAAGCCACACCTGCGCTACTGATGCCAATTATCATTCTTGGTGGCATCTATGGCGGCATAATGACCCCGACCGAAGCTGCTGCGGTAGCTGTAATCTATGCGATCCCTGTGGGTTTTCTGATCTACAAAGGACTGGATATGCGTACCTTTTTGGGTGCGGGCAGGGAAGCCGCCACATCCGTCGGCGCCATCATGCTGATGATCCTGTTCTCGATGATCCTCAGCCAGATGTTCGTTCTGGAAAGCGTGCCGCAGGCGATTGTGCAGGCGATCTTCTCGATCACTGAAAACAAGGCGCTTCTGCTGATCCTGATCAATATCCTGTTGTTTCTGGTCGGCATGGTCGTCAATGACGTCACCGCCATCATCCTGATCGCGCCACTGCTTCTGCCGTTGATGCAGGCCATCGGCGTCAGTCCGATCCAGTTCGCGGCGATCATGGGCGTCAACACGGCCATGGGCGGCGTGACGCCACCCTATGCTTCGATCCTCTACCTTGGTGCACGTATCGGACAGGTCCCTGTGACCCGCGTGATCCGTCCTGCCATGACTCTCATCCTGCTGGGCTATCTGCCGGTGGTGTTCCTGACCAGTTTCTGGCCGGACCTGTCGATGTGGCTGCCTCGCTTCTTTGGCTACTAAGCCGCAAATTTCATCACTCACGGAGGAGCAAAACCCAATGATGAATTTCCTGAAGTCCACGGCGATGGTCGCCGCCGTACTGGCCACCGCCGGCATCGCCGCCGCCGATACTCTGAAGGTCAGCCATATTCGACCTCAAGGTGCGACTATCGACAACGAACTGCGCGCTTTCGCCGAAGAGTTGAAGACGGCGACCGACGGTTCGCTGGAACTCAATCTGTTCCCGGCATCGGCGCTTGGCGACTATACCTCTGTTCAGGAACGGATTTCAGTTGGCGCCATCGACATGGCGGTGCAGCCTGCCGCGACTGCCGTCGATCGCCGCATGCAGATTTCGGCCTTTCCATATGTCGCTGCAAACTGGGCCGAAGCGAAAAATATCTACGGGCCCGGCGGCGCGATCTATGACGCGATGAAAGAGCTCTATGCCAAGCAGGACATCACCATGCTGGCCGCCTATCCGGTGTATTTCGGCGGTGTCGCGCTGAACACCGAAGCGGTCGATCCCGGCAACCCGACCTCGGCCAAGGGTATCAAGGTGCGTGTGCCCGGTATCAAGAGCTTCCAGCTGACCGCCGACGCGCTTGGCTACATCTCCTCGCCGATCCCCTTCTCCGAGGCCTTCACCGCCGTGCAGACCGGTGTGGTTGACGGCGTCGTCGGTTCGGGTGCCGAAGGCTACTATGCCTCGTTCCGCGATGTGACCACCACCTATGTGCCGGTGAACACCCACTTCGAGGTCTGGTATATGATCATCAACACGGAAGCCCTGGCCAACCTCAGCGACGCAGACCGTGCAGCGTTGGAGAGTGGTGCCAAGGAATTCGAAGCGAAACGCTGGGAAACCGCCGAGGCCGACCAGTCTGCGTTTGAGCAGAAGCTGGCCGACAATGGCGCCACCATCGTCAAATTGAGCGATGAAGAACTGGCCGCAACCGCCGCTCATGTGCGCGAAGCGGTCTGGCCGCAGGTCCTGGAAGACGTTGGTCAGGAATGGGGCCAGTCCATTCTGGACAAGATCGGCAACTAGGGGCCCTCAGTCGCTCGTCGGGAAAAGGGCCGTCTCCCAGCCCTTTTCCCTTTTCATGCATAAAACGGAGCCTCCCATGTTTCAGTCGCTGTGTCAGCCCGATGGCGTACGGGTCCGAATTGTTGTGAACGGGCGTGAGGTCGAGGCCGTGCCGGGACAGTCGGTCTGGTCGGCCATGGCTCTGGATGGTCAGACCGTGACACGGCATGCCGCATTGTCCGGTGAAATGCGCAGCGCCTATTGCGCCATGGGTGTGTGTTTTGAATGCATGGTCGAAATTGACGGTCTTCCCAATCAGCAGGCCTGCTTGCGGCAGGTGGCCGAGGGGATGGTGGTGACAACGCAAAATATTACCGAAGAGTCCGAGGTCGGCGATGCGGGCGTTTGATTGCGCGATCATCGGTGCTGGTCCTGCTGGCATGGCAGCAGCCATTCGACTGGCGGAAAGCGGTGCCAATGTTGCTGTTTTAGATCGCGCATCGCGGCCTGGCGGTCAGATCTATCGGTCCGTCGCCGATAGCCCGTTACCGGAAGCAAGCCTGTTGGGCGCGGACTATACTGACGGGGCTGGCCTTGTCGCCGCGTTCGAGCGCAGTTCCGTCACTTATTGCGCGAGGGCGGATGTCTGGCACGCGGGCGATGACGGTCGAATTCTGTTTTCACAAGAAGGCAAAACCAAGGAACTGAATTGCCGCGAGATGTTGCTTTGCCCCGGAGCGATGGAACGACCGATGCCAATTCCCGGATGGACCCTGCCAGGTGTAATGACCGCAGGTGCTGCACAGGTGATGCTGAAATCGGATGCAATGGTGGCCAATGGCGCAATCTTCGCGGGTTCCGGCCCGCTACTTTATCTGATCGTCGCGCAATATCTGCGGCTTGGTGTGCCGGTGGTGGCATTGGTCGATACCACGCCACGCGATCATTTCCTTGAGGCACTTCCACGTTTGCCTCGGGCCTTGCGCAGCTTTCCAATGCTGCAAAAGGGGATTGGGCTGCTGCGCGAGATACGGCGTAGCGGTATCCGAACATTTCGCGGTGCGCGTGATCTTTGCGTACTGGGTGATCAGCGGGCATCGGGCCTGCGTTTCTCCAGCGGAGGAGGTAGCCGCGAGATTGCCGCCGGCACCGTTTTTCTGCACCACGGAGTGCAGCCGAACCTGAACATAACCCTCGCGATGGGATTGAAACATCGCTGGAATTCCGACCAGCTTTGTTGGCAGGTCGATACAGATGCCTTTGGCCAAAGTTCGGTGCCACATGTTTCCGTTGCAGGCGACGGCGCGGGCATCATTGGCGCCGACGGCGCGCGTCTGGCGGGTCGTCTGGCGGCGCTCAACATCCTGTGCCGGTTGGGTCTGTTGTCGGAGCCGCAAAGAGACCGCGCGGCAGCTCCGGATCTGGCCGCGTTGGCCGTACTGCGCCCCTTCCGTGCCTTCATTGACAAGCTTTATCGCCCGTCGAACACGTTGCGCCTGCCACAGGACCCGGACACACTTGTCTGTCGGTGCGAAGAGCAAAGCCTCGCCCAACTCCGGGCGGGGTTTGATCTGGGCGCGCGTGACCCCAATGCCTTGAAATCATTAACTCGATGCGGGATGGGGCCGTGCCAGGGCCGTCAATGCGGTCATACCGTGGCGGGGCTGCTGGCAGAATGGCGCGGGGCGCCACCGGAAGACGTGGGTTACTATCGTTTGCGCAGCCCGCTGCGTTTGCTGACCCTCGACGAACTCAGCCATTTTGGCACTCTTCAGGCGAAGGGCAGCAAATGAAAGCGGATGTTCTGATTGTTGGGGGTGGCATTCAGGGGTGCGCTACCGCTTTTCATCTTGCCCGTTCCGGCGTGTCTGTCATCGTCGTTGAAAAGGACTATGTCGGTCGGCATGCATCTGGCGTGAATGCGGGCGGTGTCCGGCTATTGGGTCGCGACATGGCCGAAGTGCCGCTGTCCATAGCCTCGATGATGATGTGGCAGACATTGGATGAGGAACTTGGCCATGACACCGGGTTTCGCCGCCAGGGCCTGATCAACATTGCGGCGGACGACGCCGACATGACCAAGCTTCGCATTCGTGAAGACAAAATGCGCGCAGCGGGTTTTAGACACGAGCGGATCATTTCCCGCCAGGAGTTGATGGATCGTTTGCCGAACGTAAACCCGGATTGTGTCGGAGGGGCGACGTCAGATTTTGACGGTTACGCCATCCCTTACAAGGCGACCAGCGCTTTCCGTTTGCGCGCGGAACACCTTGGTGTCCGATTTGTCGAAGAAGAAGAATTGCTTGGCTTGCGTCGTGTCGGTGACGTCTGGCTGGCGCAAGGGTCAACCATTCGATTCGAAGCCGATACTGTCGTCAATTGTGCCGGAGCATGGGCCGACCGTATCGCTTTGATGATTGGCGACAACGTTCCGCTTAGCCATGCCGCGCCGATGCTGATGATCACGGCGCGTATGCCGCAATTCGCCAAGCCGGTTGTTGGGGCGGTCAGTAGACAGTTGAGTTTCAAACAGTTTGAAAACGGCACCGTCCTGATCGGGGGTGGGGCTAAGGGGTTTGCCGACCGTTCTGCAAACCGCACTCGTCTAGATTATTCCAAACTGGCCGAGGCTGCCCGAACCACGGCGGAGTTCTTTCCGATCATGCGCCGCGCCGCGATCAACCGCATGTGGGCTGGGTTGGAAGCGTATATGCCAGATAACTTGCCGGTAATTGGAGCTGCGGTGAATGCTGATCGCGCGTTCCACGCCTTTGGGTTTTCGGCCCATGGATTTCAGCTGGGTCCCGTGATCGGCAAGGTCATGTCGGATCTGGTTCAGACAGGCAAATCGGAGTTTCCGCTCGATGCTTTCCGAATCGACCGTTTTGACCGAAAGGTCTTGTGAGGTGGTTTCGAATTCTGCATCTTGCGCCACGCGATCATGGCGGTGCTAAAGCCACGCGATAGTCATGCCGACGTGCTGAATAACAACATCATTCTGTCACAACCATACAATGCCGTCGCAAGCGAAAAATGAGTGGCGCCCCTTAGAAACCTGTCGACAAATTTACCCGAGCGCGAGAAAATCTGTATGGGGCTTCTTGTCTGGCGGCTAACTCTGCGATTCAATTGAGACATGTTTGATCAGATTTCTCGTCGTGCATTTCTGACCGGTTTGGGGGCGGCGCTGAGTCCGGTTGCCGGGTGGGCAAAGGCTCCGGAAGCATCTCTCAGGCCGCAGGTGCGAACAGGTGTGGTGAGTGAGTCCGAGCGGATCATCCGAGCGGCTGGGTTGCCTGGGGATGTGGTCTTTGCCGTGGCCGATGTGAAAACCGGCAGACATCTGGAAGCAGTGGGCGCAGGCAACGGACTGCCGCCGGCGAGTGTGGCCAAGGCATTGACCGCGCTTTACGCGCTGGACGTGTTGGGGGCGGAGCATCGGTTCGAGACACGGCTGATCGCGGACGGGCCGATGGAAAACGGCATCCTCAAGGGGGATCTGATTCTAGTTGGCGGCGGAGACCCCTTGCTGGACACTGAGGCGCTTGCAAACCTGGCGGTGAACTTGCGGGAGGCCGGGCTGCGGGAAGTGCGCGGGGCTTTCAGGGTATATGACGGCGCGTTGCCCTTTGTGCATACCATTGATCCGGAACAGCCCGATCATGTCGGATACAGCCCGGCGGTGAGCGGCATCGCGCTGAACTTTAACCGCGTGCATTTCGAGTGGAAACGTGGCGCCAAAAGCTATGACGTGACCATGGATGCCCGCACCGCCAATTACCGGCCGCGCGTGGAAATGGCAAAGATGTCCGTCGCCGATCGGAACCTGCCCGTTTACACCTATGAACCCGGCGTGCGGGTCGACAACTGGACGGTGGCCAAGGGCGCTCTGGGCAAAGGTGGCGCGCGGTGGCTGCCGGTGCGCAAGCCGGCATTGTATGCGGGCGAAGTGTTTCAGACATTGGCGCGGGTCAACGGACTTGTTCTGGGCCGGGCGGAAGTTGTCCGTACCGTGCCCGAGGGTACAGTTCTGGCCACGCATCAGAGTGCGCCACTGCAAAAAATCTTGCGGGGAATGCTTAAATACTCGAACAACCTGACCGCCGAGATGGTAGGGATGGCTGCCACGGTGGCGCGGGGCGTTACGCCCGGTGACCTGCAGGATTCTGCGTCAGAGATGAACCAGTGGGCAATCGGGAAATACGGCGCCTTCCGGACGCAGATGGTGGATCACTCCGGTTTGGGAGGCGCTTCTCGCATGGCGCCGGGAGATCTGGTGCGGGCCCTTGTGGCTGCGCGCAAAAGCAATCTGTTGCGGCCCTTGCTCAAGCAGTTCGCCCTGAAGGACAGCAAGGGACGCCCAATCAAGGGGCATCCCGTCAGGGTCGATGCCAAGACAGGCACGCTGAATTTCGTGTCTGGTCTGGGGGGGTTCGTGACAACTGCGGGCGGCACTGAACTGGCATTTGCCATTTTCACCGCCGACATCGCGCGGCGGGCGCAGATCCGCCGTGAGGATCGGGAGCGTCCGCCGGGCGCGCGGTCATGGAACCGGCAGTCGAGAAAGTTGCAACAAGCCTTGCTGGAGCGGTGGGGCAACCTTTACGGTAGTTGAGCGCGCTCAGACCAGATGCCGCGCCCGCGCGCCGCGTTCGATGGCGGCGGCATGCAAGCGGTCGATATTGAGCTCGTACCGTATTTCTTCGAGCAGGCGCAGTTCGGTTTCCGCCAACGTGCCGTCGGCGGCGGCCACGTCACAGGCCAGGGCATAGGCGGTTTCATTCAGCCGTTCCGGCAGGTTGTCGCGGATCAGGCCGAACAGCGCATCCAGCCCGTCCTCTTGTTCGAATAGGTCGAACACGGTTTGCGAAACCCGCTGCATGCGGTCGATATCGTATTCGGCAAAGATCGGCAGCATGTTTACGGCGGTTTGGATCTTGACCAGCTCGGCAGTGCGGATGTTTTCGTCGGAGGCGGACACCGCGACCATGATCGCCACAAGGCAGTCCTGCGGGGTCATCGGGTGGGGGGCTTGCTCGGTCATGGTGTCGTCCTGCTGAAATCCTTGGTTTCAGCGCAAGATACGGAGAGCGCCGATGCTATTCAACTCTTGCGCGCCGATATTTCGAAGAACACGTTTTTGGTGTATTATCGAAGTGTTTTTTTCAGGAAATTTGGAGGTAAGTCATGACTGGTGTGAATGTGTTATTGGAAATCGCCTCGGAGCGTCCGGACGCCTTGGAAATGCACGGTGCGGCAATGGATGCACCCAACGAGGCGGAGCGGCAGGCGGCTGAGCTTTTGGCAGATATCGGCGGCGCCGGAATCGAGTTTGAGGAAGGGTTCACGCCGGTGCCGATGTTTTCGCGCATCGACGAGGCAGTAAGCGCCGATTTCGTGGAGTCCGTGCAACCGACCCACAGGGAACTGGCGCCGACAAGTCGGACGGTGGTGCTGCCTGCGCAGATGAGCCGGGAGCGTCTGAGCGAGTTGCAGGGAAATCCGAACGTTAAGATCTGGCCCAATTCGCAACTGACGCTATATTCCGCGCGGGAGGCGATTGACGAGGCGCGCTCGGACAGTGGTGTGGATTGCCGGCCTTTCCGCAGCGCGGTGGAAATTGCCGTTTTGCGCGACCTGCTGGGGACAGACACGTTGTGGAGCAGCGGTTTTCGTGGGCAGAACATCATCGTCGGCATCATCGACGAGGGTGTGAACGGAGATGAGTATCCGGTTGTCGGAGGATTTGCCCGCCCCGGGGCCGGATTGCAACCCGGCGCGGCGGCGATCAGCAGTCATGGCTCGATGTGCGCAGCGGATGTTCTGGTGGCGGCGCCGGCGGCGCGGATCTATGACTATCCGTTCCTCGGTGTTCCAAACTCGGGTGGTGCGTTGCAGATGTTCCAGGCGGTTCTGGATCAGTGGAATAATGATGGAACGCCGCAGATCACCAACAACTCTTACGGGTTTACCGGCGTGCCGAACCCGGCGCATTTTCCCAATCACGAAGTGCACGACATCAATCACCCGGTGCACCGCAAGGTGCGCGAGGTGGTGTCGGCAGGCGTGGCCTGTTTCTTTGCGGCGGGAAATTGCGGGCAGAATTGCCCAAGCGGCAATTGCCATTCCTCGGGTGTCGGGCCGGGCGTGTCGATACATGCATCCAACAGTCTGGCCGAAGTCATTACCGTCGCCGCCGTCAACAGCAGGCACGAGCGGATCGGGTATTCCAGCCAGGGGCCGGGCATGTTCGAGCCGCAAAAGCCGGATATCGCCAGTTATTCGCATTTCTTCGGCAACTTCGGATCAGGGCGCCCGGCGGGGGCTGGTGGAACGCCGTTTGACAACGGAACGTCGGCGGCAACACCGGTTGCGGCGGGTGTCGGTGCGGCGCTGTTGTCGGCCAATCCCGGACTGACCCCGGCCGAGTTGAAATTCCTGCTGATGGAATCGGCCACCAGCCTCGGCGGCGGGCGTGGCTGGAATGCCGATCACGGCACCGGTGTGATCAACGCGGCAGCGGCGCTAAGCTCTATGCGGACGCGGGTACCGTTGGTAGGCTGAGGCCCGGATGGATTGGTTGGTAACATATTGCGGATCCGAAACGGACGAGGAAGTCCGCCAGCGCCTGCGCGAGGCGGGGGCGTCGGTTAATCCGGATGTCACGGCCATACCGTTGGGGGAATCCGAGAGGGTTTTCGAAATCAGTGCGTCGGGTGTCGTGGCCTCGAAATTGACCGCCTTGCCTGGCGTCAGAGGCGTATATCCGCATTCCGAACCGACAGCATACCGTTAGGGTGCAATAATCCCTTGTTTGAGCTGGGTTGATGCCGCCCGACGATTGACTCTTGCTGCACCAGCACAATAGGAGAAGCGGGCCGGTCGCGCGGTGCGGCGGGTCCCGTTTTCCGATGGAGAAAGAAGCGAAATGTCTGAACTGCGCGATACCGCCCTTGCGTCCAAGGCCTGGCCCTTTGAAGAAGCGCGCCAGGTGCTAAAACGCTATCAGAAAGCTCCTCCGGAGAAGGGGTATGTCCTGTTCGAGACCGGCTATGGCCCCTCGGGCCTGCCGCATATTGGCACTTTTGGCGAGGTGGCACGCACGACGATGATCCGCCGTGCCTTCGAAGAGATCAGTGAAATTCCCACCAAGCTGATCTGTTTCTCGGACGATATGGACGGTATGCGCAAGGTGCCGGGTAATGTCCCCAATCAGGAAATGCTGAAGGAGCATCTGCAGAAGCCGCTGACCGCTGTGCCGGATCCGTTCGGCACGCATGAGAGCTTTGGCCATCACAACAACGCGATGCTGCGGCGGTTTCTGGATACGTTCGGGTTCGAGTATGAGTTCATCAGCGCGACGGATTTCTACAAGTCGGGCCAGTTCGACGCTATCCTGCTGCGAGCGGCCGAGCGTTACGACGAGGTCATGAAGATCATGCTCAAGTCGCTGCGCGAAGAGCGTCAGCAGACCTATTCGATCTTTCTGCCGATCCATCCCGATACAGGACGGGTTCTATACGTGCCAATGAAGGAGGTGAATGCCAAGGACGGCACTATCACTTTCGACGACGAAGATGGCAAGGAATGGACGCTTCCGGTCACTGGCGGCAACGTCAAGCTGCAGTGGAAACCGGACTTTGGTGCGCGCTGGGCGGCGCTGGGCGTCGATTTCGAAATGTACGGAAAAGATCATTCCACCAACACGCCAATCTATGACGGCATTTGCCGGGTACTGGGAGAACGCGCACCCGAACATTTCACGTATGAGTTGTTCTTGGATGAGAATGGCCAGAAGATTTCGAAATCGTCGGGCAACGGGGTGTCGATCGACGAATGGCTGAACTATGCGCCGACCGAAAGTCTTGCCTATTTCATGTACCAAAAGCCCAAGACCGCCAAACGGATGCATTTCGATGTGATACCGAAAGCCTATGATGAGTATCACCAGCAACTCAGGGCCTATCCGGGACAGGACCTGAAGGCGCAATTGAATAATCCGGTGTGGCATATCCACGGTGGCCGTGTTCCCGAGTCGACGCTGATTGTTCCGTTTGCGATGCTGCTGAACCTGGCCTCGGTCTCGGCGGCCGAGGACAAGGACACGCTGTGGGGTTTCATCCGCCGTTACGCGCCCGAGGCCAGCGCCGAGAGCCATCCCGACCTGGATCAGGCCGCCGGGTTCGCCGTGCGGTATTTCAACGATTTCGTCAAACCGACTCGCCAATTTCGCGCGCCGACAGAACAGGAGCGCGAGGCGCTGGAGGCGCTCAAGGCCGAGCTGGAGGTTTATGACGGGCCGATCGAGGACGAGGCGCTGCAATCTGTGGTGTATTCCATCGGGCGTGAGCGGTTTGATCCGATGCGCGACTGGTTCATCGCGCTTTACGAAGTGCTTCTGGGGGCGTCGCAAGGGCCGCGTTTTGGCGGGTTTGTCGCGCTTTACGGCGTGCCCGAAACCATCGCGCTGATCGATCGGGCGCTGGCGGGCGAACTGGTCTGATTTGACGAACAGGGACATGGGGCTATCCTCCGGTCAGGAGGGTAGCCCCATGCGCCACATTCTTTTGGCATTGCCGGTCTGGGTTTGGATGAGTGTGTCGACCCAAGCGCAAAGCACCGAGATCGAGGCCAATATCCGCGCCCAGATCGACGCCTTTCTGGTGGATGATTTCACCACCGCATTCACCTTTGCGAGCCCGGGCATTCAGAACCTGTTTCGGACGCCCGACGAATTCGGCGCGATGGTGCGCAACGGCTATCCGATGGTTTGGCGGCCTGCGGATGTGAGGTTCCTTGAGTTGCGTGAGGTCGGTGGTGATTTGTGGCAGAAAGTCATGATCGTTGATGACAACGGGCATGTGCATCTGCTGGATTACCAGATGATCCGGCAGGGTGATGCGTGGAAAATCAACGGCGTGCAACTCCTTGGTCCGAGCGATCCGGCGGCGTGATGCAACGGCACCGTCACGGTGGTGCCAGTCCGGTTTAAACTTTTTCCCATACTTCGGTTTCTCGCATTCGGGGGCACCCGAAATCGGGAATGAAGCGTTCGTGGCGGTTTGTTCGCGGCGCATTTGGGAAAGGGATACGAATGAACAAGGCGATCACCGACGGTATCGAGTTCATGCCGCCTGCGTTCAAAAACGGGCTGGATGTCTGGTCAAGCGGCAATGGCACGCCCGGGTCGGACACATATGATGGGTCGGGAAGCGCGGCCTTTGTGCCGGCGGATGCCGATTTTGGCGGCTGTCTGGAAGTGCTGAAAACGAGCTCGCCACAAAAGATCCGGTACATGGGGCAGACTCCGATCCTGCCGGGGTGCTACTTGCAGATCAGGGCGCGGGTCAAAGCGGTAAGCGGGCCGCTGCCCACGGTCCGGATTGCCGGTTGGGCTGGTGGCGCAGGATACGTGCATGTGCCGGGTGTGATCGAGGTAGGACCGGCGACAACGCTTGCCTCGTATGGCAATGTTGTTGAGATTTCCGCCATTGTTGGCACCGGGTTTCGTGATGGCGTCGACATGTCCTGGGGCGTAAATGCGTTGTACGGTCATTTCGGGCTGAATATCGAGGGACCGAACGGTGCGGTTCTGCGGGTGGACGATATCGAGATCGAGGATGTCACTGGCGTGTTCCTGCGCGATCTGATCGGGTTGGTCGATGTCCGTGATTTTGGTGCCAGAGGGGACGGATCAACCGACGACTCTGCCGCCTTCGAAGCGGCCGATCAGGCGGCCGGCGGACGACAGGTTCTGGTACCCGAAGGCAGCTACTATCTCGGCCAGACCACCAGCATGAATGCGCGCGTCGAGTTTGAAGGCACGGTGACGATGCCGTCGAGTGAGATGTTGCTTTTGACAAAGGATTTCGACCTGCCGACCTATATATCCGCATTCGGCGACGAAACGCTGGGCTTCAAGAAGGCATTTCAGGCGCTTCTGAACAACTCGGATCATGAATCGTTGGATATGGGCGGGCGCAAGGTTTCGGTGTCAGAGCCGATCGACATGCAGGCCGCAGTTCCGAACCGGACCAGTTATGCCACCCGCCGGGTGATTCGGAACGGTCAGTTGGACGTTCAGGCCAACTCGGCCTGGGATACTCAGACCTTCACCTCGCAAGCGACCTATAGTTCGAGCACCCCATTTACGCTGAAAAACGTATTGAACGCAGCCAACATTCCTGTGGGCGCATTGGTGAAAGGCAACGGAGTGGGGCGCGAGATCTATGTGCGCTCGAAAAACGTTGGCGCGCAGGAAATCACGCTTAGCAATCCGTTGTATGATGCAGACGGCACACAAAATTTCACCTTTGTTGAGTTCAAGTACCTGCTGGATTTCAGCGGCTTCAGTTCGCTGCAGAAATTCGGGATGGAGGATATCGAGTTTCAGTGTAACGGCCGGTGCAGCGCCATTCGGCTCGCGCCTGCGGGCAACACGTTTTCGCTGAAGAACTGTTTTGTCAGCCGTCCGTTGGACCGCGGTATCACCTCAACCGGCGGCGGGTGTCAGGGGATGCTGATCGACGGGTGCCAGTTCCTGTCGACCGAGGAAAGCCTGAATGTGCCCGACCGAAGCTCGATCGCCCTCAATACCAACAACAACGACGTCAAGCTTCGCCACAACCGCGCGACCCGATTCAAGCATTTTGCGGTGCTGGGCGGTGACAACAACATGGTGCTGGGCAACCATTTCTTTCAGGGTGATGACGTGGCCAATGGCAGCCGTACAGCCGGGTTGGTCATAATTGGCACCTATTCCAGTTCGACCATCGCCGAAAACTATGTGGATAACTGTTTCATCGAGTGGACGAACGAACATGATCCCAATCCCGATTTCGTCTCTGGATTTTCGTTCAGTTCGATGAGCATCACCGACAACATATTCTTGTCGAGCGATGTGGCGCCATGGTTCAGTTACGTCGTGATCCGACCCTATGGAACCGGGCATTTCCTGAACGGACTGACGGTGACCGGCAACAAGTTCCGTTCGATCAATGGCAATATCGACCGGGCCGAGCGGGTGGATACGACATTTGCCGATTTGAACTATAGCCGGTTTGTGGACGTTTTCTTTGACGGCAACATGTTCCACGGGGTGAGTGCGAAAAGCGCCAATCCCCTGCGGTTGCGTCATTCTCAGAACACGGCAGTGCAAACCTGGGTGGTTGATCCGGGGCAAGACCTGGCCTTTGGCGGCTGGGCGCGTGGTTGCGACGGCGTATTGGCGGTGGACGCGTTGCAGACGGGGGGCAACGCGGTTCGCTATGCTGCACCTTATGTCAGAGTACAGCAGGGTTCAGGCAATGACCGGATACACATCGTCTGGCCCGAACCCCTGAAGGGAACGGTAGCGACCTCGATCCGCATCGACACATAGGACCAGCGGGCGGGCGCAATGCGCCCGTCTTTCCCTTAGAAGGTGCGCCAAATGGCCAGCTTAAGACCGGGGCGGGAGGTGGCCGAGTTCTTCTCGACCCCCAGAACCCACGTGGCTGTCCACTTCCGGGGCCGGATCATGATCGAAGGGGTCACGCTCCAATAAAGCGGGGCGTCGCTGATTGCCGAGGTTTCGATCTGCAGCAGCGGATTGAAGCGCCGACCCGAAAACAGACCCGCCGTGATATCGAGCTTTCGGATGGTGCTGCGCCCTTTTAGAAAGTCAGCAGCGGCGTCGACAGCCAGCCAGCCGTAAGCGTTCCGGATGCTGAACTCGCGCCCATAGGACAGTTTTAACCGGGTCATGGTGCGCGATTCAGTTTGCCTATGATAGGCGCCGATCCCAATCTCGGCGGCAAAGCGCCCCATCCGGTCCGAGGTCAGCAGTGGTATTCGGGCAAACAGCAACGCATGGCCGGCGATTCCTTGGTATTCATGCGCGTCGAAGCCGACGGTCAGCCGATCCCGAAGGCCCCATTCCAGATAAATCGAGTATTTGTTTCCGATCTGACCGCTGTCTTCGAGGTGGGTGGTGCTGGAGATCGAGGAAAACCCAACGCCCTTGTCGCGCATCCATGCTCCGGCCTGCGCGGGTCCCGCGGCCAGTAGACATAGAATTATGGCGATCAGATATTGGCGCACGAATTGTCCTCGTGCGGCGATCCTTCGCTAATCTAGGTTAACAGACGGTTACGCACAGATCGCGCGTGATGAAGTTTCACGAATTTTCGGGGGCGAATTCGAGGTATCAGCCCGGCAAGCCTGCCATGCGCAGACCGGAAATCAAATGATCGAGATCCTCGGGATTGCGCCACATATTTCGAAATCCGCTGGTCAGGGTCTCTATGGTGGCGTTGCCAAAGTCGAGGTTTCGGCTGTTCAATTCTTCGCGGCGGTGTTGAACGAAGGCCTGAAGTTCCAGGTGCGCTTCATCCAGCTTGCCCGACAGTGCATAGGCGGACACGAGAAACGCGCGGCCGACAGAGTTGAGCAGCGCTTCGCCGATAAGGGCGCCTACCGCCTCGTCATAGCGGCCCATAAAGAAATAGACTTGGCCTAGAATCCAATCGAGTGCCGGAGGGTGAAGCGGGTCGAGCCGCATGGCTTCGGTCACGATTTCAAGCGCCTTCGCATGGTGTCCCAAAAGCAGAAATCCGTATCCGCACCACGCCATCGATTCAGCTTCGTTGACGATCTGGGACAGGGTCTTGTCGAATTGTATTTCCGCTTGTTGCCAAAGCCGGGCACAAAGATACGCGTAACCGAGCTGATCCTGAATATAGACGTCGCGATTGTCCAGCGAGGCGCCCCTTCGGGCAATTTCAAGGGCCTTCCCGGGCGCGTCTTCATCGGCCAGACCAAGCCACAGGTCGACCACATAAGTATCCGCCAGGTACATGTAGACACGGGCGTATTCGGGGTCGAGTTCCACGGCCTTTTCCAGCAACTGACGCGCTTTGGCGGTGTCTTGCGCATTCAGACCATCGCGCAGCGCTTTTGCTTTCAGAAGAAGCTCATAGGCCTTCATGCTGTCCGTCGGCTTGTACGATATCCGATCGGCCACATCATGTTGCACGCGCCCGGGGAGCACGGCAATGATGCTGCGCGCGACTTCGTCCTGTACGTCGAAGACATCTTCGAGTTCGCGGTCGTACCTGTCGGCCCAGATGTGCTTGCCGGTTTCGGCCTCGACCAGCTGAGCAGTGACTCGCAGCCGTTTCCCCGCCCGGCGTACGCTGCCTTCGAGAAGGTATTGAACTCCGAGCCGTGCGCCGATTTCGCTTGCGGTCAGGTCCTTGCCCTTGAGGCTGAACGACGAGTTGCGCGCAATCACGAACAGTGTTCGGAAACGGGACAGGCCAGTGATTATATCTTCGGATATGCCATCGCTGAAGAATTCCTGCTCGGCATCACCGCTCATGTTGACAAACGGCATGACGGCAATCGATGGTTTGTCGCGTGCAGCCATTGCCGGTGCCGAAGTTGCAATGTGAGAAGGGGACCATTTGAAGATGTGGATCGGCCGGGTAAGGTTCTTGAGTTGGCGCAAACCGTGATCCACGAAAAAGGCGTCGATCTTGCTGGCAATGCTGTCATGCACCACCGAGGAAATGCAGATGCCGCCGATATCGGCTTCAGCTTCGAGGCGCGCAGCCACGTTTATTCCGTCACCATAAATTTCATCGCCGTCAAGAATGACGTCGCCAAGATTTATCCCGATACGTAGCCGGATTGGTGACGGTTGGGCGGCCATTCGTTGTTGAATGTCAATGGCGCAGCGCACGGCATCGACGACCGAATTGAACTCGACCAGCGCGCCGTCTCCTGTCAGCTTGTTGAGGTGTCCGTTGAAACGGCGGACGGCCGGGTCGAATTCGGTTTCGCGATGCAGCTTCAACCGGACCAGGGCGTCCTCTTCGTCGCGGGCCATCATCTTTGAATACCCTACGACATCGGCAGACAGTATCGCGCTGAGCCTTCTTTGCACCGGCTATCCTCCTGATTTGGAAGGGTACTGGTCTTTGATTTACTTTGCATAGTGTTTTCGGGTGCCGGGCGTTTGATGGCGAAGTGCGGTCGCTTGTTGCAAGTTCGGTTTTCATGGGTGCGCGTTCAGATAAAAGACCTTTCCAATCCCAGAAGTTACTGGATTAATGCCAGAAATCGGAAGCATTCCGAAAAACCTGTGCTAGGCTGGGATAAAAGAGGAGGAGCACGATGCCTAAAATTTCCAAGGACGCATCCATTCAGACCGTCATCACCACGTTCGAAATGACGCCGGGCACCTGTCAGGATCTGCTCGAGGCGCTGACCGACGCCTATTCCAACTTCATCTCGAAGCAACCTGGCTTCGTCGCGGCCGGATTGCATGTGAATGACGCGCAGACACGGATCGCCAACTATTCCCAGTGGCAACGGCGCGAGGATTTTCTGGCCATGCTGCGCACCGATGAAATGCGGGCGCGAAATCGTCAGATCAACGAACTGTGCAAAAGCTTTGAGCCGGTCATGTACGACGTGGCCGAGACGTTTGGGTGACCTGATTTGAATCAAGGCCGGACCGGCCGGGAAAGCGCAGACTCAGTCTATCTCAACAGGAGGCGCAAGCCCATGTACCACAACATTCTTGTTCCGATTTCCTTTGACTCCGAACGGGACGTTTCGGGCCCGCTGAAACTGGCCGAAAAACTGGCGACCCCGGATGCGAAGATCACGTTGATGCACGTGGTCGAACACATTCCGGACTATGCCATCTCGTACATGCCCGCCGAGTATCTGACCGAGGCGCGCAAGGCCATCCAGGGCGAACTGGACGCATTGGCCGCCAAGCTGCCAAATGCGCGGGCCGAGGTAGTCGAGGGGCATTCGGGCCGAACAATTCTGGACTGGGCCGAGACCAACAAGCCCGATCTGATCATTCTGGCGTCGCACCGTCCAGGTATGCAGGACATCTTTCTGGGTTCCACCGCGACGCATGTGGTGCGCCACGCGCAATGCGCGGTGCATGTGGTCCGGTAACTGCCAGTTCCGGCCCCGCGACAGGGGGCCGGATGCCTGCCGCGTCATCAATGGGTGCAGCAGAAAGAGCCGTGCTGGGCATCCTTCATCAAGCGGTCGAAGTCGCTGCCTTTCATTTCGATCAGGGTCTTGTGGTCCCCGGCCTCGAACCAAACGCGGTCAAGCCCGGTCAGGCTGTCATCGATGATGGTCGGCACGTCATAGGCAGATCCTATGGGCGGTGCCGCCCCCAGGTCGCAATCGTCAAAGACCTCTTCGACCTGCTCTTCGGGGGCCAGCCCGATGCGGCGCGACAGGATGGCTTGCAGGTTGGTCAGATCAACATGGTGGTTTGACGGAACGACGGCCAATATCGGTCCTTCCTCCATATGGATCAGGACGGATTTCGCCAGATGGTCGCCGGGTACATGCGCGGCTTCGGCGCATTCGGCGGCCGTGGGCGCATAAGGGTGCGGGATCATGTCAAACGGCAGTCCCCGGGCTTCGAGGTGGTGTTTAAGGCGCGTGGCAATGGTCATGGTGTCCTCCATGGAGCCATCGGCAACCCGGCCTTGCGCATCTGGCGCGCCAGGCGCCGAGTGTGGTGTGCGAGAAACCCAGTCTGCGCCCATCGTCCGAGTCGGGCAAGTCAGTCGCTACAGATCGGATGCGGACAGGCGGTATGCCTTGCCGAATCCGGCGTTGAGCAGACCGTCGGTCACATCGAATCTGACAAAGCGGAAATCGGCGAAATCTGCATAAAGCCCGGCCTTGGGGCGCAGCGACAGGTAGCGGCTGCGCATGCGGTCATGTTCCAAAGTGCCGCGTGGGATCAGCGCCGCCGTGCAATGCAGCGTCAGACGTGGATGGGTCAGCGGGTCGCCCTTGGGGCCAGGTTCCCCGATCAGAAGGGCACAGGCGGGGTTGGCGTCAAGCGCCTGCGTGTGGCCAGAGAGGGACGAGATCAACGAAATCGGTTGCCCGCAGCCGCTTGTGGCAAGCGCGACGCGGGTGACCGAGGGTAGGGCGGTATCCGGCTGCAGCACTGCCAGGGCCGCGTGGGTTGCGCTCTGTACAAGGTCACGGGCCAGTGCGCGGGCGGTGTCATCGGCGGGCCGAAAGAGGTCGGTGCGGGTCATCGTGATGCCATAATCGAATTTTATCTCAGCATTCATGGCACAAGAGGCAATGTCGAGCGAAGAGATTATCCCAAACCCCCGGTCCCGCCAGCGCCACCGGCGGGCCGAGGCGTTGCGCAGAAAGGCGCTTTCGCCGGTGCGCATTCTGACCATGATCCTGGCGCTGCCGATTACGATCGCCTGTATCTCGTTTGGGGTCTACATGCGTACCAGCCCCTATGAACCGGACGAAGCCCTGTTGCATATCGTAGCACTGGCAGGCTGTGACGCGGCGAGGGCCATGGGTGTGGCCCCCAGCTATCGCGGGATGGTGGGATATCACACGCGCAATGATCCGGATGGGGACGGGGTGGCCTGTGACGAGCCTCGCCCGGTGGCGGCCGGAACCCCAGCCGCGTCGGCTGCCAAAGCACCAGTGCGGCAGGTAAAAGAACGGACAGTCGGCGGCGCAAAATTCGTGCGCCCCTGAACGCCGAGACTTTGTTGGCTGAGCAGGCTACGCCTCTGCTGGGCGATAGGCAAACCGATAAGCCAGCGCCACTCCGCCCGCGCCGCCGGCGATGTTGCCAAGTGTGACCCAGAACAGGTTGCTGAACGCAGCCGCCCAACCGATCCCTTCTCCCGCCAGTGCGCCCTGCGGTAGCAGGTACATGTTGGCGACCGAGTGTTCGAGGCCGAGCAGAACGAAACCCGCAATTGGCCAGAGGATCGCAAGAATCTTGCCCGCCGCTGTACGCGCGGCGAAGGTCAGCCAGACGGCCAGACAGACCAGCGCGTTGCAAAGCGCGCCGCGGGCGAAGGCCTCGACCGGCGACAGCATCGCCTTGCCCCGGGCGATGGCCTGGGCCGTCTCGCCCATCGGGCCGTCCAGCAGGCCGGTCAGCGCAAAGGCCACGGCCAGCCCGGCAGCGCCAGCAAGATTCCCGGCATAGACCAACCCCCAGTTGCGCATGAGCGCGCGCAGGGTGATCCGCCTGTCAACTGCCGCCATGGTCATCAGTGCGTTGCCGGTGAACAACTCAGCCCCACCCACCACTACAAGGATCAGGCCCAGCGAAAATACCACGCCGCCCAGAAATCGGGCCGGGCCAAACCCGGCATCCACGCCGGTCATCACCATGGTATAGGCTGCACCGCCAAAGCCGATGAAGGCCCCGGCCAGCAGGGCCAGTGTCAGGGTCTGGCCGGTGGCAAGGCGCGCCTTGGTCACTCCGGCGGTTTCGACCAGCCGGGCGATTTCGGCAGGCTTATAGGCGTCAAGGCCGGTGGGGTTTGCTTGTGTCATGGGCGCAGCATGACCGGATCGCCGCGTAAGCGTATTGATCGGGATCAAGGTGCGTCGGCCCAGTCAGCCCTTCATCGCGTGCAGCAGGTCAAGCAGGCGTTTGCGGCCCTGGCCGTCGGAATAACCGCCGATGGCAAGGCGTTCTGCAACGTGCAGGCGCAGGCGCTCGTGCTGGGTCCGCACTTCCTCACCGGCGGTCTCGGCCAGTGTCTTCATGATCGCCGCAACCGCCTGCTTGCGCTTGGTGGTGGGGTTGGCAATGTAGTCGACAAGGCTCTGCTGACCGGAATCAGGAATATTTTCGGCCAGCGCGCGCAACTGGTCGCCGTTCGGTAATAGCGGCGCGGGTGCGGTTTCAGGTGGCAGGATTTCCGGCAGGCTGCGCGGGGCTTCGCCCAGCACGTTGGCGCCGTCAACAAAGGCTTCGGTGATCATTCGGGTCATTTTTTTGGCGCGCGGATCGCGGAACAGGGCCGAGGCAATCGCCACGCCATAATCGGTATAGACCCACGGATTGACCCGACGCCCGCCGCGACCTCCGGGCCTTGAGATCACATTTCGTGATTGCAACGCTGTCACTTCGTCGTCAGACATCCGGAACATCGAAAGACGCCGCTGACAAGCTGGTCAGGGGTATCAAAAGGAAGACCCGCAAGCACTACTCGGCCGAGGAGAAGATCAGGATCGTCCAGGCTGGTCTTCGCGGCAAAGAGGCGATCTACTCAAGATCATCTGGTGGGATCAACAAGGTGCGTGTCTGTTCAGCAAACGCCTTGAGAATGGGCGGTTCGTTTTGGCCCGCTGCAAAGGACGGCAAGATCAACGTCACGCCTGCACAGCTTTCGATGTTTCTTGAAGGCATTGACTGGGGATGCCGCAGAAGACTTGGCGGCCATTGCGGACCGGATAGGTCGCGTGGGTTTCAACTCACTCTGCCTCGAGTTGAACGATATCGCGCCACGCATCCATGGTGGCAACACAGAGCTTAGGAAAATCTGCGGATGCCATCTCGTGGCGGGGAAGGTGAAACAGGCTTGCAATCAGCAGGGCTATCGACTCGCTAGCAACTGTATTTCTCAGGCGGTCTGAGCCGACCAGTTTTGCCGAGATTTTAGGAGTGCGTTCGCGATTGTAACGAGCTTTCTAGCGACTGCTGTGATGATGACTTTGT
>NZ_JBXWRJ010000006.1:0-200010 GCF_059612845.1 Ruegeria sp. YKSE079 | reverse complement strand
CGTTGCCCCCCAGCTCCAGCGCGGAGCGCTTGTAGGCGGCCTTTTCGGCGATCATCTTGCCCACCGGCACGCCGCCGGTGAAGGTGATGATGTCAATATGCCCGTTGGTGATCATCTCGTCGCCGATATCGCCGGGCCAGCCGGTGACCACCTGGAACATCTCGGGCGGCAGCCCGGCCTCGTACAGGATGTCGGCCAGCGTCAGCGCGGTCAGCGGTGTCAGCTCGGTCGGCTTGCAGACCATGCAGTTGTTGGTGGCGATCGACGGCGCGATCTTGTGGCTGACCATGTTGAGCGGGTGGTTGAACGGCGTGATCGCGGAGATTGCGTTCACCGGCTCGCGCATGGTGAAGATCTTGCGCGCCTTGCCGTTGTGGGTGAGATCGCAGGAAAAGATCTCGCCATCGTCCTTCAGCGCCTCTGCGGCGGCAAACTGATAGACATCCTGCGCGCGCTTGGTCTCGTAGATCGCGTGCTGGTGGCAGATGCCCAGCTCCAGCACCAGCCATTTGGCCAGATAGTCGCGCCGCTCGCCGATCAGCTCGCCCGCGCGCTGCAGGATCCGGCTGCGCTCGTACCGGGTCAGTTTCGGGGTGTAATTCGCCGCGATCTCGAAGGCGCGGGCCGCATGTTCCGCCTTGCCGGCAGGGACATAGCCGACCACCTCGTTGGTATAGGGATAGTGGACCGGCACGGTCTCGTCGGTAAAGACGATCTCACCGCCGATGCGCATTCCCTCGTTGCGGATCCGGGTATTGGACATGGTCTGATCTTTCATAGCTTATACCGCCGCGGCTGTCGTGGCATAGAAGAAGGCGTCGAAGTTGCGCAGAACGGGCGCATCCGGCAGCTCGATCCGGCGGTTGACGATGAAGGGCACCTCCTGCTCGGTCAACCCGCCGTGGCTGCGCAGCGGCTCCTTCAGCGCCGCCAGGTCGTGGCGGTGCTCCGAGGTGCCGATGCAGATGTTCTCGCCCGAGATCATCACGATATCCCCAATCCGGTCGCCCGGCAGCTCGAACCGCCGGATCGCCTCTTCCTTGTCGATGACCAGGATCAGCTCATCGCGCGCCTTGAGACGTGCCATGATGTCGGCCTGGTCGGCGCTTTCGGGCAGATAGGCGGTGGCAAACGATCCCAGCGCGCCGTGATGGACCACGTAAGGATCGGTGATCGGCAGGATCACCCGGGCCGCGCCCTCTCCCAGCCACTCGTCCAGCAGGTCCTGCGCATAGATCACGTTGGGCGAGCCGTCAGCGTGATGCTTGGGCTTCATGCCGTGATCGGCGGTCACCACGATGGCCGCCCCCAGCGCGTCCAGCTCGCCCAGGTAGCGGTCGAACATGGCATGGAAATCCAGTGCACCCTGCTGGTCAGGGGCGAACTTGTGCTGGATGTAATCGGTGGTCGACAGGTACATCACGTCGGGTTTGAACTCTTTCAGAAGCTTGACCCCGGCGGCAAAGACAAACTCGCTGAGCTCCGCCGAATAGACGTCCGGAACCGGCATGCCCAGCCAGGCGCTGGCATTGTCGATGCCGTGCCCGGCCAGCGTGGTCTCGCCCGCGCGTTCCGACGAAAACGCCACCGCCCTGCCCTCGTCGAACTTCAGCCCCGAGCCCAGAAGCGCGCGCAGCTTGTCCTTGGCGGTCACCATCGCCACGCGGTAACCCGCCTCGTAGAACTGCGAAAAGATCGTCGGCGCGCGCAGGAAGCGCACGTCGTTCATCATCACCTCTTCGCCGCTGTCCGGATCGATCAGGTAGTTGCCGCAGATACCGTGCACGCTTGGCGGCCGGCCGGTGGCGATGCTGAGGTTGTTGGGATTGGTAAACGACGGGATCACCGAATACGCCAGCCGGTCGGTGCCGGTCTCGCGCATCCGCTTGAGATTGGGCATCAGCCCCCTGGCAATCGCCACGTCCAGATATTCCGGCTCGCACCCATCCAGGCAGATGGCAATCGCGGGCACTTTCGGCGTCGGATAGACCCGCGCATTCGCTTCGACGGGGGTATGAATGGTCATCTCTTGCTTTCCTCGATCTTCTTCAGGCGGCCAGCTTGGCGCGCTCTTGCAGTGCGGCGGCCGGAGGGGCGGCGCTTGCAACCCCCATCTCGGCCAGCGTTTCCCGGGCGGCGACCACGACCCGCCGCATCACGTGCTCGTCCATCTGCCCGATGCAGCCGATGCGGAAACTGTCCACAACCGTCAACTTGCCCGGATAGATGATGAACCCCTTTTCCTTCATCAGCTCGTAAAACCGGCCAAAGACGAAATTCGCATCCGCCGGGCAGAAGAAGGTGACGATGATCGGGCTCAGCCAGCGACTGTCCAGCAAGGTCTCGAAGCCCAGCTCGCGCATCCCCGCCACCATCACGTCGCGGTTGCGCCCATAGCGCGCGCCGCGCCCGGCAACCCCGCCCTCGGCGGCATGCGCCCTCAGCGCCTCAAGAAACGCGGCCACCACATGGGTGGGCGGCGTGAACCGCCACTGCCCGGTCCTGTTCATGTGCGCCCATTGCGCGTGCACATCCAGGCAAAGCGAATGGCTGTTGCCCTCGGCCGCCGCCAGCGCCTCCCTGCGGGCGATGACAAAGCCGAACCCCGGCACCCCCTCGATGCATTTGTTGGCCGAGGACACCATCGCCTCATAGCGGATCCCGGACGGCTTCAGATCGATCGCGCCAAAGGCCGACATCGAATCGATCAACAGCTTGCGCCCCGCCCCATAAACCGCCTCGGAAATCTCCTCGACCGGGTTCAGGATGCCCGACGAGGTCTCGCAATGGATCGCCACCACATGGCTGATCGCCGGATCCTCGGCCAGGATGCGCGCCACTTCCGGCCCGCGCGGCGGCAGGTAATCGCCCTTGTCCAGAACCACGTGATCGCGCCCCAGATACTTCAGCGTCAGCGCCGAACGCAGCCCATAGGCGCCGTTGGCCAGAACCAGCGCCTTGCCATCCCGCGGAATGAACGAACCCAGCATCGCCTCGACCGCGAAACTGCCCGAACCCTGCATCGGCACGCAGTCGAACTCCTCGCCCCCCTCGCCCAGCAGCGCCAGAAGACCGGCGCGCAGCTCCCGCGTCATCGCCCGGAAATCGTCATCCCAGCTGCCCCAGTCCCGCAGCATCGCCTGCTTGACCGGCCAGGACGTGGTCAGCGGACCGGGGGTCAACAAATACGGCTCCCCCAGCCGGGGGGCTTCAATCTCGGGCGCGGGCGTGCTCATGACGCGGTCTCCAAAAGAAACATCGCAGAAACTATTGCCCCAACAAAACCATTGTGAAAAATTGATAAAAACGATCAAACAATAAAACAAACCTATACATCCAAACAAAACCAAACCCATGGGATACAGCCAACTCAAAGCATTCCACAACGTCGCCAGACTCGAAAATTGGGAGAACGGGAATGTTGACCGGGCAAATGGGATCAACCATGCTTGATCGCAGATTTTGTACTTGGCCTCCGGCCAAGCGAACATTTGTTTTAAAGTCTGGTCCTGTTGATGCCCGGTGAATCGCGAAAGCGATATATTTACGATACACATCGTCTGCGTGATCCTGCGCAAACGCTTGCCAAAGTACGCCCACATCTTGCGCAAATGGGCATTACCCGCGTCGCCAACCTGACCGGGCTTGATCGTGTCGGCCTTCCGACCGTGATGGCAACCCGACCGAATTCCCGTTCGGTTGCCGTCTCGCTGGGCAAGGGCCTGTCACTTGCCGCGGCCGAAGTGTCGGGCGTGATGGAGGCCATCGAGACATGGCATGCCGAAAGGATCGACCTGCCTGTCCGGCGCGCAAGCTATGTTGATATGTCCGCGACGTTGCCAGTGGTGGACGCCGCCCGGTTGCCGAGGGTGAGCGGCTGTGCGTTCGATCCGCATCGGAAGATATTCTGGATCGAAGGGACCGATTTGATTGGTGGCGCGCCCTGTTGGGTGCCTGTCGAGATGGTCGATACGGATTATACCGAGCTTCCCAACAGCGGGCATGGAATGTTTCCGCGCACAACCAACGGGTTGGCCTCTGGCAATGACCTCAGCGAAGCCACCTGCCACGCGATCTGCGAAGTCATCGAAAGAGATGCCACGACGCTTTGGCATTTTCTGAACCGACCATTCAGGATCAACCCTGAAACCATCCATGACGCGCGGTGTTCGGATGCGTTGCAGCGGTTTCAAAATGCCGGTCTCAACGTGGGGATATGGGAAACAACCTCTGATGTCGGGGTTGCCTGCTTTCGGTGCGCAGTTTGCGAAGCAGACGATCTGCCCGGCCACGTTGGCATAGGGGATGGCTGTCATCCTGATCGGAATATCGCGATGCTCAGAGCGCTGACAGAGGCGGCGCAAACCCGCCTGACCTACATATCGGGCGCGCGGGACGATTTGCAGCCATCGGAGTTCACGGCATCCGCCCTTGCGGCCAAAAGCCGGTACATCAAGGAATTGATCGCCAAGTCGGCGCCGAAAGCCTGTTTTCAGGATTGTCCGACAACAGAGTTGACCACGTTCGACGACGATTTGTCGTGGCTGCTCGGTCGCCTCGCGGAGGCGGGAATTGAGCAGGTTGTATCCGTTGATCTGACACGATCCGAGATTGGCATCTCGGTCGTCCGTGTGATCATTCCGGGCCTCGAGGCGCCGCATGACGATCCTGACTTCATCGCCGGGCCGCGCGCGCGCCGTATCGAGGCCGTTGTCTGATGCGGGCGGCGATCTTTGTCGGCCCCACTCTGGCTGCGGACAGGGTTCGCGACATTCTGGATGCCGAGGTTCTGCCGCCCGTGGGGCAAGGCGACGTGTATCGTATCGCACGAAAGCGACCCCAGGCCATCGGCATCATTGACGGATATTTCGAAGGCGTTCCTTCTGTCTGGCACAAGGAGATCCTTTGGGCATTGGATCGGGGCATCCCGGTTTTTGGCAGCGCCAGCATGGGCGCGCTGCGCGCCGCCGAACTGGCGGATTTCGGGATGATCGGAGTGGGCCGTATCTTCGAAGCCTACAGGGCCGGTGCCATCAAGGACGATGACGAAGTCGCGGTTCTGCACGGCCCCGGCGAACTTGGATATACACCGCTGAGCGAACCTATGGTCTCGATCCGCGCAACGGTCGAACGGGCACGTGCTGAAGGCATCGTTGCGCCCGAAGTCGCGGATCAACTTGTAGGAATTGCAAAAGCACTGAACTATCGCGACCGCCAGTGGCCAGCCATTCTTGAACGATTGGATGTCGCATTGAAAAACGGGTTTGCCCAATGGCTGCCTCAGGGACGCGTGGACGCAAAGGCCGATGACGCCCGCGAAATGCTGAACGCCATGTCACGGCATCTGGCGGAAAAACGCGATCCCCCGAAACTGGCGCACGGCCTGGAACCCACGCTTGTCTGGCAAGGCTTGAAGCAGCGGATCGACGCTGAGGTGGCAAAAACGAGCCATCCGGCGGAACAAATTCTGGATGAACTGCGCCTCGATCCCGCTCGTTTTGCCCTGATCCGGGATCGCGCCATGCTGCGGATGCTCACGCAGGAACCGGTGCGCGCGCAAACCGAAGTCGACCGAAAACGGCTGGTCGACACCATGTCACGGCATCGACGTCATCAAGGTTTGTCGCGCAAGGAACACCTTCTCGATTGGTTGCAACAAAACGATCTCGAAGAATCGGGGTACGAGGCCCTTGTGACGGAATCCGCGCGGATCGACGCCATCGCAGAGACAAACTTTGACCGTCTGGGACGTTATGTGTTGAACGAGTTGCACTGGTCAGGGGACTATCCTGCACTCAAGAAACGCGCCCTTGCGAAAGCACGTTTGGTTCCACCAAGGGGGTCTTCGGCATCCCCTGACCGCATGCGTTTGATGATTTGGTATTTCGAAACCGTTCTCGGTCAGACGATTCCGGATAACCTCGATAGCCACATTCAGGCTCTTGGCCTGACCAATCGTGATGCATTTCATGCTATAGTCGAGCGGGAATTTCAGTATCGGACCAGATTGAAAGACGAAGGCCCAGCCGGAGCACAGACCAAAGACTAGACCTCAATTCATTTGATGCAGGGCGGAGGAGATTATGCACAGGCCAATCGACTTGATCGAAGAAGCGCCGGGAACACGGTTCCTCCTCTACCCGCAGTCCCCGTTTCTGGATGCCGAAGCCGAGCTTGAACTGGTCGAGATTTCGGCCCCCCCCGGCACGATCGGGCCGGGGCCGTCCGGTCCGCGCATGTACGCGGTCAACCCGGTGGGAAAGGCAACTCCATATGGCGCAATCGTGCCTGGCCCGAATGGCCCCGGAATGTATCTGCCGCCCTGGGACGGATTCATCCAGCCACCCCCGGTGCCTGACGAGTTCGGAAACTTCCTTCATATCTCCCCCTCTGATCCGGCGTTTGAAGCAGCGCACCTGTTCGGGTCGGCCCATTTCACCATGGATGTCTGGGAGGGGTATTTCGGCCATCCCATCCCCTGGCATTTCGAACAGGATTTCGACCGGCTTGAGCTGTCATTGCTGCCCAGCCTCGACAATGCCCATATCGGATGGGGGTTTCTGGAAACCGGCGGCACCTTCGAACATGGTGGCGAGTACCGGCCCTACAGCCTCAATTTCGATGTTGTCGCCCATGAAATCGGGCATGCCATCATCTACAGCGTGGTCGGCCTGCCCTCGGACGAAAACGCGCCGGGTGAATACTATGGGTTCCACGAATCCGCCGCCGATCTTGTGGCCCTTCTCGCCTCGCTGCATTTCGGTTCGGTGGTCGAGGCGCTGCTGGAAAACACCCACGGCAACCTCTACACCTTCAACCGCCTGAACCGGTTTGCCGAGCTTTCCGAAAACGCGCAGATCCGGATGGCGGCCAATGACTCGGTGCTATCCGAATTCGCCCATGGCTGGTCCAGCGAACATGCCCTTTCGCAGCCACTCACGGGCGCGATGTTCGATATCCTGGTTGATATCTTCCACGAACGGCTCCTCGTTCACGGCCTGATTACCCCCGAGATCGAGGACCTGTCGGATCAGATGGAAGGCTCGCCCGATTATGCCGATGTCATGCAATCCATTTTTGACGACCGCTATGCCATGAACCCCGAAGGGTTCCGCATCTCCTTGCTGGAGGCGCGCGATTTTCTGGGCTCCTACCTCGCCGATGCCTGGAGCATGCTCGACGCCGATATGCTCAGTTATTTCGGGGTCGAAAAGGCGCTGCTCATCGTCGATCAGGAAATAACCGGCGGCGCCTTCCAGCAGATCATCGAAGGCAACTTCCGAATGCGCGATATCGGCCTTGTAAATGCCGGGCCACGCCTTGCCGATCCCGATACCGCCAGTCATGCCGTTTCGGTACGCACACGGGTTCCGGGCTAGGTGCAGGCAAATGGCTTTGTTTTCCCGGCGATTTATGGCATTTTGGAAACAATTCATTTGTTCAAAAATTCCGGCCTGCACACTCGCAGGCCAACACAAAGGGAAGCCGACGGAACCTCCGTCGCCTCCGGATCAACCACAGGGGGAATCTGTCGTGACCGAGTCATTGTTGAGTTTTTCAGAAGTGCTTTTGTTTGGGCGCGTTGTCAGCGATCTTCAAATATCTGCAACGGTTAGCGGCAACAATGCAAAGGCTGCGCCTCCAGCCAATGTTACCTCTGCAAATAAGAAAGGAACTTCAGTTGACGGTATAACCGTTAACCCAGGCGACCAAATCTTGCTTTTGAATCAGGACAATGTAAAGGAAAATGGCCTTTACACGATCACGATGGGTGGGGGAAATGACTGGGAACAGATTCTCCCTCGTTTGAGTAAAGGAAGCTTGGTCACCGTTGAAGGCGGAGCAACGCAAAAGGGTGTCTACGAACAAATCGCAAATTCCACATCTGACAGGCAGGTTTTCGAGCTTTTTGAAGGAACCGGAAGTAGCAAAGGCAGAGGCCGCGGAAAAAACAGCCTATTGGCACGACAACTGGAGGAAGACGCCAAGTTTGCCCGAGTCTACGGTTTCAGTTACGAAGGCACATATTACGAACTGCCAGAACCTGCCGTATTTTTGGTTCATGGCGACGGTATTAGTGCAACGGACAATCTGCCTGGCGACCAAGGCGCTCGGGCACCTGAAAACCCGGCAATCACGGGCGTTGCGTCAGCCGACTATCAAATTTCAAATGACATTCGGGTATGGCCATACGACAAGGCCGATTACACCATCCGCATGGATGTCATGACAGGCATGTTTGAACAGGTTCTGCTCGACATCTATTTCGGCTTCGACAGCCCGGCTATCAGCGGAGCCAAGGTGAGCGGCGCAAAGGTCAGTGGCGCCAAAGTAAGCGGTGCCAAGGTAAGCGGCGCAAAGGTCAGCGGCGCCAAAGTGAGCGGTGCAAAAGCGCGTGGGTCGGGCGACTGAGCCGGCGGCCCCCCCGGCGCTCAAGCGGCTTGGGATTCAGAAACCCGCTTTCCTCAAGCCTTCGACAAAATGTTCGGTATCGTCGGACAACCGGTCGGGCTGAACCTTTGCCCAATGGCTCAGCGAGAAATTCGGGTGCGCCTCCTTGTGCTTGAGCGCTATCGAATGTGCCAATTCCATTTGCCCGGTCTGCGCATAGCTGGCCGCCAGCATTCTTTGCCCTTCGGTGGGGTTGTTCATCTTGGTCACTGAGGCGATGACCTTGTCATATTGCTTGAGGTTGTAATACGCCCCGCCCAGGTGCCACAGGTACTGATCCGGGAAATACGGGTTCAGACGCATCGCGCGTTGCAAATGCTCGATCGCCGCTTCGTTGTCGCCTGAATGGGCCAGCGCATCGGCAAAATCCGACAACAGGTCCGCATCGTTCGGATTCAACGTCAGCGCCCTGCGATATGCGCCAATCGCGGCGTCATGCTCTTTCCTGTAAAGGTGAACAAAGCCCAGTTCGCCGAACCCACGCGCATCGGTCGGATCAAGTTCCACGGCTCTTTGTGCAAAGGACAATGCAGTATCAAGCGCATGCTCCTTGTCCAGGGTCCACGAGTACCGCCAGTCAATGTTGAGCGTTCTCGAAAGCGCCGCCGATGCCCGCGCGTATTTGTTGTCCCTTTCCAGCGCGCGTTCGTACAGCACCTGCGCCTCATGGTTGTCCCAACGGGTGTATTTGAAGATGTGCTGCTGACCTCGCAGCACGAAACCATATGCGGCAAGGTCCGTCGGAACGGACTGCACCATTCTCTGCCGCTCCTGTGCCTCGATCAGAACGGCCGTGGCCGCAACGATGGATTCCGTGACCTCATCCTGGATCACGAAAATATCCTCGATCTCACGGTCGTAACGCTCACCCCAGATCGTCTGGTCATTGTCTGCATCGATCAGTTCGATTGTGATACGCAACCGGTTCCCTGCCCGTCTCACATTGCCACGCGCAACATAGCGAACGCCAAGCTCGCGCGCCGCCAGTTGCGGCGACATCGCCTGCGCCTTGAAAAAGAAGGTCGAGTTTCGCGCAATGACGAACAGGTTCTTGAATTTCGAAAGATTCAGGATGATGTCGTCGGTCAGCCCTTCGGCAAACCAGCTGTCGGTCTGATCCCCGCCCATGCTGATAAAGGGCAGAACCGCAACAGACGGGATGTTGGGACGCTCTCGTTCGGCTGTGTCGGCGTGCGGCCGGATCGTCGCTGCCAGCGTGACACCTTCAACTTCGCTGCGCACGCAATAGGTTTTCACCGGCTCCATGATGTTCTTGAGCGATTTGGCGCCCAGAAACTCGTACCCGAACCGCAACCGGTTTCGGATCTGTTCATAAACGGCCGCGCTGATAAAGACGCGCCCCGGTTCCGCAACCTCCTGCAATCGTGCCGCGATATTGACGTTGTCACCGTGAATTCCACGATCATCCAGCAGGATCTCACCCATGTGGACGCCTGCGCGAAACCGGATTTTCTGATCTTCCAAAGTGGACGCATTCGCGCGCTCGGCGATGCGGTGCAACTCGACGCCGAACCGAACCGCATTGGTGGCGGTGTCAAACATGGCGAGAACACCGTCGCCGCGCACTTCAACCACGCGCCCGTCATATTTCTCGCAAGCAGTCTCGAGTTGCTCCAGCAACGTTCGCAGCGCGCTGTAGGTATCGATCTCGTTCTCACCCATCAACCGGGTGTAGCCGACAACGTCAGCAAACAGGACGGCACCAAGCTTGTGCTGGAACGTTGGATTGTCTTGCTGAATAGTCAAACTTTTTACTCCACTCACCCCGACGAAAAGTACATTTTGCTCACATACCCCCAATTCATAGGTACAAAACGGACAGTTCGCGTGTTTCCCCCTATCGCACCTCGTTGTGATTGGGAGGCCAGCGCCAACTGGAAGACACTGACTTTCCAAAGCTGACGGTCGTGGCCGGATCAATCTCTCGGGCCAAATCCTTGCGATGAAAGTCCCAGTCGCTTTTCAAAAGCCCGACCACGACCATATCCAAGAATTGCCCGTCATTGTACCACGCCTGACGCATCTTGCCTTCGGTCTGGAACCCTACACGCGTCACCAAGGCCTGGCTTCGTTCGTTGTCGTCCCGATAATACGACGTGATCCGGTTCAATCCGAGTTGGCGAAAGGCAAGGTCCAGAACCAACGCGACAGACCGCAGGCCGACACCGTTTCTGCGCACCGATTTGTCTATGAACAGTGCGATAACCGCATCCCGGTTTACCGAAGAAACCCCTTCCAGGCCGACAATGCCCACGACATCTGCATCTTCGGTCTCTACCGCAAACCAGCAACTGCCGTTTTCGGTCATCGGCCCGACGGCCGCTTCCCATTCCTTCTCGGTCGCGGCCAGGCTAAGCGGAACGCGCCCGGTTCGATCAAACGCGGCCAAGTCTTCGACATCCTGAAACCAAGCCGCCACAACCGCAAGATCGCCTTTCTCGATTGGCCGAAGCGAGTAATGACTTGAATGGGAATCTGGCATGTACAGGTTCCTTTTTTTCTTCTCTGGTCGAGAAATTCACTTTCTCAATTGCAACATGAATGAAAAATTTTGTTTGAACTGTATCACAGTTCACAGAGTTGTACCGTTTGAAAAAGAGAGTTGCACTCTACCATGGCTCATAGGTCGATTCTTGCCGATGTTGACCGACCGGGGATGCGATAGGGGCAACTCTGTTTTTGCGCAGTTCGTGCATGTGAGATATTGCTTTAAGCATAAAATTTTAAGGTTAAAATGATTGGGAACCTGTGATAGTCGTTTCTCTGTCCAAATATGACGAATCGCGATGGAGGGGACGGCGATGAAAATCACCATCATTGGCGGCGGACCGGGCGGGCTTTATACCGCACTTTTAACAAAAAAGGCGCGCCCAGATTGGGATATCGAGGTATTCGAGCGCAATCAGGCAGACGACACATTTGGATTTGGAGTGGTGTTTTCGGACGAAACTCTGGACGAGTTCCTAAATCGCGACAGACGTGTTTTTGAACGAATCCGGGACGAGTTCGCCTATTGGGACGACGTGGCGATACATTTCAAAGGAAACGAGATGCGCTGCGGCGGGAATGGGTTCTGCGGCACGTCCCGGCACACGTTGCTGCGCATCCTGCAAGAACGGTGCCTTGAACTGGGTGTACATATCACCTTTGGTGCTGAAATCGACGCGGCCGAACTAAAAAACCAATTCCCTGACTCCGATGTAATCGTCGCCAGCGATGGTATCAACTCGGCCATTCGGGAGCATTTCAAAGCCGGCTTCAAACCGACGACAACCTGGAAATCCAACCGCTTTTGCTGGATGGGATCGACCCGGCCAATGGGGGAGTTCAACTATTTCTTCCGCGAAACGGAATTCGGGCAGATGGTTGCCCATTGTTATCAATATGAAAAAGACCATTCTACCTGGGTCTTCGAGATGGATGAAGCAACCTGGCAGGGGCATGGGTTCAGGGAATTCGACGAAGAAGGCTCGAAAGCCAAACTGGAAGAGATCTTTGCCGATGAGCTTCAGGGGCACCCTCTGTTGTTGAATCGGTCGAATTGGCGCAATTTCCCGCGGATATTTTGCGAAAACTGGTTTGTCGACAACATAGTCATACTGGGTGACGCCAAGGCAAGCGCACATTTCTCGATCGGCTCGGGGACCAAGCTGGCAATGGAATGCGCCATCGCGCTTTCGGACGCCTTGCTCGAACATGCCGAAACGGATGTACAAATGGCGTTTCAGACTTATGACGATTCTCGCCGAACCCCTTGCCAGATCATCCAGCACAACGCGGATGTGTCACTATCCTGGTTCGAACACATGGGCCGGTCGTGGGATATGGACCCTTATCAATTCGCAATGGTCGTAATGTGCCGAGCCAAGTCAATCACCTATGACAACCTGATCGTCCGGGATGCTGAATTTGTACGAAAGGCAGACGACGAGTGGTATGCGCGCCATTTGCGAGAGACCGGTGAAGATTTGACAGTATCCCGACCTACCCCGATGTTTTCCAAGTTCAAGCTGCGGGACATGGAATTGGCTAACCGTGTGGTGATGTCTCCGATGGCACAATATTCGGCAGACCTCAACGGTAACCCAACCGAATGGCATAAAGTTCACTATTGCAGCCATGCAATGGGAGGTATGGGGCTGATCTTCACCGAAATGACCTGCCCGTCCGCCGACGCACGCATTACCGAAGGCTGCCCAGGTATGTGGACGGATAGCCACGAAGAAGCATGGAAGGACATCGTCGATTTCATTCACGCAAATTCGGCGGCGAAAGTTGCGATGCAACTGGGCCATGCCGGACGAAAAGGTTCCACCCAATTGGGGTGGCAGCAGGCGGACTATCCCATTCAGGACAAAGAAGGCAATTGGCCGTTGGTTTCAGCCTCTCCCCTTCCCTGGATCCAAGGAATAAGTCAGGTCCCTGACGAGCTGGATCGCGCAGGGATGGATCGGATCAAGGCGGAATTTGTGCAGGCGACAGAACGCGCAGCGCGGGCCGGGTTCGACATGCTGGAGTTGCATTGCGCGCATGGCTATCTTCTGGCCTCGTTCCTGTCACCCCTCACCAACAGACGCAATGACGACTTTGGCGGCTCTCTAGAAAACCGGGTGCGCTTTCCGCTTGAAGTTTTTGCCGCCATGCGACGCGTTTGGCCCGTTGGCCGTCCAATGTCAGTCCGCGTTTCCGGCACAGACTGGAAGGAAGGCGGTTTAACCGAAGCCGACCTCATCGGAGTAGCCGAAGCATTCCGTGACGCGGGTTGCGATCTTGTCGACGTTTCAGCAGGACAGACTGTCCCTGAACAACAGCCAGTCTATGGCCGTATGTTCCAAACTCATCTGGCTGAAGCTGTTCGTAACGTGCCAAGGATCGCGACAATGGCGGTCGGCGCGATTACAGAAGCCGCTCAAATCAACACAATCCTGCATACGCGGCGCGCCGATTTGGTCGCTCTGGGGCGCCCTCATTTGTGGAACCCATATTTCACTCACCAGGCAGCAGCCTGGTATGGAGCGCAAAATGAGGAGTTCTGGCCACCGCAATATCGGAGCGGTGGCGCGCAAGTATTTCGTGAGGCGGAAAAAAATCGCGTACGGATGCTTGATCTGCAACGGAAAGCCGCACCGGGGCGCCATGTCAGTTAGGCATTGTCGCCCGGCAATCGACCAACGCGTGTTACGTAATCAATTTTTTTGCGTAAGTAGAGGCTTGTCTCAGGAAGCGCGGTGGATTGGAACGGACCGCATTATGGATCTTAGGCCTTGTGAGGATTTTCCGGCAAATATACCTCATTCGCCTCTTCAACGAATTGGCTGAGAGTCTGATTGGCTGTTTTGATGATCTGGAACATCGGATTCTGCGACTGCACCGCAAAGGCGACTTGATATCCAGACCTTTGCGTTGGGTTCTCACCTTTTCGATCCCGGGAAAAGGTTATTGCGCCGGTGCACCGGCGCAACTGCCACTCCTAGTTGTATGCGGCCATCAAGGCTTTGGCTTCATCTATGAGGGCTTGTCCATCGATGCCCTTTTCCTTCATTTCGGAAATCCAAGCCTCATAGACCGGCGCCGCGGCCGCGGCCCATTCGGCCGACTGCTCCGCGCTCAAGGTGACGATATTGTTGCCCATCTCGACGGCAAGATCGCGCGATGGTTCGTCATAATCCTGTTGCGTTCCGCCAGCGAATATTGAGAATTTGAGGCCGGAAGCTTCGTCAATCACAGACTTCAGGTCGTCAGGCAGGCTGTTGTACTTTTCGTGTGACATTGCCAAGACAAAGGTGACGGTATACAGCATCGGGCCGGTAAACTCGGTATGATTGTCCACCAGTTCCGGCACCTTCAGCGCCTTTGTAACCTCCCAAGGGATGGTCGTTCCGTCGATAACACCTTTGGAGAGGGCCTCGGGCACGGCTGGTACCGGCATTCCAACGGGTGTTGCACCCAACTCTTTCAATAATGCGTTGACCTGACGTGACGCGCCGCGGATCTTCATGCCATTGAAGTCCGCTGGCGTCAGAACGGGTTTGTTTGCGTGGATGACCCCTGGGCCGTGAACCCAAACACCTAGCACCTTGACATCTTTGAACTCGGTGTCTGCCATGTGTTTTTGCATCATCTGCCAATAGGCGGAGGAAGCAGCTCTCGCATCGGTCACAAGGAACGGCAGCTCGAACACTTCGGTGGACGGGAAACGCCCCGGAGTATACCCGACCACGTTCCACGTGATATCAATCGCACCATCGATGACTTGGTCAATCAGTTCCGGGGGTTTGCCACCCAACTGCATCGACGCGTATCGCTTGATTTCGATGCGTCCTTCGGATGCCTCTTCGATTTCATCGGCCCAGATATCAATGATCTTGCTGGGGATTGTGGCCTGGGCTGGCAGGAAGCTTTGCAGATTGAACGTATATTCGGCAGCTAGCGCCATCCCCGCTGTCGTTAGCGTTAGGGCGGCTCCTCCGACAAAGCCTTTGAATAGGTTTAGTATGGTCATTTTCTCCTCCCTTGACCTTTGTTGAATGGCTTGCTCTGATCCAATAGCGCAGATCGGAGCGGCAAGATTCCCAAGGTTTTTTGCGCCGTGACCGCAGTCGGCTAGATCTAAAATGCGCCCACATCACACCGGGTCCCAGGTGAACACGTCTTCGGTTCGATCGAGGTCGAAAAAGCTCGGCCTCATTGCGGGAAGGGCATGCTCCAAAACGCTTTCCGGCGTCCAACCTTCGTTTCGCTGCATTCCCCGAACGGGCCGCGACTGACCCATCAGGAAAATCTCGTTGTTGCGCACCGCAAATATCTGCCCTGTCACATCTTTCGCGTCATCCGAGGCAAGAGCGGTTGCGACGACGGCGATCTTGTCCGGTGTCATCTGGCGCAGTTTTTGGATACGCGCACTTTCCTCTGGGGTTGTCGCGGGAATGGATTCCGTCATTCGGCTCCATGCAAACGGTGCTATGCAGTTGGACCGGACGTTGTAGCGAGCCATATCCATCGCAATGGATTTCGACAGTCCCGCAATGCCTAACTTGGCGGCCATGTAGTTGGCCTGACCTACGTTGCCGATAAGCCCAGACGTCGACGTCATGTGGACAAAGCACCCAGAGGTTTGTTTGCGAAACACCTCTGCGGCGCAGCGGCTGACATTGAATGTTCCTTTCAGATGAACGGCAACTACCTGATCAAAATCCTTCTCGGTCATCTTGTGAAAGATCGTGTCACGCAAAATCCCGGCATTGTTGACTACGATGTCGATACTGCCAAAGTCTTCCTGCGCCTGCTCGACCATGGCCTTGGCATCACGGAACTGGGCTACCGAACCATAGTTCACTACGGCTTCACCACCCCCTGCGATGATCTGGTTCGTGACTGCGCGAGCAGGTGTTTCATCCTGTCCTTCACCGTCGCTTTTCGCGCCGATGTCGTTTACCACGACCTTGGCGCCAGACATTGCCATCATCAATGCAATGTCACGCCCGATCCCACGCCCCCCACCGGTGACAAGTGCTACTTTTCCCTCCAGCAGACGCTTTCTCAAGATCCAAACCTTCTTGCTACACCCGTTTTTCCCTAATTCAGAATGGCTTGTGGTGATTGGAAAAGCTACCTGCCAATTCCTGGATTGCGCGGTCAATAAATTAGGTATACAAGTACTACAATACTTTTTATGAAAACGGAAGTGGTTTGAGAGGCGAGCTTCGTGAGTCAGCTAAATCACTACAATGCCGCCCAAGTTATGGTGGACATCAATGTTTCAAGAGGTTTCGGTGAAAAGTGCGCCTTTGTCGATCCCGACCGGTCCCTCACATATGCGCAATTGCAAAAGGCGACCAACCGGGTCGCCAACATGTTGAACCAGCTCGGGCTTCATCAAGAGACCCGAGCCGCAGTATTAATGTTGGACACGGTAGACTATCCGGTTGTTTTCTGGGGGTGTGTCCGTGCAGGCATCGTTCCGGTCTGTCTCAATACGCTCCTGACTGCTGATCAGTACCTCTATATGCTGAGCGACAGCCGTTCTCAGGCCATTTTCGTGTCCATCGAGCTGATCGATTTGGTCGAGCCGCTTATTGACCAGCTTCCGTTCCTCAAGCACGTCATCGCCGTCGGCAATGATTGCGGTGCCTTCCCGACTTTGCGCGCGCTTATGGCCGAAGCCAACGATTCATTCGAAACCGCGCTGACCCACCCGGACGAAACAGCGTTTTGGCTATATTCTTCGGGGTCGACCGGCGCGCCGAAGGGCGTTAGGCATGTCCATACCAGCCCAGCCTATGTCGCCGACACCTATGGGCAAAACGTGTTGGGAATTCGACACGATGACGTATGCTTCAGCGCAGCAAAGCTTTTTTTCGCATATGGGCTGGGCGCAAGCATGGCGGTTCCCATGTCGGTCGGCGCAACTGCGGTTTTGCTTCCGGACCGGCCAACACCGCAATCTGTACTGGACATGATGCAGCGCTTCAGGCCGACCTTGTTCTTTGGCGTTCCAACGCTTTATGCCGCCATGCTTGCAAGCAACTCATGCATCCCGAAAAACGGCTCGGACCGGTTGCGGCTTTGCATTTCGGCGGGCGAAGGCTTGCCTGAAGATGTCGGCACGAACTGGGAACGCCGCATGGGGGTAGGTATACTGGACGGTATCGGGTCAACGGAGATGCTGCACGTGTTTTTGTCCAACCGACCCGACGATATCCGCTATGGCACATCGGGGCGCGAATTCTCGGGCTATAAACTCCGACTGGTCGATGAGCAGGACCAGGACGTCGAAGACGGCGTTCTGGGTGAGTTGCTGGTCTGTGGCGGCTCGGCTGGTGACGGGTATTGGAATCAACGTGCAAAATCTCGTGCCACGTTCATGGGCGAATGGACCCGAACCGGTGACAAGTACATCCGCGATAACGAAGGGTACTATCATTACTGCGGTCGAACCGATGATATGTTCAAGGTCAGCGGTCGCTGGGTGTCTCCCTTCGAAGTGGAACAGGCAATCATTTCTCATCCCACAGTGATCGAGGCCGCCGTAGTGCCGCACGAGGATGAGGAGGGCCTTGTCAAACCCAAGGCCTACGTCGTGCTGAACGATGCCGGCGACGAAAATGATCTGATCAGGGAACTCAAAGACCATGTCAAGAAATCAATTGGGGTTTGGAAGTATCCTCGATGGGTTGTCGCGGTAGACGAACTGCCCAAAACCGCGACTGGCAAGATCCAGCGGTTCAAGCTGCGAAACTGAGAGCTTGTAGGAAACACCACACGACGGGAGCGCAGAATGCTGGAAATCGTGATCCTAGGGAGAGGAGGCCAAGGCGCACAAACTGCGGGAAACTTGTTGGCGCAAGCGCTGTTTGCCGAAGGCCACTATGTGCAGACGTTTTCCACCTATGGCGGTGCGCGTCGTGGTACCCCGGTCACGTCATCCCTCAGAGTGGATGCCGTCCCGATCCGCAGGCGTTGCAACATCGCAAACGCCTCTGCCCTTCTGTGTTTTGATGACAGCCTGCTGGATGGCGCATTTCTTGAAATTGCGAAGGCGGGTGCGGTAGTGGTGGTCAACACAGCGAAACATAAAGAGATGCTGCCAGCGTCGGGTGACCACAACATCATACAGGTGGATGGCAAGGCCATCGCGCGTCGTAACAATCTGGGAAAAATCGTGAACTCTGCCCTGCTGGGCGCGTTCGTGGCGACACTCGGCAAACCTGGAATTGATACCATGTGCAGGGTCATCAAAGAAACCGCGCCGGCGAAAGTTGCTGAAAACCTGGTGGCGTGCCGTGAAGCATTTGCACTGTTTCAGCCGGTCACCGAGAAAGCCTAGATCATGAACAAGCAGCTATCCCATTTGTGGACTCATTTGACCAGTGAAGGTCGCAATACCGGCACTTGGCGCAGTGCGCTGCCGAACTATCAGAACCAACCCTCGCCGTGCCTAGGGGCCTGCCCGGTCAACGGGCGAGTTGCCGAATGGATCAAACAAGTCGGCGACGGAGATCTGTTTGGCGCATGGACAACCCTCACCGACAACAACCCCTTCCCGGCAATTGCGGGGCGCATATGCCATCATCCCTGCGAGACAGCTTGCAACAGACAATACATAGACGAAACCGTCGGCATTTGCAGCCTGGAACGGTTTGTCGGTGACACAGCACTTGCAGAAAGGTGGCAGTTTCCCGCAGCCGAAGAGGAATTGACGTTCTCAGTGGCCATCATTGGCGGAGGGCCTGCCGGACTGTCAGCGGCCTATCAACTTCGCCGCCTCGGCTTCGGCGTGTCGCTTTACGAGACAAAGGACGAGTTGGGCGGTGTGATGCGATACGGTATCCCGACCTATCGATTGGCCAGATCGGTTCTGGCGGCCGAAATAGAGCGGATCACCGCCATGGGTATTACTTTGCACCTTGGGATTCCTGCAATCGATGCAACGGCATTGGAAGCTCTTCAAGATTCTCATGACGCGGTATTTCTGGCAACAGGCGCCAGTGTGCCGAGACGGCTTCCAAACTTGGACTACTCCTGTCCTTGGGTGATCGACAGCGCCGATTTTCTTGCCGCTTCAATACCTGAGCAAACTCGCGCAACAGGGAAACGAGTTGTCGTGATCGGCGGCGGTAGTGCGGCAATAGATGTCGCGCGAACGGCCCGGCGCCTTGGTAGTGTCGTCAGGGTACTTACGCTGGAACCGCGAGATCGGCTACCCGCACAAACCGTAGAAGTTCGCGAAGCCATCGAGGAAGGGGTCCAATTCGAGCACGGCACGATGATGCAATCGGCCAAGGTAGCGACCGGTGCCGTTGTTTTGAAATGCGTTCCTGTCAAATTTCGTTCCGGTCTACGGTCGGGTCAGTTCTCGGTCGAGCCACTGGATGCCAGCGGGTTCGAGATAGTCGCGGATACTATAATCCCAGCTATCGGCCAGAATGCCGATCTTGTACGATGGCGCGGAATTCTGGATGAAACAGGCCCAGTGATCAACACGGATTCCGATTGGAAAACAAGCAAACCCGGCCTTTATGCAGGCGGCGATGTGGCAAGCACAAACCGCTTTGTCACTCACGCCGTCGGCATGGGCAAAGAGGCCGCTTTTGCAATCGCCTCGACATTGCTTTCCGACGGCAAGAGCCCAGTCGAAGGCAGCGTCGAGCCCGTCGAATATGAACGGATTAACACCGCTTATCACGCCTCGCATGAGCGCAACCGACAGTATACGATTGGAGTCGACAAAAGATTGGCCGGTTTTGAAGAGGCACAAACTCCTTTCGGCCCAGACGAGGCTCGGTCAGAAGCCCAGCGGTGCTTCAGTTGCGGCACCTGCATCTATTGTGACAATTGTTATTTCTATTGTCCCGACATGGCGATCACCAAGCTCGAAAACGGCTATGCGGTGAACGCGGATTATTGCAAGGGCTGTGGGCTTTGTGTGGCCGAATGCCCAACCGGTTCCATCCACATGCTGGAGGACATATCGTCATGAATGCGCCCGCTTTTACCGAAGACCTTCAGCTGCTGAACGGTAATCACGCCGTGGCTTGCGGCGTTTGCCTGGCTGAGCCCGACGTTGCGCCGGTCTATCCAATAACGCCGCAAACGCCGATTTTGGAAAAGCTTATAGAATTCCAGAGCAAGGGAGCATTTCTGGCCGAACTTCTGACTCCGGAATCGGAACATTCGGCCATGGCCGCCGCAATCGCCGCATCCGCTACCGGAGCGCGGGTATTTACGGCAACCTCATCACAGGGGCTGCTGCTGATGCACGAGTTGTTGCATTATGCGTCCGGTGCCCGAACCCCTATCGTGCTGTTCAATGTGAATCGAACACCGGCGGCACCATGGGGATTCTGGCCTGACCAGATCGACAGCTTGTCCCAACGTGATACGGGCTGGGTGCAGCTTTACAGTGAAAGCCCCCAAGACTCGCTCGACACCGTGATACAAGCGTTTCGAATAGCCGAAGCCGTCAATCTGCCGGTCATGGTCAATCACGACGCGTTCTATGTTTCGCATTCAGTTGAACCCGTCAACGTTCCCGACCAAGATCTGGTCAGGAGTTTTTTGCCGCGCGCTCCACGCGACTTCCGACTTGGCGACGGAAGCGGCAGATCACTGGGTGCACCCGTCGATCAAACAACTTGGAACCTGACGCGTCGGGAGCTGGATACAGCCATGAAACGCGTTGAAGAAGTGACCCGCGAAACTGGAACTGTGTGGGAGAAACTGACAGGTCGGCAATCCGAGCCACTTGAAAAATACCGTTGCAAGGACGCAAAAATCATATTTGTGACCATGGGCAGTATATCCGGCACCGTTCATGAAGCAGTCGATCATCTGCGCGAGGCCGGTATTCAGGCTGGGCTTGTCAGAATCCGGCTGTTCCGCCCTCTGCCTGTGCACACTTTGCGCAATGCCCTGACCGGGGTGCCGTGTGCTATTCTGATCGACCGCAACTATTCGCCGGGAACGGGCGGAGTTTTGCATCAGGAACTGAAATCCGCGCTGTACAGTATGAAGAATCCACCACATGTGCACGGGTTTCTTGCCGGTGTCGGTGGTGTGAATGTGCCGGTCGAACGCATCGTGGAAATGGCCGTTAGATACGGAAATGCTGAAACTACGACCGATCCGATCTGGGTGGAGTAGGTTATGGAAAAAATCAACTACCGTGACGAGGGGCAGTTTTGTTCAGGGCATGTTGCTTGTGCCGGTTGCGCCGAAGCGTTGTCGATGCGGGTCATCCTCAATGAAGTAGGCGAAGATGCCGTGGGAGTTGTCGCACCATCCTGTACGGCCGTCATCCTTGGTGGTCACCCGATGAGCGCGTCAAAAATTCCGGTTCTCCATGGAACACTGGAATCCGCCGCGGCCTCTGCCAGCGGCGTTAAACGCGCCCTCAAGGCACAAGGCCGGGACAATACGACGGTCCTCTGCCTTGCCGGGGATGGTGGAACTTATGACATCGGGCTGCAGGCACTATCATCCGCTGCAGAACGCAACGAAGATATTCTGTATATCTGCTTTGATAACGAAGGCTACATGAATACGGGCGGCCAAAAGAGTTCCTCAACCCCGCATCTGGCAACGACTGGCAGCACCCCGCTAGGCAAGGCTAGCCACAAAAAGAACCTTATCGAAATTCTTGCCGCCCACCGGATACCATATATTGCCACCGCCAGCCCCTCCCATCTTGGTGATATGGCGGCGAAAGTTGCGACGGCCAAGTCGATCCGGGGCACCAAGGTAATCATTGTCCTGATACCATGCCTGCCTGGCTGGGGCGTAGCGGAAAACGCCGCGATCAAGACCGCGAGGCTGGCAGTCGAGGCCTGCGTGTTTCCCTTGCTCGAGGTCAGGAATGGAGTCGACTATTCATTGGCCGTCCCGGAAAGACCACGTGGAATCAACGCGTATCTTGCCGAACAGAAACGGTATCGTCAGTTGGATGATCAGGACAGAGCCACGCTTCAGTCAGAAGTTGATGACGCTTGGACGCGGCTACTGGCGCTGGCAGAGGGGAAACCAACGGCTTGAAGTATCATCCATTTGGACTTGATTTCAATGGATCGATGTCGTGGTTAGTACATCCGAACAGTGGTTATGATTGGATAGCTTCAGCATGACTCATCGCAGCCGCGGCTTTTTTTCGACGCTCTATCTGTTTCAACATGGTAGCGATTGTGATCGAGGCGTAGGTCGACAGGGAAATTTCCCGGATTTCCTTCGAGATGTCGAACAGAGCCCATTCTTCGTTGGTCGCCTGGGAAGGGTCGGCGAGTTTGCATCCCATCGACGTGTCTTCGAATAGGCTGATGACCTCCAGCAGGTTAAGCCGCTTGGCATTGCCCGTGAAACTGTATCCACCGCCGACACCGCGGGTTGCCTGAACAAGTCCAGCGCGGCCAAGTGTCATCAAGACTTTGGCCAGGTGGTGGGCGGACACGCGATACTTCTCTCCGATTTCAGCGGCTGAAAGCTGGCGGCCCGGATTTGATGCCAGTTCGATCAAAGCATAGATTGCCAAACGACTTGATTGCTGCACGACTACACCTCTTGGGCTTATGCTAAGTTGTACTCAGGAAGTCTCGCTGGCAAGACTCAACTCCATTTGGATGTAAGGACCAGCCATCATACCCTCGCTGCGAAAAAATGACATGTGCAGCGGATCCTGGCGCCGAACCATCGTTCGCACTGTAGTAATGCCGATCTTCCTGAATTCCTTACACAATGCCTGAAATAAGGCTTCTCCGATGCCTTGCTGTCGGTGATCCGGATCAACCGATACTGCAAAAACCCAACCGCATGGCTCTGACCCGAACTCCCAACCCCGTACTTCGCCGACAATCAGGCCAAGAATTTGCCGCTGGGAGTTTTGTTGCGTGGGCTCGGCGATCAAAAAGAATCGCTCATCGACATGCCGCGAACCGTAACGTTCGAAAATGTCCTGCCAATACTCAGGTTTTGGTTGTCCGGTGATCCGTGCATCCAATTCGATGGCATGCGGAAGCTGGTCCGATGTCGCCTTGCGGATACGCAACCCTTCTTCTTGCAAACGCGTTTCCAGCGCATCAGTCATGGCAGCTCCTGTTTCATAAACCTTCGCGTCGAGTAGTTTGGTATCAGTACCAGAATGCGGATTTTAGGGTAATGTCGGTCAGGTTGGCAACCACGAGTGCAGCTGGCATCCGGACTGGCACTACCGGTTTTTCCTGTTTCAATCTGTTTTTGAGAATTCTGTGTACTGCAAAGTCTTTTAAAGTATAATGGTACCAAATTATATCTTTATCCATCAGGGACTCAAAAAGGGTCACAGCCATGAAGCGAATCGTTAGCCTGAACGTAAATGGCCGGACAGTCGAGCATGTCATCTCCGACAACCTTCTTTTGATTGATTTCCTGCGCGAACAGCAAGCGCTCACGGGAACAAAAAAGGGGTGCGATGGTGGGGAGTGTGGTGCGTGCACGGTTCTGCTGGACGGGCGTCCACGACTGGCTTGCCTGACATTGACGGCCAGTTGCGAGGGCTCTGAGATCGAAACTATCGAAGGTCAGGCCCGGAATGGCAGGCTGTCGGCCCTCCAGCGAGCCTTTCATGAAAACCTTGGTTCACAGTGCGGTTTCTGCACGCCCGGAATGATCATGGCCGCCGAGGGGCTGCTGCGCAATAACCCCGACCCGGATGATGCGGAAATCAAGACAGCATTGGGGGGCAACCTTTGCCGCTGCACCGGCTATGTGAAAATCATCAAGTCTGTGAAAATAGCGGCTTCGGAGGCGAGTCGATGAATACAAAGTCAAAGGTGGTAGGTCAGCCCGTTCCGCTGGTGGACGGAATTGAAAAGGTAACCGGCCGCGCGAACTATACTTCTGACCTTGATGCTCGCGACGTTTTGGTAGGCCGTATCCTTCGCGCTCCGGTGAGCCACGGTCGCATCATTTCGATAGACGTTTCTCGTGCTTCGGCACTCGATGGCGTTTGCGCAATCGTCACCGGACAGGACTGCGACAAGACATTTGGCGTCATCCCGATAGCAATGAACGAATACCCGATGGCACGTGACCATGTCCGATATCGCGGCGAACCGATCGCAGCCGTCGCCGCCCGGGATGCCGCGACGGCCGTCCGCGCGCTCGAATTGATCGACGTCGAGATCGAGCCGCTTGTCCCATGTTATACACCAAGTGAATCCCGAGCGCCGGATGCACCGCAACTGCACGAAGGAAAACCAGGCAACCTTGAACGAGAAGTACACCACGTTTTCGGTGACCTGAACGCGGGTTTCGATGAGGCTGATATCGTTCGTGAAGAGACGTTTTCCTGCGCCGAAGTCAACCACGCCCAGATGGAACCCCATGCAGCGTTGGCAGAATTTGATGTTGAGCGTGAAAGATTGACACTGCATTCAGTTACGCAGGTTCCATTCTACGTCCACCTGATGTTGGCGCGATGCCTGGAAATGGACAGTTCGCGCATACGAGTCGTCAAGCCCTTTGTCGGCGGCGGGTTTGGTGCACGCACGGAGACGCTGAACTTCGAGATTATCGTCGCGCTTTTGGCCCGAAAAGTCGGAGGCAAGGTGATGATGCAGCTAAGCCGCGAGGAATGCTTCCTGACTCACCGGGGACGTCCCAACACGCAAGTCAAGCTCAAGATTGGCATGACTCATACAGGAAGGATTACGGCGGTCGACTGCGAAACCGTGATGAACGGCGGGGCTTATGCTGGTTATGGCGTCGTAACGATCCTTTATGCAGGCGCACTGCTTCATGGGATCTATGACATCCAAAACGTTAAGTATGATGGTTATCGCATCTATACCAATCAACCGCCTTGTGGCGCGATGCGTGGACATGGAACTGTCGACGTTCGCCATTCTTTCGAAGCGATGATTGACCGGATGGGTCGCGAACTTGGTCTTGATCCCTTTGTCGTGCGCCGGGCCAATCTGTTGCAGGCTCCTCTGTTCACTAGCAACGGGTTGATGGTCAACTCCTACGGCTTGGGGGAATGCCTAGACAAGGTCGAAACGGCCAGCGGCTGGTCAAACCGCAAGGGGAAATTGGGGAGCGGCCGTGGCCTTGGGATGGCGTGCTCGCACTATGTCTCGGGCGCAGCTAAGCCCGTGCACTGGACAGGTGAACCTCACGCCGTTGTTTCGATGAAACTCGATTTTGACGGCAGTGTAACGGTTCTTACTGGCGCTTCCGATATCGGCCAGGGTTCGACTACGATCGTCGCGTTGGCCGCTGCAGAGGTCCTGAGCATTGACCTTGGCCGGATCCGTGTGGTCGCCAACGACAGTGTCATCACACCCAAAGACAATGGGTCATATTCCAGCCGGGTGACCTTCATGGTCGGCAATGCCGCCATTCAGGCCGCCCGAACACTGCGTGAGAGACTGATCAATGCCGCCGCCGAGTTGTTGGACACGACACCGGAGGATGTCGAGTGTGAAGCCGAAACCTTTTTCGTCCAAGGCGGCTCGCAATCGGAACTCTCCTTTCACGACGTCGCCATTGCCGCGCTTGCCAAGGAAGGGACTATTACCGTCAAAGGCACTTTCTCGACGCCAATCGAAGCTCAAGGAGGCAAGCACAGGGGTGGAGCGGTTGGGTCTACCATGGGTTTTTCGTATGCGGCGCAGGTGGTTGAAGTCCGCGTGGACGAAGACACTTGCCAGATCAACGTTGAAAAAGTCTGGGCTGCCCTTGACTGCGGGTACGCCATCAATCCTCTGGCCGTTGAGGGGCAGATCGAAGGCTCTGTCTGGATGGGCATGGGTCAGGGCCTATGCGAGGAAACACACTATATTGATGGTCTACCCGCCCATGCCAATTTGACAGACTACCGTTTCCCGACAATTTCAGAATCTCCTCCGATAGACGTTCATATTGTCGAAAGCATCGATCCGCTGGGGCCGTTTGGTGCCAAGGAAGCGGGCGAAGGTGCGTTGTCGGGATTTCCGCCAGCGCTGGTGAATGCGGTGGCAGATGCAATTGGATTGGATGTGAACTTTTTGCCTGTCACGCCCGATCGATTGCTTGACGCACTAGTAAAGTACCGGCGTGCCAGCCGCCGAAAGGAGGCAGCGGAATGACTGAAGTTCTTCCAGGTTTCCACCTTGTCGAACCGACCTCAATAGGCGAGGCGATCGCTGCCTTGAGTTCGATGCCTGGCGCCCTGCTCTACGCGGGAGGAACAGATTTGATAGTGAAACTCCGCAAGGGCCTCGCGGACGCCGAAACAGTGATTAGCCTAAACCGCATCAATGTTTTGAAAGAGATAGAGGAAACCGACGCGGGTTTGCGCATCGGTGCCGCAGTTACTCTTTCCCAGATTGAGGATTTGCCAGCAATCACTGGAGATTTCTTCGCTGTAGCCAAGGCGGCTCGCTCAATCGCGAGCCCGTCGCACCGACAAGTTGCGACACTAGGTGGAAACCTATGCCTGGATACCCGTTGCGTCTACTACAATCAGAGCCACTGGTGGCGTAAGTCCAATGGGTTCTGCCTGAAATATAGAGGCGATATTTGCCATGTCGCTCCGCAGGGCGACCGGTGTCGGGCTGCATATAGCGGCGATATGGCACCAGCTTTGATGGTTCATGGAGCCATGATCGAAATCGCAGGACCAGCAGGCCTGAGGAAAATCCCGTTAACCGACTTCTATCATGAGGACGGCGCCGCCCATATCAAGCTTGAGTCTGGCGATATCCTAGTCGCCGTGCATCTGCCGTATTCGCAAGCGGTATCCGATTATGAAAAAGTCAGGGTGCGCGGGTCCATCGACTTCCCCTTGGCGGGTGTGGCCGTCGCCTGTGAAAAAACAGCAGATGGCGCAGCCAGATTCACCGTCGCCGTTACAGGTACCAATTCCAAACCTCTTTTGATCGAAATGCCGGATGAACTGCTGGATGAACCGTCTTCGGAAGCTTTTTGGGTCGGACTGGGAAAAGCCGTGCAGAAGGCTGTCTCACCACAACGTACTACAACCATTGCACCCCATTTTCGCCGTTTGTCGGTCTCAGCTTTGGCGGTTCGGCTTGCCCGAAGACTGATATGAGCAGCGAAGCTCCAGGAACGAATTGGAAGGCGGCGGACGGTTTGCACGTCGATACTCGCGGCTTGCTTCCACCTGATCCGATGATCACTATTATTTGGCACATCTCGCAACCCGGACAAACAGGGCCAATTACGGCCTATTTCGACCGAGACCCCATATTCCTTTTGCCTGAACTTCAGGAGCGCGGGTGGCTCTATGAATATGCAATGCGAAACTCATCAGGTGTCAAACTGGTCTTGAGGGCCAGACCATGACCATGTCGGCTGGATTTCTTGGTGGCGCTCGCGACCGATTGCTACCGGCTTCGATACCATTTCGCTTCTTTATTGCGGCCGCAGGTTTCCAGGTACTGGCCTGGGCCACTCTGTTCTTTGCTTCGGGTGAGGTTCAGGGATTTCAAGGCGGCCTGGGCATGACTCTGGCAGCGATTCATCTGGTCACTCTGGGTGTGCTCACAATGACCGCGATTGGCGCCTGCTATCAGCTTTTGCCTGTCGTAACACGCAAACCGTTGACATGCGACTGGCCGCCACGCCTGAGTTTTTGGCTGATCTTTCCAGGTATTGTCCTATTGACGTATGGAATGGCATCAGCCGATCAGGCTACAATGAAAATTGGTTCAATTCTTGTATGTGCTGGTCTTTCTGTCTTTGCCATTGTGACTACTGACAACTTAAGTCGCGCGCATGGTGTTCCTGTTGTTTCCGCGCATGGCTGGTTGGCGCTGATTTCTCTGGCGATCGTTGTCGTTCTTGGACTTCTGTTAATTTGGGATTATGACGCAGGTTTTCTTGAAGATCATTTCAAAGTGGCAATTGTTCACATGGCACTTGCGAGCTTTGGCTTCATGGGACTTCTCGTGCTGGGCTTCAGTCTCGTGCTGATCCCCATGTTTGTCATGTCCCGTAGTTTGCCAATGCCAATCTGCTGGACCCAGGTCTCGCTTGCGGCTTTCGCCCTTTCGGGGTTTTCTATTGCGTTTATGTTGAACGTCCCCGTGCTGACATTGACGGCCTTTGCTCCGGCCTTCACCGCCGTCGGCATTTATCTCTGGCTGATGCGAACGGCACTCAGAACCGGGATGCGGAAAAGACTGGGATTGCCCTTTGTACTGATGCGCACATCCTGGCTTTTTCTGGTCGCGGGACTACTACTGTCCGAAGCTGCTTTCACAGAGATCGATATCCCTAACGCCCCTGCTCTGGCCGGCTTCTTCATTCTTGTCGGGTGGCTACTGACTTTTCTAAACGGTGTGCTTCAACGCATCATGCCATTTCTTGCCTCAATGCATATCGCCGGAAAATCCGGCATGCCGCCTCTGCTTTCAGACCTGACTGCAAATCAGCCCCTAAAAATTCACGCCGCATGCATTATCGCGGCGCTGTTGTCCTGTTCTTCTGGCATTCTTTTGGACGTGGTGTGGATGATTCAAACAGGGGCAATCATCGGAACAATCGGAGCAGCGTCATTTGCTTTGTTCACCATCAATGTGGCGCTAAACCTTTGGCAATTAAAGTACCCTGAGTGAATTAAGGTTCTCCAGAAGCCTAGGAAAATCGTGTTGAATTTTATTCGGTAATTTGGTACGAAATTATATAATTTATCCCCAGCCCACAGGCACAACCAAATGACCTTTTCACGGCGCACTGCACAACTCTTGCATGAGGACCATCAGGCAACAATCGCCGTAATCGAAGCACTGGATCGATTGATTGCCAAGGCGGGGAAAATGGTTCCTGACACAGGCAATCCCATGGTCCGAAATACCTTGGCTCAAACCACGGGCGCCTTGGAAGAGGAGGTGAACCAACATTTCGAGTTTGAAGAATCCGAACTGTTCACCCGCCTCGAAGAAATGGGAGACGTTGGTATCGGCAAGCATCTGCGAGAAGAACACCGCGTGCTTGCGCCATTGGGCACATTTGTTGCGGAACAAGCTCGCGATGCATTGAAAAACGGATTTGACCACGAAACCTGGACTAAATTCCGGAACCTAGCGGCCGAGTTGGTAGAGCGCATGTACGCACATATCCAAAAGGAAGAAATGGCATTGGTGCCGGCATTGGAAGACCTACTGGATCAAGAAACAGACATGGAATTGTCCACCGCATATGCCGCGAAACGATGAGGAGCGCATACATGCAAATACAAGGCGCAACAGCGCAACCTAGTGTGCGCCCCCTTTCTCCTGGTGATCTGGAAAAGGTCATTGCAATTGACATGGCGGCATCAGGGTCGCCGCGGCGCGGATATTTCGAAAAGCGGCTTCTGGCCGCAACCGAAAAGCCAGGGGACTATGCCTTTGTTGGCGTGTTTGCTGGCAACAAGCTTGCGGGATTTGCTTTTGCCAAACTCGGCAAAGGTGAATTCGGAAAAAGCGACGTGAGTGCCTCGTTGGATGCTATTGGTGTGGACGGAGATCATGGACTTCAGGGGGTCGGACACAAACTGTTGGACGAAGTCGAAAGGATTCTTCGTCGCAAAGGCGTAACCGAGTTGAGCAGCCAAGTGGACTGGAACCAATGGCCCTTGCTCAGCTTCTTTGCGCATTCCGGTTTCAAAATGGCCCCGAGTTTGGTTTTGACACGCATCGCAAGGGAAATGCCGCACAAATTGGCAGATGATCCGGCGGAAAACCCGTTGGAACTCGACTACAGTTCACCCGACGGTGATTCTGAAAATGCATTGTCCCGCGACTTAGTTCCGGTTCGCAGCATGACGGCATCCGATTTGCCCAAGATCATTTCCATTGACGCAGAAAGCACCGGTTATTCACGGAGCGAGTACTTCTCCCGAAAGCAAGACGAAAACCTCAATCACAGCGGTATCAGAGTGTCGTTGGTGGCGGAACAAGATGGATTTCTGGTCGGTTTCATCATGGCGCGCGTGGATTATGGCGAATTCGGTCGCACCAGTGCCGAGGCTGTAATGGACACGATCGGTGTTGACGGAGGATTTCGAAGGCAGGGTATCGGACAGTTTCTGATGGCCAAACTAATAGCTAACCTCAAAGCATTGCAGGTAGAAACGGTTCGCACCGAAGTTGGTTGGAACGAGTCTGCACTCATCGGATTTTTCAGCTCCGTCGGTTTCAGACCTTCGCAACGGATCTCCCTCACTAAACCTCTCTAGCGGTCCGCAGAACGGATATCAGTTCTGTGGAACCAAAACCGGAACGCAATTGCGTTCCGGTACTGTGTCGTATATTGATCTGCCAAAATCGGACTAATGCAGAGCTTCGTACTTGGCCTGCAATTCCTCGCGAGATTCTTCCCAATCCGGGTTTTGCACAATGCAATCCTCCGGGCAGACCAGCTTGCATTGCGGTTCATCCTCTTCGCCGACGCATTCGGTGCATTTCATCGGATCGATGGTGTAATAGGGTTCCGCAGCCGAAATTGCTTCGTTGGGGCAAACCGGCTCGCAAGCATCGCAGGCAGTGCAAGGGTCAACAATCATCAGTGCCATGTGTAATTCTCCTCCTGTTTGAGTCTCAGGATGCCCTAAGCATCTGGCCACTATTTAAGAGCTTTTCATACCGGAAAGCCCCCCAAAGCGCTGCTCCAATGGCGCCGGCATAGATTGAGTCAGGATGGTTCACCACCTCGGCGTCGACGCCCTTCATTTTTGCAAGCTGCTCGCGCATCGCCTGACAAAGCCCTTCATCCTGCGCAAGACCACCAGTCATCATGATCAAATCGCTCTTGACACCAATAGACTTCAGCAACCGCGCCAAACGGCTGGCCATCGACAGGTGAATTCCCTTGAGTATGTTTGGCGCAGTAATGCCACGCGACACCATGTTAATCACATCGGTTTCCGCCAGCACTGCGCAGATCGAAGATACTTCTTCGGGATCGTCCGCCTGCATCGACAGATTACCGATCTCGTCTTGGGCAATCCCAAGGTAGCGGGCGATATTCTCCAGAAACTGCCCGGACCCTGACGCGCATTGGCTTGTCATCTTGTAGTTCGTGACCTTACCCGCCGCGTCGGTAATCATGGCCCGACCATGCAGAGCGCCACAATCGAGGATCGCGATGGACTTCGGGTTCAGAAACCGTGCGCCGCGGGCATGTGAGGTCATGGAATAAAAGTGACCAGTATGATAGGGAATTGTCTCTCCCTCTCCAGTAGTTGCAATGTAATCGAGATCGGTTTCCAAAACTCCTGCGTCTTCGAGTGTTTGGACGAATGCCTCGCGGGAAAGCTGAATGGGATCCCGCTGGCGGATCCTGAGCGTGCAGCGCGACAACCATTCTTCCCTACCATCTTCCACCCGAAAGATTGCCGCCTTTACGGCTCCCGTTCCTACGTCAATTCCAGCAGTCAGTGTCATGCTTCCACCCCTTCCGTGCGGCCCTCGGCAGCGCGCCTGGCAAATTCGGCGGCGCCAAGCGCACCAGTGTAAATAGAGTCCGGGTTGATGTTGATTGTCACGTCACCGTAGTTTTCCGCTATCAGCTTTTTCAGCTCGCGCACGGCGGCCTCGTTTTTGGCCACGCCACCAGTGAAGGTCATCTGATCGGACACGCCGCCCGATCGAGACAAAATCGAGACCGCACGCAAGATGATGGCGCGGTGAAGACCGGCAAGAATATCCTCGCGTTTCTCACCCAGCGCCAAGCGGTCACGGAGTTCCGCACCGGCGAAGACGGTGCAGGTTGAATTGATCCGGGCAGGCTTGCCGGATTTCATCGCCAACGGGCCAAGTTCGTGCAGTCCCATGTTCATCTCGTCCGCGATGTATCCAAGGTACCGGCCACACCCCGCCGCACAGCGATCGTTCATCTGGAAGTTTTCGACAATCCCTCTTTCATCAACTTGAATGCCCTTGGTGTCTTGCCCGCCAATATCCAGAACAGTACGGGTTTTGGGGTACATCATGTGCGCGCCCAGCCCATGGCAAAGGATCTCGGAACGGATGTGTTCCTTGGAAAACGGCAAGGTCACGCGACCGTAGCCTGTACCTACCAGATAAATTTCCTCCAATTGAATTCCCAGCGCGTGCTCCGCCTTTTGGCCAAGCTCGCTTGAAAGTCCTGTCTCTTGCTTAGCTACTCTCGCCAATGCGCTCTTGAACTTCTGGTTCAGGTTTCCCGAAGGCGGGCGGTTTTCCACCGCAATAATTGATTTGTCGTAGATATTGAGCAGAACATCATAAGGGATACCCGCGTCGCGCCCGACCTCTTCGGCAACGGCCAGATAACGGGAACCGGCAATGTCGCGAAAGAAATCCGATTTGCGTTCTGCATCCGGTGCATACATGGCCGGTGCTTCCGTGCGAAGGCGCTTGAAGACCTCGGCCAAGGCCGCTTTCACCTCTGTGCCAGTTTTTTCGAAACGCTCTCCCCGTACCAGACGCGTGCATGTTTCTTCCAGATCCCCGAGCTGCTCAATGAACTGCTCGAGCCGGAACGAACGCTCCAGCGCCGAAAGGAAACTCTCGACCTCATCGTCGAGCTTGTCGGCCCCGCCGAACTCCTGCCGGAACAGAGTAAAACGCGCGTCGATCTTGGCTTCTTCGGTAGCTACCTTGCAGGCCGTTTCGTAATTTGATCGAGAGTTGGTAATACCACGCCCCAAAACGCGCTCTTGGTCGTCCAACAGCACCGCCTTGGTTGTGGTGGAGCCCAGGTCGATTCCCACGAAGGTTTTCATGCCGCCACTCCTTTCCCGGTGCGTTTTTGTTCAACCATCTGGAAGTAGCTTTCGAGGCGGTTCTTCACATTGGCAGCCGAGAAGTACCGTGGGTCGACGAGGTCAGTTTCGATAAAGGCGGCCGGCTTCCCGGTGCGCTTTTCGACCTCACGCATGATCAGTAATTGACCTGCCGAAAAGCTGTTGCAGCTTTTGATCGAGTTGATCAGCAACCCGTCTGCTTCGTATTCGTTGATATAGTTCACCAACATGTCGATGCGCATCGGCAGACTGCGGTTCGTATAGACGCCCAGGCAGTATTCAGCGAGGGACTCCAGTGGGTTGCTGGGATCGTGGCGGAAACCGAAATCATATGTGCCACCGACCTTGGTGTAAGACGATGCCACAACGGTTGCACCTTCTTCGTAAAACATTTTCCAAAATTGTCGGAATGAAGTGTAATTGGGTGGGCCTTCGACAACGAGGCGGTACTTTTCCTCTCCCATGTCGCCATCCGGTGTTACCGGCCCTTTGCCTGCCGCGACACGGGCATCTACTTCCTGACGCAGAAAGCGGTAATACTCGATGGCATCGTCGGTGCCACGAAACGCGCCGAAGATCGGGCCAATGTAGTAGATACCGCCGAAATAGGCATCGATTGGCGAGGGCTTGTTCTTTGCGCTTTGCAGAACATGCACAAGATCGTCTTCGGCTTTGGCCGATTTCCCTAAATACTCTCTCAGCCGATCGATGTCGAACCTGACGCCTGAAACCTGTTCCAGAGTTGGTATCACATCCTCTTTGAACTGCTTGACCATATAATCGATCATGTTCTTCGTAATCTTGCCGTCCGCCATGTAGGGGGTTTGCAGGAATATGGTCGGGCACTTGTACTGTTCGCGAAGCAGTTCGAACCATTTCAGGAAGGTGAAACACCCGGTGTAGGACAACAGCAAGACGTCCGGGTTTGGCAATTGCTTTCCGTTTGGACCGATATTTCCCTTCATCATCATGCCGATATCAGACTTTACATAGGTACAAACATCCTCGGAATGCCCTGCCCGTTCAGCCTCCATGATATAGCCGCCACTTTGCTTGCGCAGTCCACTTTGGATCGCATTGACCTCCGGCAGATTGTTAACCAAGTCAAAGCACATGAGCAGCTCGTTCAAATTGCCCGGCACGAATGTCGACGCAACCTTTTCACCGGTTTGCGGAGCGTTAGTAAGCCTGTCGTAGTGCTTGGCCATCATCTCCTTCTGCTTGATCATCGAGGCGTCCTTGAGAACGTCCTGGGACGGGGTCTGGGCAACGGGAGGTTTCATGCTGCGCTCCACAATTTGATTGAATCCACAAATGTTCCGGCCTGCTCGCGGATGGGCTGCATCTGGCCGGAATTCTCTGCATACTTGAAAGCGATGTAGGGGATACCGGCGTTTTTCAGCACGTTTTGAAGAATTGGCCGGTCAAGCAGCGCCGGATCGCAGAAGCTCGTGGACGCAAAAATCACGCCCTCCGCACCCGTCTTGTGCACTGCGCGAACAAGGAATTGTCCTTTCTCGGCCTGGTTTGGCTCGTATTTTGCAGCAGTCGATATGGAGCGGTGCAAGAAAGCCTGCGACAGGTTGTGAACCGGATCACCCTTGGTCGGGACATCCCCTGTCAGCCAGCGACTGACCAGCACAAAATCGTCGTCCACTATGTAGCAGCCCGACATTTCAAGGGACTTGATGAGGTTCAGTGGCGGCTGTTCACAGAACATACCGGTCAGGATTACCCGGCTGTTGTCCTTGAGCGGTCGTTCTTCCTTATCGGCAGCGGCAATATAATCGAGTACCAATCGTGTGTGTTCTTCAACCGGCAGGGTCAAGCCTGCACGGATCACAAGATAGGCCTCGAATGCCGGGGCTTTCCACGGCTGCGAAGCCCGCAAAGCATAAAGATCGTCGATGGCCCGTCTGTTTTCATTGTAAACTTCTATCGAGTAGCGAATGTCATCATCAGTGATCTTTCGGCCAGCCATGTCTTCCAGATCATGCAAAAACTCTCGCATCTCGTTGGTATAGAACACGCCTCCGACCGCGTCCTGATAGGTCTGAGGTACGTCGAAGTATTTGGAATAGACATGCGGAAACAGCGTCTTCCACATGCCTGAGAGATTGCGGATCACATCGCAGATCGATGGGAACAACATCCCATCAACAAAATCCAGCCGCCCCGATACACCAAGCTCAATCGTCGAGCGTGGGATGCGGCAGATATAGCTCTGATAGTAGGCATCACCGTGAATGACTTCCAGATTGTCACCACCCCCCATGATACCAAGAGGCAGCATGCCGGCGGCATGAATCAACTCACGCGGGACATAGATAGGCATGTAGCCGATAACCTTGCGGCCCGCTTCCGCATTCTTCCATTCGCGGGCGACCGTGAAATTCAGGTCGTCGTAGAGCGCCTGACAGCGCGCAACGATTTCGGATACGGTTGTTTCCGTCATCTGTTTTCCCACCTTGCTGTGCGTTTTGCCAGAAAGGCTTCGAGCCCTTCGACGGCATCACGCGTTGACATCAATTCATCCAGGTAAAGCGCTTCGACCTCATCCAACCGAGAAAGAACATCGCGGCAAAATCCAGCACGGGCGGCCCGGACAGCCATGCGTAGACTGCTGGTGCTCTTGGGTGTTAGATGCGTTTTCACATAGGCGACCACCGCTGCCTCAGGATCATGGGTAACCACATCGACCAAACCCATTTCTCCAGCTGCCGCACCACTCAACGAACGACCCGAATACAGCAGATCTTCGGCCTTGGCCTGACCAATGCGCCTCGGCAACAGGCAAGAGGCTGCCGGGGCAAACACACCAAGCATCATCTCAGGTTGACCGAGAGTGGCGTCCGGCGCGGCAAAGATCGTATGCCCTGCCATCGCCACCTCCAGCCCGCCCCCCAGGCACTGCCCCCGAACTGCAACGAGGATCGGCACCGGGTACTCCAGCATACGCCGAACCAGCGCGTGCAATGATCTCAACATTTGTACACAGCTTTCGGGAAGGTGCTCTTCCACGGACGCACCGAAGCTGAAATGTGGGCCTTCGGCCTCGACAAGCACAGCAACCAAGTCACGATTGTCCTGTTGAGCCGCCAAGGCTCTATCCAGTGCCGCGATCATTTTTGCATCGACAATATTGGCCTTGGGGCGGTTCAAACGGACCCGAAGAAGAGAACCGTCCAAGGCGAACATCTCACCGACAACCGCGCTGTTTTCTGCAACAACAGCGCTCATTTGCGCACCCCCGGTATCATGCTGTCGATATAGTCGGGCGTGAATTTGGCGCCATCGGCCAGTTCTCTGCGCAGTTGAACGAAATCCACTTCTCGCCCGACTTCACGATTGCCTTCATTGAATGCGCGAAAACCTAAGTTGGCTTCGGACATCATGTTCAGACCAAGCCAAGCGCGCGCGTTTTCCTTGTTCATATTCCAGGCGTTGAGCTTGGGTTTGCGAAGCTCTTCGACGGACTTGGTGGTACAGCCTGGGAAGGTCAGCAGCAATTTCCCGCAAAGCTCGTCAACCTTTCTATCCAACTCGCCCAGATCCACCTCGCCTTTGCTCATCAACGCCTTGCCTTCAGCCAGCGCTTCACCTGTTTTGGGCTTGCCATGCATAATACGACCCCATTCGTCAGTCACCATCCTGGTTTCCACCAAGGGGTTTGGCACGAACTTGCCATCAACCCTCAAAGCCGGGGCAATATCGGAGAGGATTCCCAGCCTCATTGCCTCATGCGCAGAGAAGCTTTCGCACAGTACGCCCGAATTCATCGCCATCTCGCAACCGATCATCAGAGGCAGAAAGTCAGTCGAACCACCAATCGCGGCGCTACCGTGTTTCGGCCCGGCCTGCCCGAACCGTGCAAGGTCGGAGGCAACCGAGAAATCACATGCCATGCCAATTTCTTGCCCGCCGCCGATACGCATCCCGTTCACGCGACATACTACTGGCTTGTCGCAGCCGAGAATGGCTGACACCATGTCGTTGAACAAACGCATGTATTGCCGATACTCTTCAGGCCGCCCGGCATAGTATTCGGCGTATTCCTTAGTGTTTCCTCCGGTGCAGAACGCCTTGTCGCCCGCCGCGGTGAAAACGACCGCATTCACGTCGCGCATGTTGGATGCTGCCCGGAACGCAAGGATCACAGACTTGACCATATCGGTCGTGTACGAGTTGTACTGGGCCGGGTTGTTCAGAATGATCCATGCGTTGTAGAGGCCGTCAGCGACCGTGCCGTCCGGCAGTTTGGCAGGACGCTTCTCAAAGATCACTTTGTCGGTTATTCCCTCGCGCGTGACGTCCGAAACCAAATCGTGCGAAACAAAATCAAACGTGGCATAGTTCATGACTAATCTCCTTTACATCTCGGGCACGAGGATTTGACGCCGGGTGACCTTCCCATCGTGGACGGCTTTGAATACATCGTTGATTTCGCTCAGCGACCGCTGCTCAACAAACGGCATCAACTTGACCTTGCCGCTCATCACGAGTTCCAACGCGCCTGGATACAATTCTGGTGGGCACCCCCAGTTGCCGAGAAGACGAGCATGGAACGCCATCAGGTTCGATAGGCGCACCTCGAGTTTGTCCATGGTGAAACCCACCACGCACATTGTCCCACCATGATTCAGCAAGCTGAATGCCACAGCTTGACCTGCAGCTGTCCCCGAGCATTCCATAATGATCCACTCGGTTGGCCTCAGTGCATTTTTTGCTGCAAATTCCTGGATCGTCTTCTTGAGACTTCGCACATCATATTCGCGGGCGTTCAGGGTCAACTTAGCGCCGTGTTCGCTGACTGCTTCCAGCTTTTCAGTCACGACGTCAATTGCGACCACTGTGGCACCGAGTGCATTGGCCACCTGGACGGCATAGCCGCCGACGCCGCCAACGCCATTCACAATCACAAGGTCGCCTTCGGATACCCCGGCCTGTACCGCTGCCTGATATGGTGTCGTCAAAGCATCAGCAACTACCGAAACATCCGCCAGACCCAGCCCTATGGCACTCAACCTGTCGAGGTCCACCGGACACAACCCCCGAGCGGGAACGACGATGTGGCTAGCAAACCCGCCCTGAATATCATTGCCAGGCATTTTTTGCGCCCTGCAGATAGTGCCCTTGCCTCGGCGGCACAAATCGCACTCGCCGCAAGGAATGACAGCTGGCACGATTACGGTTTCGCCAACCCAATGCTCCGCCCCCTCGCCGGCATCGACAACAGTTCCGCTGATCTCGTGCCCCAGGGCCAGAGGCAAATCGTGATTGGTGCGCACCCCATCATAGAAATAACCCAGATCGGTGTGACACACCCCACATCCCGACACTTCGACCAAAACTTCGCCAGCATCTGGTTTTGCGAGATCGAACTGGACTTTCTCCAGCGGTTCTCCCGGCGAAATCATCATCCAGCGAGTTGGCATCCTGATCCTCCTGTACTCGATCCACGCAATTTGTTGACAGCGCTTATGATCTTTAATACTGTAAATTGGTACCTTATTACCGATTTTAGGTCAACCAAGAATATCGCCACTCCGGAACGCAGATAGGACCGATAATGAATGTGCCCTCTGTAAATGCGAGAAACATATCCTTTGCAATTGTCGGCAGCGGAGGTGCCGGCGCCATAACTGCCGGAGCCATCTTGCTGGAAGCTGCCGGCAAGGCAGGCTGGTATGGGTTGTTGAACCGTTCGGTCGGACCGCAAATTCGCGGCGGTGAGGCGGCAGCACTCGTGCGGCTCTCGACCGAACCTGCCGCCTGCATGTCAAAACAGTTCGATATCCTCGTTGCCATCGATTGGAAAAATGCTGATCGTTTCATCAGCGCCATGCCGGTGGCGACCGGTGGATTGGTGATCTGTGATCCTGCGGCCGGAGAACCACCCAAGGCCGTGCGCGAGACAGATTGCACTATCCTGCAGTGCCCAATCGGTGAGCTTGCAAAATCGCTACCCGGCGGGCGTGAGAACATGGTCTCGGTCGGTCTTGTTTCGGAATTGATCGGCCTGCCATTGGATGAAGTGTTGAAAGTCGTTTCATCAAGGCTTGGCAGCAAGGGAGAGATTGCGATTGAAGACGGTGGTGCCTGCATTCAATTGGGGATCGAGAGCGCGAAGCAGTTCGGCCGGAAGCTTTCGCTGGCCAAACCGAGGAATAATACAACTGACCGCTGGCTGATCACAGGAAACGAAGCAGTTGGTCTCGGTGCTCTTCGCGGCGGAATTCGCTTTGCTGCGGCTTACCCGATCACACCAGCGACCGAAGTCTTGGAGTATCTTGCCCCAGCTCTCGCTTCAATTGGAGGCACTCTGGTACAGGCCGAAGACGAACTGGCGTCTATCAACATGATCATCGGGGCCTCTTTCGGTGGTCTTCCGTCGATCACCGCCACTTCTGGACCAGGACTTTCACTGATGATGGAAAGCCTGGGCCTGGCAGCAGCGTCCGAAACTCCGATCGTCGTCGTCGATGTCATGCGGGTCGGACCCTCGACCGGTATTGCCACCAAGTCGGAACAATCAGATCTCAATATTGCCGTCTACGGCTTTCACGGTGACGCGGATCATGTGGTCGTTGCCCCGCTCAGCGTCGCGGATTGCCTCTTTACCTCGCAGTGGGCGGTCCATATTGCAGAAACACTGCAGTCGCCAGTTATAGTGTTGTCGGACCAATCCATCGGGCAGTCACGGGTACTGATCGAAAAACCGGCAGAGGTCAGTTTTTTGACCCGTCGAAAGATATTCTCAGAGACAGAGCGTATCTTCAGACGCTACGCGGTGACCGCTGACGGAGTTTCCCCTATGTCAATTCCGGGTCAATCGGGTGGTCAGTACACAGCTGATGGGTTGACGCATACCGAACGCGGCGCTCCTTCTTCGGCAAGACTCGATCAGCAGCAACAGATGGAGAAGCGCCGAAACAAGATCGAAGGTTTTGACTATGGCGACTTTTGGGGCGTTACCGAGGGTGACAGCAGCGCCACTACTGTAGTCCTGACTTGGGGATCGCTGACCGGCGCGGCGCGCGAAGCTGTCGATGCATTAACCGAAAAAGAGATTCCCGTTCGGCTGGTTGCTCTGCGGCAGATATCGCCCTTTCCGGTCAATGCTCTGGAAAAGGCTCTGCAGGGGGCGAAACGCGTCCTGTTTGTGGAGCAGAGTTTCTCGGGTCAGTTTTATCGTCACGTAAGGGCGCATATTGATCTGAAGTTCGACGTAAAGAAGCTAAACCGCGAGGGGCCGTATACCATCGGCCCCGACGAAATTGTTACCCGAATTCAGGAATGGAATGCACAATGAACGCGCCCTGTTTCAAAGCGAGCGACTACAAATCAGACATCAATCCGATCTGGTGCCCCGGCTGTGGCGATTTTCATGTTCTGATGTCCATCACCAAGGCATTGGCTAAACTCGGGCGACCGCCAGAAGAAATCGCCGTCATATCCGGGATCGGCTGTTCTTCGCGGATTCCGGCCTATACCAACTGCTATGGTTTTCACGGGGTTCACGGCCGCTCGCTAGCGGTTGCTGCGGGCCTCAAGGTTGCGCGCCCCGACCTGACCGTGATGGCGATGAGTGGAGACGGCGATGGATTCTCGATTGGCGGCAATCATTTCCTGCATGCGTGCCGTCGCAACGTGGATATGACCTATGTCGTCATGGACAACCGTGTTTACGGCATGACCAAGGGGCAGCCATCGCCGACGACCGAACCTGACTGGGACAGCGCGTTGTCTCCCGGGGGCACCGGCCTGTCACCCTTCCATCCATTGGTAATCGCGCTGGCCTCGGGCGCGAATTTCGTCGCCCGTGAGTTTTCTGGCGACATTAAGGCCTGCACGCAAACCATCGTCGCGGCGATCAACCATCCCGGATTCTCATTTGTCGAAATCCTCAGCCCTTGCGTGACCTTCCGGCCGGATGAGCGGAAATGGAAAAAACAGGTCCATGTTGCCAGCGTCCCCGAAACCGACGACCCGGCCCGTGCAGCCCGGCGCATCATGACTGACGACGGCATGAATACCGGCATTCTTTACCGGGGCAGGCGCAGGCCCTATTTTGCGAGCGCTTCAAACAAGGAACACGACCTTTCCCGGCTAGAGAAGGCTTTCGAGATCTGACTTCCGAGAATGACGGAAAACCGGAATCACATTTTTTGTGGCTCCAGTTTTGTTGTTAACGGAAACCATCGAATAGTGTTCAGCGCATATCCAGAACTCGTATAGCCTTGCCCTCCGATCTTGGAATTTCTCCCGGCTTCATCACGGTTACGTCGCAACTTACGCCGATGGTCGATTTAATGTGATGCCGGACCTCCGCTGATTTCCGTTCCCTTGATTGTGGGTCTTGTGAAAAAGCGGGCGATACTTCGACTTCAAGTTTCATCGCGTCAAGCGGACCATCCTTGTACAACTTGATCTGATAATGTGGCGCTAGACCATCAAAGCCCAAAAGCACAGCCTCCACCTGTGATGGATAGACGTTTACGCCCCGTATGATCATCATGTCGTCATTTCGGCCATCCACCCGCAAAATTCGTACATGCGTCCGCCCACAAGCACAGGGTTCGTCGCTTAGCCGGGTGATGTCACGGGTACGGTAACGGATCATCGGCATCGCTTCCTTGGTCAAGGTCGTGATCACCAATTCACCGGTTTCTCCCAATGGCAACGGCTCTTCTGTTTCAGGGTCGATAATCTCGAACAGGAAGTGATCCTCCCATCCGTGAAGGCCATTGCGCTCAATATCGCACTCACAGGCGACACCCGGCCCCATGATCTCTGACAGACCGTAGATATCGACCGCCTTGATGCCCAGGCGCATATCCAGTTCCGCGCGCAATTCGTTGGTCCAGGGTTCAGCGCCAAACAATCCGCGTTGAACAGGCAGGGTGGCGACATCGACCCCCATTTTCTCGGCAACTTCAGCAATATTCAGCGCATAGGAAGGTGTCGAACACAGGACGCGCGCGCCAAAGTCTCGGAGCAATGTTACTTGCCGTTCCGTACCGCCACCCGACACCGGTACGACCACACACCCCAACCGTTCAGCGCCATAGTGAGCGCCCAAGCCGCCCGTGAAAAGGCCATAACCATATGCGTTATGCACCAGATCACCCGGACGAATGCCCGCCGCCGCCATTGAACGCGCCATCAAGTCCGACCAACGGTTCAGGTCTCCGGAGGAATATCCCACTACGGTTGGCTGACCCGTGGTACCAGAGGACGCATGAATGCGCGCCATCTTTTCCAAGGGCATGGAAAACAATTTGAACGGGTAGTTGTTCCGCAGATCGGTTTTCACCGTAAATGGAAAATTCCGGATGTCTTTTAGCTTCTTGATATCTGCGGGTGTGACGCCGGCCTTGTCGAATGTCTCGCGGTAGTGGGGCACAGTAGTAAATGCGCGCTCCAGCGTCCAACGCAGGCGTTCCAATTGCATTTCGGAAATTCTGCTGCGCGACAATGTCTCTGCCGGTCGGTCGAACATGAAGCCCGGGTCATTTTGGTTTAGTGTCAACATGTTGACGTTCCTCCCTGAACCACGACCTGCTCCGGCCTTCCGGATCAGGCTTTTTGCCAACCCGGTTGGATGCCGGGGCTGCTCTTGCCCGCACCTCGTGCCGGCATCTTGTTGATCGCGTAACCTTGGGTGAATGCCGCCCTAGTAATGAGGGCAAATTTGAAGGCCCAACCGGTTGCGGCCGCGCCGAGACCTGCCAAAGCGAGCACCGGTCCTTGCGCCAAAGGGACAGCAACAGACGAAAGCGCCAGCCCCGCGAACAGAGCCTGCGGAAGGGCAGACAGCCCAGCCCCCACCTCGTCGAGGGCCTTGAACGCTCCGACCGGGGCTCCACTTCTACCAAGTTTGGCCCGATACCGGCGCCAAGCGGCAAAGCGTGTTCCGACCAGCATCAGAAGCGCTATTGCAACGCCGCTGTGAACTTCCGGTGTTGTCTCGAAGGCAAGTAGCAGAACCGTGAAAACTCCGATACCTTCAGCCAACCCGGACGCCAGGATCAGTGGTTCGACGGCAGGGTGACGCCAAGCTGGAATTCCTTTCGCGGCGCGCAGGATGCGGGCCTGGCAATAGAGAAAGAAAAGCCCACTTATGGCCGCCAATACCCCAAGAGCCGGCGAACCCAAGAGCCATGACAGCCCACCAAATCCAAAGAATGGCACCGCTGCCATCGCCTCGCGGGTCATCCAGCTTGTCCGAGCATTAAGAAACACGTTCAAGAACCGCCACGGTCGACCAATCTCGAACCATATGGACAGCAGACCGATCGCAACCATGAGCATTGCGGCAATGATTGCGGGCCAAAGCAGCGATCCAAACAACCCCGCAACCATTGCTGCAGCAAACAGTCCGGTTCCGGCTCCACCGCATATGAAATTTACGGCCGCGCGCCAGTCCCAGTATGTCTGCAACTTCGGAGACACCGAAGCCAGCCCTACTGGTTCTGCCACCATCGACACGTCATCCGGCAAGCAGACCTCGCTGATGTCGCCATCGTACAGGTAGTATATATTGGGGCCGTTCCCGAGGTATTCGTGCATCCGGAAATGCCGATTGGTGCGCAGAAGCATCGAGACATTGCTTTCCGGCTCGTCCAGATCGCCCATTTGCAATGCACCAGAGATACAGGACGCCACACATGCGGGCGTCGCTTCCATATCTACACCAGGAACCAATCCAGCGGCGAGCCCAGCATCAATGCGGTCGACGCAAAACGTGCATTTCTGCGATACACCCAGCCGAGACAGGTCCTCGCGCTTGGTTTCGTGTCGCATCGGTTTTCCACCATAAGCCGAGGTCGGCTTGTCAACACGGAAACGGGCCTGATACGGGCAGGCCACCGCGCAAAACGCACAGCCGATACACAGATCATAGTCAATCGTAACTATGCCATCTTCACGCTTTCGCGTTGCTGTCGATGGACAGGCGTCCAGACAAGACGGGCTTTTGCAGTGCATGCACCCAACTGGCAGAAATGCCCTGTGGACCTCCGGATATTCGCCGGTTTCGAAATCCAGAACCTTGCGCCATTGTACACCCGGCGCGGTTGCGTTTTCGTGCTTGCAAGCCGATGTGCAGGTCTGACAGCCGACACAGCGATTGAGGTCAGCGACTATGGTCCAGGTTGTCATCTTCCCGCCCTCGCGACATCATTCTCCACTTTTTTGACTGCCACCCGAACAAGATCGGCACCCGAACCAGTCGCATCTGTCAGATCCAGCGACATCGGAACCAAGCCGTTCATGCTGGGTGTTTTCAGATCTTTTGCAAAAGGCGTTTTCCAATGATCGAACTGACCTATCATGAGCAGCGTGTCGGGACGAATTCCATTGCGCAGTATTACCGCGCCATTCGTACTGCCCACCGACGAGTACACTTCGACCCGGTCGCCCTCGGACAGTCCCAATCTTGCGGCTGCCTGCGGGTTCATGACCACACCGCCGTGGCCCGCTACATTGGATGCGACCTCGTGGATCATCTGGATGCCGACATTTCCGCCCCAGGAATACTGCATTGACCGCGTCGAAAGCAGCCAGAACGGATAATCACCGATTTTGACACTGTATTGCGCCTCGATCGCCCGCTCCCATATGTTCTGGAGGTCTTGGAAATGAGGCAACGCTTCGTATTCTTTCAGTTGCCGGTCCCACCAGGTAATGCCCATTTCGTGCAATCTGGTGCTCAGTTCTTGTCCAATGCGTAACAAGCGCTCCTGATAGGGCAGTTCGAACCTCAGGCCCTTCTCCACCATCGCAGGATAAAGGTACCAGCGCTCCTTGGCGAAAGGTACGGTGCGGAAACCATGCTTGCGATAGTAGTCCAAGCCTTGACTTTCAGCCCCGTCCGTAAGCTCTGCACTGGCAGCGCGACAGGCCTTGTCCCAAATGTCCTCAACAGAATGTTCGTCAGTGGAATCTAGCGAAAAGTCATAGTTCTGACCGAACAACCGAACCCCGGCGGCGCCCTTGTTGATGGCACTGTTGTATTCTTCAAGCAGTCCCGTGCCTTTTGCCAGTTGAGTTGCAATCCACGTAAAATCCCGCGCCTCTCCCATTGGTTTCGATGCCGGACTGCGAAGCGCAAAGCCCTGATGCTCCCAAAACTGCTCAACGTATTTCGAGCCCCCGATCCGTATCAACTGCAATCCTTCAAGGTCGGTGCATTCCGGCAATAACACATCGGCCATGTGGTTGGTTTCGTCATTTGTGTAAGCAAAACAGACGGTAAACGGGAATTTCGCGATCACATCGCCGATAGCGGCGGTGTCCCAAAAGGAAATGACCGGGTTGGTCCGATAAACAAACCACACATCCGGGAGTGTTGGCGTCGGTAGATGCTCGAATCCCTGCATTTGCGCCATCCATGCCAAATGCGTCGGCCCGAGCGCCTGTGACCATGGAGAATTCGCGGCCAGCGGAATAAGCGTACTGTGCGCATGGCGTGATCCTGAGTTTTCAAGGAACTCACCTTTGCGGGTCGGATTCATCGGGTAATTCATGAACCCGTCCGGACCGGGAACGACGCTGGACCATCTGTTGTCCGCCGGGCGGTTCAACCGAACCGTGGTTCCCAAGGTGCCGCCAGGCACTTCCAGACCACCAATCAGAACTGCCATCAACGTACGGGCCCAGGCGCATTCATATCCGCCCCATCCGTTGCTAACGGTTTTGCCTAACGAGATCGCAACAGGCCGGAACGGCATCATTCGCCCATCGATCTCGATCGTTTCACCTACATGGGCGTGCGCAAGATAATCCAACGCTGTTTTGCGGATCGTCGCAGCTGACACATCGCAAATTTCAGCTGCCCATTCTGGGCTGTAGGGTTTGATATGATCGGCGAGAAGGGAAAAGGCAGTCTTGCAGGTCACATCGTCATGCAACCACTTTTTGTCATCCGGTCCGATTTCCAGGCCGGAGATCACAAATTCTCCGTCCAACGCCGGATCAGTATCCTGAGTATCAAACACAACTGCGCGCTTCGATCTGACATCCCAAATTAGGGGCTTTTGAGTTTCTGGGTCTCGGAGATAAAATCCGTTTGGCGCCACCAGATAGGGTGAGGAGGTGCGTTCTTTCAGGAAAGGTACATCCAACTGATGCCGCTCAACCTCGTGTAGTAACACGTGCAGTAGCGCGAACATAAAGGCCGGATCCGTTTTTGGGCGAATTGGCACCCATTCTGCGGAGCAAGCGCCAGTAACTGAAAGATGCGGTTCGACCTGAACTCGTTTGACGCCGCGGTCCCGGGCATCCGCATGACGGCGGACGCCGCAGACCCCGCCTGAGGCCTCGACATTGGCACCAAAAGAAATGATCATCTCGACCAACGGCGTATCCGGGGACACTGTGAACGCCCTGTGCCAGAACTCACCGTATAAGTGCTCAGAATGATAACATTTGACGCCTTGTCCACTGCCAAAGCTCATGTCGATGGGTCCCCACGCCTTTAGAAATGCCGGGAAGGTGCCCATGTAGACAGTGGAGGTTCCGCCTCCGCCAAAACTGGCTGCCACTCGGGGGAAACCGCTTTCATCCTTGAGGCCCTTTTCCCGGGCTTCGTTAAGCTTGCCGCAGATCAGTTTCAGCGCCTCTTCCCAAGTAGCCGGCAGAAAACCTGGGTCTTGATCCCTGCCCTTTCTAGGATTGGTGCGGATCATCGGGGTCCGAATTCGATTGGGGTTGTTGGTCTTCTGGATCAATCCAAAGGCCTTTACGCAGACCTTGCCTTGGGCAGGGTGTACCAAAGCCGCCTCTCCGTTCGGCCGAACTTGGACTGGTACGCCGTCCATGACGTCAACTTTCATCAGGTCTGGCCCGGCAACACACTGATAGCAATAAGATGGAACGCTTTCGGTCACCGATCTCGATGAAATACTCATGGCTCGAATTCCTCAACTCTCCGTCAGAGCGGCAGTTTTCCGGCGGAGCTTTTCCCGGGTCATGTTTACGTCTACGATGAAGCGTTCATGGCGGCCTTTACATATGCTGTCGATTGAGTCCGCCGCGCTGATGTCAAAGACAACTCTTCGCCCATCAATTTCGGTGACGGTGACGGTGATCGTCGCCTCCATACCCAGCAACGTGGGTGAGGTATGAGCAATCGAGACAACGGTACCGACGGAATCTTGCCCCGCAGGCACATGCTCGACGATCAGATCCCGACAGATATCCTCGATATCGCGCACCAGAGAGGGTGTCGCATAGACTCGACAGTCTTCTCCCATGAAGTCTACGGTTCGGGCTTGATCCACTTTTATTGACCTGCGGGTTGATGTCCCGATGTTGAGATCCTGCGACATTGGAATGGCACCTCCTGTTATAATTGTATTTTGGTACCAGCTTACCTATTTTTAAATCAAACTCCAATAGTATTTGTCGGCACCCATACGAAACACCCTGGTCACGTAACTCATAGGGAAGTTCACCGTGCAAATTCAATGCGGTATCCCGAACCAGAATCTGAAACCAGCGACCGTGCCGCTCATCTATGTGGTATAATGATGATCACCTTGGAGTAGGCGTTCGACCGTCAAGGACCCTAAAGTTCCTATCCTGCTCGAAGAGAGGGCGGAGGGTATTGCCGCAGTCGGCTCAGGACAGTTTAGCGGAAGTTCCGCAAGTGTTTGGATCCGGTAACAACCAATTACACCGCCAAAATGACACCACAATAAGTGAAGAAAATGGAAGGGCCTCGGATGATCGTTTGAATCGCGGAGAAATGCCCCTGCAAACTACCACATTCTGGTTGAGAGCAGGCCCAATCCGCAAAGCAGATGCATGCTGACCCCATTTAGCTCGCTTACGATGACCTTTGCGGGTGCGTGGTACTCAGTTCGGCGCAGAGTGGAATAGAAAAGGGGGGGCCGCCAAGGCCGGTCAAAGTTTTCGAGATTAGTCGTCTCCCAAACCTTCAAACAAGGCCGTTGATATATAGCGCTCCGACGCGCTTGGGAGCACGGTGACCAAAGTTTTACCCACCATGTCATCCCTTGTTGCAACTCGCAGAGCGCAAGCTAGAGCAGCTCCCGACGATATACCTGCCGGAATTCCTTCAAGCCGGGCAGCACGTCGGGCGGTATTCATTGCATCGTCATTGCTGGCCAAAAGGACTTCATCGATCAATGCCATGTCGAGAATATCGGGTACGAATCCTGCTCCGATACCCTGAATCATGTGAGGTGAGTGTGTTCCTCCTGACAAAACCTGGCTGAGCTCGGGCTCGACCGCCATGATCCTTATTTCAGGTTTGCGTTCTTTGAGGACTTGTCCGACGCCAGTCAACGTGCCGCCAGTTCCGACGCCCATGACTACCACGTCCACTTTACCACCAGTATCCGCCCAAATCTCTTCAGCGGTTGTGCGGCGATGTATGGCTGGATTGGCTGGATTGCCGAATTGCCATGGCATGACTGCGCCTTCGGTTTCGGCAATGATCTCATTGGCCTTCTCTATAGCGCCGTTGATCCCTTTTTCACGAGGGGTCAACACCAGTTCCGCGCCGAAGAACTTCATGAGCTTACGACGCTCGATCGAAAAACTGTCGGGCATTGTCAGGATGCAACGATACCCTTTTGCGGCGCAAGCAAAGGCGAGCCCGATACCGGTGTTACCCGAAGTTGGCTCAACAATAACACTACCGGGCCTTATGGTGCCGTCTTGTTCCATCTCCTCAAGCATAGCAACAGCGATGCGGTCTTTGACGCTGGAAATCGGATTGAAACATTCCAACTTGACCAACACATCGGCTCGACAGCCGGCTTCCTCGGCCAAACGGCCGAGTCGCACCAAAGGTGTGTTACCGATCGTTTCAAGAATCGAGTCGTAAATACGACCACGACCAGGTTTGTCGAGTTTGATGGTGGCGGGTTTAGCATCCATTTCCTGTCTCCTCGCAATGCGCCGGTCGAGTTTCCCAACGACCATAAACAGATCGCACCATGAGTCTAGCAAGGACGTTAGCTTAAGATTCCGCGTCTCTGAGGCGGCACCGGCACACAAAATTTGCCGAAAGTATTACGAAAATATTATATGCATCTTGAAGCAGCTTCCTGTAGCTGCTTCCGAAACGTGCATCGGGCGACAAACCGTAGGTCCTGAAGAAACGAACAATGGTAAAGATTCCAGCGATTGACATCGGCAAGACTGCGTCAACGGCGACAATCGTGTGCAATGCCATACGCAAAGCGATCATTGAAGGCGCCTTGAAAGATGGCGAGCCGTTGCGGCAGGATGAAATTGCCAAGTTGTTCAACACCAGCCGTATACCAGTGCGCGAGGCGTTGACCATGCTGGAGCAACAAGGTCTGGTCAAAACCGAACGTTATCGTGGTGCGGTCGTGGCCGGAATGTCGCTGGATGAGGCAGGCGAGATTTTCGACTTTCGAGCATTGCTGGAACCCGAAATCATTCGCAAAGCCGTTCCAAACATGTCAGAAAATATCTTGGAAGAAGCACAGTCTTTTCTAACCCTTTCAAACCAGACAACAGATGCGATGGAATATGGTGACCTAAACAGGCGCTTTCACGCGACTTTATATGAACCGAGCGGCCTGCCCTACCACTTGAGCGTTATCAGTAACTCGATGGACAGAATCGATCGTTTTCTCAGGGCGCAGATGGTACTTAGCGATGGGTTTTCGAGAGCGGCGCGCGAACATCAGGCAATCCTGGATGCCTGTCAACGTGGCGACTCGAAGGCGGCGGGTGAGTTGACGGCCGCGCATATACTCGGCGCCAAGCATTCTCTGGTTCAGCAGCTCAGGAACTTCACCAAAAGCTGACCATTGCTTTTACAATGGATGGAAACAGGCCACTTGATGCGCATTGCCCTCCATCTGCGGTGCTTGGGCGCGGCACTCATCAGTCGCCTTCCAACAGCGCGGTGCAAATGCACAACCGGGAGGAACATTCATTGGGGACGGCAATTCACCCTCCAACTTGATCCGGTCTTTCTTTGCCTCCGGATCCGCACGCGGGGTGGTTGAAAGAAGCGCCTTGGAATAAGGATGCCTGGGTGCGGCAAACAGATTCTCTTTGCTGGCTTTCTCCACGGCACGGCCCAAATACATGACGATCACATCGTCGGCGAAATGTTTTACCACCGACAGATCATGCGAGATGAACAGATAAGCCAAATTAAGTCGTTCTTGCAATTCCACCAGAAGGTTTAGGATTTGGCTCTGAATAGATACATCCAAAGCCGAGACAGGTTCATCCAGTACCAGAATGCGTGGATCCAGCATCAATGCGCGAGCAATGGCGATGCGCTGTCGCTGCCCACCGGAAAACATATGCGGAAAGCGGTCGAAATGTTCTGGGCGCAGCCCGACCAGATCCATCATCTCCCGTGCCTTCGCCTCTCGATCCCGAGCGGAAATGTCGGGGCGATTGATAACCAGCGGCTCCATCAGGATAGTTCCGATTCTCTGGCGCGGGTTGAGCGAACCGTAGGGGTTCTGAAACACTATCTGAACGGTTTCGCGCAACCCTGACCAAACGGCAGGGGTCACTTCCTTCCCGTCGATAGCCAGGCGGCCCGAGGAAGGCTCCTCGATCATGGTGACAAGTCGAGCCAGAGTGGACTTTCCGCAACCGGATTCACCCACAACAGCCAGTGTCTTACCTGCCTCGAGTTCGAAATCAACTCCGGCCAGTGCCCGGACTATCTTGGCCTTCGCGAAAAAGCCCTCCTTGACTTCATAGAACCGTGCAAGCCCTTCTGCTTTGACGATTGGCGCGGTCATCAGGCTGTCTCCTTCTGGCCAGTTAGAGCATAGTGACACAGGGCTTGACCGAATTCAGCTCGATCTGGGCTAGGCGGTACAGTGTTGCATTTTTCGTCGGCATAGCGGCAGCGGGGTGCAAAAAGACATCCCTTTGGCCGGTCAAACTGACCGGGCACCACGCCGGGGATCGAGGGCAAGAGCTTTGAAGTTGCCCGCTCTGGAAGCGCTGCCAGAAGCGCCGCAGTATAGGGGTGATATGGGTGGCGAAACAGGTCGCGGACTGGCTGCTCCTCAACCTTCTGCCCAGCATATTGAACCTGCACCCTCTCCGCCGTTTCGGCAACTACACCCATGTCATGAGTGATCAGAACCAACCCCATGCCTGTCTCCTCCCGAAGCGACACCAGAAGGTCAAGTATTTGCGCTTGAATTGTTACATCAAGCGCAGTTGTCGGCTCGTCTGCAATCAGCAGCTTGGGGCGACAGGCGATCGCCATGGCGATCATCACGCGTTGGTTCATGCCGCCCGACATCTGATGCGGAAACACGTTCAGCCGACTTTCAGGTGCCGGAATTCCAACCTGGTCGAACAACTCGATCGCGCGTTGCTTGCAGGCCTTGCGGTCCAGACCCAAATGAATTCGCAATGCCTCTTTGATCTGGAAACCCACGGTAAAGCAGGGGTTGAGTGATGACATCGGCTCCTGAAAAATCATAGCCAGATCTTTACCGATAATCTTGCGACGGTTTCGGGCAGAAAGCCCGCGCAAATCAAGACCTTCAAAAGACATTTCGTCGGCGGTGATCGTTGCGGTCCAGGGCAGAAGCCCCATCAGAGCAAGCATCGAAACCGATTTGCCCGAACCGCTTTCGCCGACGATAGCCAGAATTTCTCCCTTGTCGAGCGTCAGGTCAACACCGTCCACCGCCCGGAACTGGCCCGAAGAAGTGGCAAAATCGACGGATAGATTGCGGATGCGCAACAGGCTCATGTCATCAGCTCCGCTTCAGTTTCGGGTCAAGTGCGTCGCGAAGGCCGTCACCCATAAGATTGATGGCGAGTACGGTCACGAGAATGGCAAGGCCGGGGAATGTTACGACCCACCATGCGCGTAGAATGAATTCACGTGCCTCAGCCAGCATCGTTCCCCATTCCGGTGTAGGTGGCTGCGCACCCATCCCAAGAAATCCCAGAGCCGCAGCGTCTAGAATCGCAGTCGAGAACGAAAGCGCCGCCTGTACTATGATTGGAGCCAAGCAGTTGGGCAGCACGGTTATGAACATCAGACGCGGTAAACCAGCGCCCGCTACTTGCGCGGATGTCACATAGTCTTTTTGCCGCTCTGACATGGCTTGCGCGCGGGTCAAGCGCACATAATGCGGAAGCAAAACGATCGCGATAGCAATCATGGCGTTCGTTAGCGACGGACCAAGGATTGCAACCAGAACCAGGGCCAGCAACAGCGACGGGAAGGCTAGGATGATATCCATGATCCGCATGATCAATGTGTCAACGAATTTGGGCGCAAAGCCCGAGAGCAAACCAACAATGATTCCGCCCGAAGCTGCTATGGTTACAACCACGATGCCGACAAAAAACGAGTAGCGCGACCCGGCGATAAGGCGCGAGAGGATATCTCGCCCTAGCGGGTCAGTGCCCAGAACAAACTCCCAGCTTCCGCCTTCAGCCCAGACGGGAGGTTGCAAGATGTGTTCGCGAAACTGTTCCGTCGGATCGTAAGGCGCAAGCCATGGCGCCAGAGCCGCACACAAAACAAAGGCGGTAAAAAACCAAAGACCGATGACTGCCCCGCGATTTTCGCGGAAATAGTACCAGAACTCGCGCACGGCATTTGGGCGTTCCGGGCTGGTAGTCGGTGACTGAATTGTCTGAATCGCCATTACCGCTTCCTAATCTTGGGGTTGATCACACCGTACAGCACATCAACGATTAGATTTACGATCATTACGATCACTGCGATCAACAACAATCCGCCCTGCACCACGGGATAGTCGCGGCGTGAAATACTGTCGACCATCCACTTGCCGATACCCGGCCAGCTAAAGATTGTTTCGGTCAAAATGGCGCCGGCCAATAGCGTTCCGACCGAAAGGCCGATCACCGTGATGACCGGGATCAGTGCGTTGCGCAGCGCATGGAGACCATTGATACGTGATGGGCTGAGACCTTTTGCGCGGGCGGTGCGTATATAATCTTCGCCCAACACCTCAAGCATCGCCGAACGGGTCTGGCGCGCAATAACCGCAAGTGGAATTGTCCCCAGAACGATTGTCGGCAAGATCAGGTGACGAACGGCAGACTTGAATGCGCCCTCCTGCCCCGAAAGCAAGCTGTCAACTAGCATCAGGCCAGTTACGTTGTCGAACCAATATATCAAATCGATGCGGCCTGAAACCGGCGTCCAACCCAGATTGCCCGAAAATACGATAATCAACAGCAGTGCCCACCAGAAGATCGGCATCGAGTAGCCGACCAAAGCCGATGACATCAGCAGCCTGTCGAACAATTTACCCCGGTTCACAGCGGCAATTACTCCAGCGGGAAGACCAAGTGCGACCGCAAAAATCATGGCACAGATCGATAGTTCCAGAGTTGCCGGAAACAGCGAAAAGAACTCATCCCAAACCGGTTTCTTGGTAACGAAGCTTTCGCCCAGATCGCCTTGCATCACGCCAAATAGATAATCGGTGTATTGTTGCCAGACCGGTTTGTCGAAACCGAGTTTTTCCACCATCTCCTGATAGCGTTCTTCGGTCATGCCGCGTTCTCCGGCCATGACAATAATGGGATCACCAGGCAGAATCCGGATGAACATGAAGGAAATCAGCGTCACTCCGATGAAAGTCGGAATGAACGTTCCCAATCTTGCAAATAGATAGCGTAGCATCAGCGTCCCACGACCATGAGGTCTTTTGGAAAGGTTGTAAGGCTGCGATAGCCGTCTGCGGTTACCAGAACATCGTCTTCGATCCTGACACCGAATTTGCCTACTGCATAGAGGCCGGGCTCATTCGTATACACAGTTCCAGCGGGAAGAACCGTGTGATTGCCGCGCATGACATAGGGTGCCTCGTGAACATCCCGCCCCAGCCCATGACCGGTTTTGGTGCGAATGCGATCTGCATAAGGCGATGCCTCCAAAACGCCTGTAACCGCATCGTCAATCTGATGTGCGGTTACACCGGCGCAGGTCACTTCGAGACCCTTCATGTTTGCGGCAAGGACGGTGTTATAGACATCTCGCGCCTCATCTGAGGCTTCCTTCACGAATACGGTCCGAGTTATGTCGGCGGCAAAACCATGTTTCCTCGCACCGAAATCGAACAACAAAGCATCACCTGCTTTGATCTTGTAATCTTCTCGAGCGTGCGCATGCGGGAGGGCCGTATTTTCTCCTGCCGCTACAATAGGTGAAAAAGCCATATCATCCGCCCCCTCTGCGAATAGGGCGTGTATTAATGCGGCTTCAACTTGTTTCTCCGTCTGCCCGATCTGCACATTCTCCAGAACACGAAACAAAGCCCGCTCCGAAATTGCGATTGCAGTTTCGAGAGCAGCAATATCTTCGGCGGACTTGATCATCCGCAAGCCTGAAATTTCACGCTCCCCATCAATGATCTGCAGTTCTTCATAGGCTTGCATCAACGCATGATGTACGAAAACGCGCATCACTTGACCTTCGACGGCCACCCTTTGGATTGGTCGCTGCGTTGCAAGAGCCGCAAAAGCATCAGAATACCCCGTATGATCTTTCCAATCAAAAACGTCGCCTTCGAACCCCACGAGATCCCAGCTGTCCAGTTCGAGATTAGGAACAATGGCCGCAGGTTTACCTTGTACAGGGATGATGACAAGGAATGGGCGTTCATGGCTCATGAAACTATGGCCAAGTGCACGCGTGAAATTCGGCCCGGGCACCAAGGCCACCGCATCGACCGAAAGATCGCGAGCAACCTGACGATAATCGGCAAGGCGATCAGTCATTGGCTATGTCTCCGCAGACAAAAAGAACCGGGGCCGCATTTGCAGCCCCGGTTCAGGTTCAGATGGTTATTCGACGCTCACGCCATAGAAGATGTGTCCACCAAGCGGATGAACCTTGTAGCCCTTCACGTTGTTTACCATCGGCATGAACACGACCGAATGCGCAATAGTGGCCCACGGCGCTTGCTCTTTGAAGATGACCTGGGCCTCTTCATAAAGCTTGGTCCTCTCGGCTACGTCCGTGGACTGCTTGGCCTGCTTGATGACGTTGTCGAACGGCTCATGGCACCACTGCGCTCGGTTCGAAGCTTCAACACCGTCACAGCCCAACAATACTGCCAGGAAATTGTCCGGATCCCCATTGTCACCGGTCCAACCGAGCAAAACAGCACCGTCACGGTTCAGCTCCTTCGAGCGCGACAGGTATTCGCCCCATTCGTAGGACACAATTTCCACATCCACACCGACTTTGGCGAAGTCTGCCTGGATAAGTTCGGCCATGCGGCGTGCATTTGGGTTGTAGGGACGCTGCACCGGCATTGCCCAGATTTTCATGCTCAGATCCGAAACGCCTTCGGCTTCCAGAGCTGCCTTTGCAGCTTCTGGATCATAAGCATCATCGACAATTGCTTCGTTGTAGCTCCACATTGTCGGGGGGATTGGGTTCTTGGCTGCCTGGCCCGAACCCTGGAACACGACATCGATGATCGCATTTTTGTCGATGGCCATGTTCAGCGCCTTGCGGACCTTGGGATTGTCGAAGGGTGCCATGGTGGTGTTGTACGCCAGATATCCGACGTTCAAGCCTTCCTGCTCCATCACATTGATGGCGGGGTCATCCTTCATCGCCTGAATATCAGCCGGGTTTGGATAAGGCATGACGTGGCATTCGCCCGCTTTCAGCTTTTGGTAGCGCACCGAAGCATCGGGAGTAATGGCAAAGATCAATTGGTCGATATCGGCTTTTCCGTTCCAATAGTCGGCGTTTGCCTGATAGCGAATGACAGCGTCTTTCTGATACGCCACCATTTCGAACGGGCCGGTGCCGATCGGGTTGGTGTTGATCTTTTCTGGTGTACCCGCATCCATCATTGCCTGCGCATATTCCGCAGACAGGATGGAGGCAAAGTCCATTGCCATATTGGCCACGAACGGTGCTTCGGGCGTATTCAGTGTGAACTTAACAGTGTGATCGTCGAGTTTTTCGACCGATTTCACCAAATCCGGCATTCCCATACCGTTGAAGTATTCCCATGTCCCGCCGTTCACTTTGTTGAACGGATGGTCTTCAAGCCGCTGACGTTCGAACGTGAAAATCACGTCATCGGCATTGAAGTCGCGAGTGGGTGTGAATTCGTCATTCGAATGGAATTTGACGCCCTTTCGCAGCGTGAATGTGTATTCAAGACCGTCATCGCTGGCTTCGACGCTTTCAGCCAGTCCCGGAATTACGTTGGTGGTTCCGGTTTCGAACTCCATCAAGCGGTTATAGATGGGGTGTGATGAGGCGTCGAACGTGGTGCCCGCCGTGAACAACGCCGGGTCGAACCCTTCCGGTGAACCTTCTGAGCAATAGACAAGCGTTCCGCCCGCAAGAGCTGGTCCCGCAATCAGTCCTATTGCGGTAGTTGCCGCTAAAATCTTGGATTTCATTGTTTACTCCCTTGTTATTATTTCTGATCGCTTCAGCACATCAGAATTCAGGCAACTTCCCGGTCACATTCGCTGACGGGGAAACTGTATGATGTTTTTAGTATATTGTATCCAATATCAACCTCATTCGTACGGGATTTTTCACAGAGCAATGGAAGTGACCGAGACTCCGCGCTATTGGAACGAAAATAACAAAAAACAATCACAACGGAGACGATTGTTACCCGGCCTCAAGATCTCGCAGGGCCTTATGATCAGGAATCACAAGAATAACCTGGATCAAAACCGGACGCCTGATCGATGGCCACAGTCGGTCGCACATTCCGACCAAAGTCCCTTTTCTTGTCGGACGTGTTGAGGATTATGGGTATATGACAATCATTCGGCGATATGCCTCGCTATGGCAGAATATGTCTTTGGCCACTCAATTTGGTCTTACTGGAGGCGTGGTGTTGGTCTTCGCAGCCCTTATCGTCGGAGCAATAGTCACTCGCCGGATCGAAGAAAGCGTCGTCCGCAATACCGCAAACGCAACCGCGCTTTATATGGAGAGCTTTGTCTCTCCGATCTCGCAACAGCTTGCCGACAGCGATGAGCTGTCTGAAAACGCTCAGCGCGCTCTGGATGAGATTTTCAATAACACACCGCTTGGTGAGCGCATCGTATCCTACAAAATCTGGAAAAAAGGCGGGCGCATTGTCGAAGCATCCGACCGCAGTCTGATCAACCGAGTGTTTGAAGTCACCCCGCCCTTGAAAGCAGCTTGGCAAGGCCAAGTGAGCGGTGAATTCGAGGAAGTTGGTGACGAAGAGGCTGAAAACGAAAGTGCGCTTGGCCTACCTTTGTTGGAGGTCTATTCCCCGATCCATGAAGTATGGACCGGCGAAGTCATTGCTGTGGCGGAGATTTATGAGGCTAACCCGCAGCTACGTAACGATCTTGTCGCCGCGCGCCAAACCGCTTGGGCCACTGTGGTTGGTGTCATATCGGCTATCGGAGCTGCGTTATACCTGATCGTGCGCCGCGGCAGCCGCACGATAGAGCGCCAACGCGCAGGATTGAATTCGCAGTTCCGGGATTTACGAGCTTTGTCCGCACGCAATCTCGATCTGCGTCGACGGGTTCAGGAAGCGGCGGCCAGATCGGCGGCCAGTACAGAGCACGCGCTACTTCAGATCGGAGCCGATTTGCATGATGGTCCGGCGCAATATCTGGCTTTCGCGGCTCTGCGCCTTGACGATTTGCGCGAAAAGCAAACCGATGATGCTGCTCGTTCCGAACTTGATGGCGTCAACGAGGCCTTAAAACAGGCCATGGATGAAGTACGATTCATATCGCAGGGCCTGTCATTGCCCAACATCGCTGATATCCAGCTTTGTGACGTTGTCGCAAAAGCCGTCAGCGCTCATGAGAACCGTTCGGAACACGACGTTTCTGTTCTATGTGAATGTGAAAGTTTCCATGCATCTCCAGCGGAAAGGATCTGTATATATCGCTTTGTCCAGGAAGGCCTGAATAATGCTTCGCGCCATGGTGGCGGAACCGGCTTGGAAGTCCAAATGAAATGCGACAAGCAGTCGTTGTCACTTGCCGTGAGGGATCGCGGCACAGGGTTCGGACCGGATGGTCCCAGTCTCGGCCTTGGCCTAAGCGGATTGCGCGACCGCGTTGAAAGCCTCGGCGGCACTTTCCGCACATCAAACCGACAGGAAGGCGGCGGCGAGATTTGCATGATGTTTGAAACAGGAGATCACAGATGATCAAAACCCGCGTCGTATTGGCCGATGATCACCCGCTGTTTCGCGAAGGCGTTGCCCGCACCTTGGACGAAAGTAAGGATTTCGAAGTCGTCGGGCAAGCGACGACCGGAAAGGAAGCCGTAGAATTGACTTCCAGTCTGAAGCCCGACCTGGTCTTGCTTGATCTGTCCATGCCGGACGGGGGGCAATGGGCTCTGACCCAAATAGCCAAGGGTGAACACAAGGCGTTGGTTGCCATGCTCACAGTTTCCGAAGATGATGACTCCATACTGGCGGCACTTTCTGCCGGTGCTTCAGGCTATGTGCTCAAAGGCGTTGGCTCGCGTGAGTTGATCCGGGTCTTGACAGATTTGGTAGCGGGCCGCAGCTATGTTGCACCCTCCCTGGCCGCCAAGGTTCTGACTCGGATGAACCGTCCGCGCCAACCAGTTGAACGGGCCAACCCCATTGGTACATTGTCGAAACGGGAAGAAGACATCTTGCGGCTGGTCTCGCAGGGAAAAAGCAATAAGGAAGTCGGGTTGGCCCTCGATCTGCAAGAAAAAACTGTTAAGCACTATATGACTGCAATCTTACAAAAGCTGCATGTCCGGAATCGCACCGAAGCCGCGCTTTTGGCGCAAAGCCATTGGGGCCACCACTGACACTATTTCCCCGCTGGCTTTCCTGCGCGCCCGCTTGTGCGGGTTCGCGCACCATACTCGTCAGCACACCGGAACGGTGAAAGGCTTTCTACAAAAGCATCCAAAAAATCCAAAGCCAGCAATGACCTGCTTCCCGCAATTGGCTTTAGGATCGAAAGCCGATGTGGAACGTTGGGTTCGAACCCCCGTATTTCCAATCCTTTTCCGCGAAATGGTTCGGCGTCCAGAGACGATACAACAGAAACCCCCTGCCCTTGACTGACAAACATACAGGCGGTGGTGAATTGTCGAACTTCAATCCACGAATTGATCAGCACTCCATAATCCGCAAAGGCCGTCGACAGATGGCCAAAAAAGTTACTGTCCCGACGAGTGTGGATGATTTTCTCGGCTTGCAGATCGATCGGGTTGATGATTTCTCTTTCGGCTAGAGGATGCCTCTCAGGGACGACACAAACTGTTCGAATTTTTATGTCTTCGCTTTCAACAGTGGGGTGTCCAGTAAATCCGTCAGTGATACCGCAATCGTATTGCTCTCCGACAATCCACTCAAGGATGCGCTCTGGCCGATCTGGTTCCAGCGTTACCGTTACACCGGGTCTTTCCTTCAAGAAGTCGGCAAGAACAGCAGGCAGATGACTGGTGGCAAACCCCGGCAGACACGCAATTCTCAAGTGACCAGCCGTGCGCTCCGACAGGTCTCGGTTGAGATCTTCCAAATGGCGCAAACTGTCAAAGATGCGCCCAACCTCGGATAACAGGTACCTCGCTTCACTGGTTGGGACCAATTGCCCGCCTTCGCGAACGAACAGATCTACAGCCACGGTTTTTGAAAAATCCGACAGTAGTCGACTTACCGCAGGTTGCGATACTTCCAGCACTTGTGCAGCTCGGGTCATCGATCCGGTCTGCGCCACTGCTTGAAAGGCTTCGAGTTGCCTGAGTTTGAATTTCATCCGTCCACCTGTGCCAGGTATCGATGCTTTGTGGATAATATTTTGTTATATTATTTGTCAAAAAACTTTTGCTTGCATTATTGGTTTAGTTGCTCAAATGCTGTGTCATACATACGCATCGGGAGGTAACAATGTCTGTCAAATCCATTTTTGTAGCGTCTTCCATAGCAGCGGCGATGGCAACGACCGCGCTGGCTCAGACCGAAGTTCAGTGGTGGCACGCCATGGGCGGCACAAACGGAGAGCGGGTCAACAAGATTGCAGAGGACTTCAACGCGACGCAAAGTGATTACAAGATCGTCCCTGTATATAAGGGAAACTATACTGAAACCATGACCGCTGCGATTGCGGCCTTCCGCGCCAAGGAGCACCCGGCAATCGTTCAGGTGTTCGAAGTTGGCACTGCCACCATGATGGCCGCAAAGGGCGCCATTTATCCCGTGGAACAACTGATGAACGATACCGGTGAACCGTTTGATGGCGGCGACTATCTGTCGGCGGTGGTGTCCTATTATCAAACTCCTGAGGGCGAACTGCTTTCAATGCCGTTCAACAGCTCCACGCCTGTCCTTTGGTACAACAAGGATGCGCTGGATGCAGCCGGTGCTTCGGTTCCCGCCACTTGGGACGAAGTCAAGGAGACGGCTCGGAAGCTGGTCGACAACGGCATGAAATGCGGGCTTTCCTTTGGATGGCAATCCTGGGTTATGATCGAAAACTTCTCGGCATGGCACAATATGCCGATCGGCACAAAGGAAAACGGCTTTGCCGGGTTTGACACCGAATTCACCTTCAACAACGAAAAAGTCGCGGCGCGTCTGGACGACATCGCTTCCATGTCCGACGGCAACTTGTTCGTGTATGGCGGGCGTCGCGGCGACAGCTTGCCAATGTTCACAAATGGCGAATGCGGAATGTGGATGAACTCGTCAGCCTATTACGGCTCGATCAAATCACAAGCTGAGTTCGAATTTGGTCAGACAATGTTGCCGCTGGACACGTCGGTTTCCGACGCGCCGCAAAACTCGATCATCGGTGGCGCAACCTTGTGGGTTCTGAGTGGGCGGGACGAAGCCGAATATCCCGGCGTCGCCAAGTTCCTGACATACCTGTCCTCGCCCGAAGTGCAGGCGTGGTGGCATCAGGAGACCGGATATGTTCCGATCACCACCGCCGCTTATGTTTTGTCCAAAGAACAGGGTTTCTATGATGCGAATCCTGGCACAGATACCGCAATCAAGCAGCTCAGCCTAAACACGCCAACTCCGAACAGCCGAGGTTTGCGCTTTGGCAACTTCGTTCAGGTCCGCGACGTGATCAACGAAGAGATGGAGGAAGTCTGGGCTGGCAACAAATCCGCCGCCGAGGCGCTTGATGCGGCTGTGGAACGCGGCAACGATCTGCTGCGCAAATTCGAACGCACGGCAAACTGATACTATACAACTTGTTGATCCCGCAGGGTAATGCCCTGCGGGGTCTGACGCCATCTGGAGTCCGCCATGCTGAAGCGCGTGCATTTCCCGACGTCGCCGCTGCCCTATCTCCTTGTGGCGCCGCAGCTTGTCATCACCTTGGTGTTTTTCATTTGGCCCGCCAGCCAGGCAGTCTATCAATCGTTTCTCATCGAAGACGCGTTTGGTCTCGGAACTGAATTCGTTTGGCTGGAAAATTATGAACTGCTCTGGTCAGACAAAAGTTACATTGCGACGTTCTGGCGGACCGCATACTTCTCGTTGGCCGTCGCGGCGCTTTCGATGATCTTTGCGTTGTTCTTGGCAGGATTTGCGCAGCGGGTGCTGCGCGGCGCCTTGTTCTATCGTACGATGCTGATCTGGCCCTATGCCGTTGCTCCGGTTCTGGCGGGCGCGCTTTGGGTTTTTATGTTCAATCCCACGTTGGGTATCTTACCATACCTCCTTGAATTCGTCGGAATCGAATGGAACCATTACCTGAGCGGCGGACAAGCCATGTTTCTTGTTATTCTAGCCGCCGCGTGGAAACAGGTTGCCTATAACTTTCTGTTCTATCTTGCGGCGATGCAGTCGATCCCGAACAGTGTTATCGAAGCTGCAGCAATCGACGGCGCTGGCCCATCGCGCCGTTTCTGGACAATTATTTTCCCACTGATTTCACCCACGACTTTTTTCTTGCTGGTGATCAACATGGTCTATGCCTTTTTTGAAACCTTCGGGATTATCCATGCAGTCACACAAGGAGGCCCCGGAACGTCAACCACAATTCTTGTCTACAAGGTATTCAATGATGGTTTCGTAGGCCTCGATCTTGGGGGGTCGGCGGCGCAGTCGGTCATCCTGATGGTTCTTGTCATCGCCATGACTGTGATCCAGTTCCGCTATGTCGAGCGAAAGGTGGAATACTGATGATCGAGAACCGGCCTATCACAAATCTGGTCACCCACATCGTTCTGATCCTGGGCGTCGTCGCCATTGCGCTACCTGTATGGATCACCTTTGTTGCGGCAACTCACAGCGAATTGCGCATGAGCCAAGCCCCTCTACCTCTACTGCCGGGGAGTTACCTATGGGAAAACCTCAAACAAACGTTGTTCGGGGCAGGTCTGCGAGGAACCGAAATAGCCCCTGTATGGCTGATGTTGCTTAACAGCCTGGCAATGGCCCTGATGATAGCGATCGGCAAAATCGCAATCTCACTACTATCGGCCTTTGCCATCGTGTATTTCAAGTTCCCGTTCCGCATGCTGAGTTTCTGGCTAATCTTCATCACCTTGATGCTGCCGGTCGAAGTACGGATTCTTCCTACTTTCGAAGTTGTCGCCAATCTTGGAATGCTGAACAGTTACTGGGGGTTGTCGATCCCGTTGATCGCGTCGGCAACGGCTACATTCATGTTCCGGCAGGTGTTTCTGACGGTACCCGACGAATTGCTGGAAAGTGCACGCGTCGACGGTGCAGGCCCGATGCGTTTCTTTTGGGACATTCTACTGCCGATGTCGCGGACGAATATTGCGGCTTTGTTCGTAATTCTCTTCATTTTCGGCTGGAACCAGTATCTGTGGCCGCTGCTGATTACAACCGACACATCGATGACCACAATCGTGATGTCGATAAAGCAGATGCTTGAAGCCGCCGAACAAACGCCGCTTTGGAACATCATCATGATGACCGCGCTGTTGGCGATGATCCCACCGATTATCGTCGTCATCGCGATGCAAAGGCTCTTTGTTCAGGGCTTGACGGAAACAGATAAGTAGGGTGCCCACAATGGCTGAAATCTACCTAAAAGACCTGGTCAAATCCTATGGGCAGACCGAAGTGTTGCACCACATCGAAGGAAAGATTGCTGATGGCGAATTTATCGTCATCGTCGGCCCTTCGGGCTGTGGTAAGTCCACCCTTTTGCGAATGATTGCCGGACTGGAGACCGTGACATCAGGCGAAATCCGCATCGGAGATCAACGCGTGAATGATCTGGAACCCGCGCAACGCGACATTGCAATGGTTTTCCAGAACTATGCCCTGTATCCGCATATGTCCGTGCGAGATAACATCTCCTACGGCCTTAAGATCCGCAAACTGCCGAAAGACGAAATTGCCCGTCGGGTCGAAGACGTTGCGGACATTCTTGAGATCCGACAGTACCTTGACCGGAAGCCGCGTCAGTTGTCCGGCGGACAGCGCCAACGTGTCGCCATGGGTCGGGCGATCGTCAGAGATCCGCAGGTTTTCCTGTTTGACGAACCGCTTTCCAATCTGGATGCCAAGTTGCGAGTACAGATGCGTTTGGAAATCCGAAAGCTGCAACAACGGCTAGGTGTTACCTCGATCTACGTGACTCACGATCAGGTCGAAGCCATGACCTTGGGAGATCGGCTCATGGTGTTGAATGGCGGTTATGTGGAACAGTTCGGAACACCAATCGAACTATATGACAAACCGGAATCGATATTTGTCGCCGGCTTCATTGGAAGTCCTGCCATGAACTTCGTAAAGGTCAAGGTTGATGAAGGTCAGGCTATCTTACCGAATAACGCGGCGATTCCGTTGGGCACACAGTTCACTGGCGAAACAATCGTTGGCCTGCGCCCTGAACATCTGATCCCGAATGAAGGTGGGCCTATCGCATTGGAAATTGATCTCCTGGAGCAACTAGGAGCCAACACCCTTTTGCACGGGCGCCTGCAAAACTCAGATCAAGAACTGATTGCGTCCGTTCCGGGACATACAACCATCAATCAAGGGAAAACTCGGCGGTTTTCGATCGATCCGGATTTGGTGCATCTGTTTGACCCTGCAACCGAGAAACGAATGTGACTCGGATGAGATTTCCTCAGATCAAGGCATTTTCGGGCGATACCCGAACCATCCGCATCATCGGTCATCGTGGGGCACGTGGAATTCTGCCGGAAAACACCTTGGCGGGATTTGAGTTCGCACTTTCCTGCGGTGTCAAGCTATTGGAGTTCGATGTTGCGATGAGCGGGGACAGGGTTCCTGTCGTCACGCACAATCACCGACTTAGCAATGCCATGGTTCGTGATCCGAACGGACAGTGGCTGCGCGGAGAAGAGCGTAAGATTTCCTCTCTTTCCATGACAGAGCTTTCGAGGTTCGATGTAGGAGGATTGGATGGACAAAGCGACTATGGTAAACGCTTCCCAGATCAGGCATTTCTGTACGGCATAGGTATACCGCGCCTGAGCGAACTGTTTGATCTAGTTAACCAGCCTGAACATCGCGATGTTCATTTAATGCTGGAAATCAAGTCGGACCCTGAAATTCTGAATGATTTCGAGTGGCGCAGGGATTTGGTTGCCGCAGTCGTTGCCGACATTCGCACCGCGAATCTAGAAGAAAAAACAATCTTGCACAGTTTTGACTGGAACCTATTGAGTGAGTGTCGCAATCAAGCACCTGATATCCCGACTTCCTACCTTTCTGAGCTACCCACAAACAAAGACGAGATTGGTGAGGACTCTTCCAAGTCGGTTGGCCCGGATCTGAGCAGTGGGGTGGTGAGTTTACCCGATTTGGTATACCAGGCGGGTGGCCAGTTTTGGTGCCCGCGCTACTCGGATATTACCGCCACCGACATGGCGCGTGCGCGTGAACTTGATCTTTGCGTCGCGGTTTGGACCGTTAACGAACCAGAAGCCATTGATCAAATGATCGATCTGCAGATCGATTCCATCGTCACGGACTATCCCGGTCGTGTTCAGCGCCGCTTGATTGAACGGGGGTACACGTGGCTGGATCGCTGCCCGGAGATGGCATAGCTATGAATTCGGCTCGGGCTGCTTTTGACAAGTACGAGGATATTCGCGTACGTTTGGCAAAGATTCAGGCGCGCAAACCTGCTCAACCGATTACGTCGCTTTTGGGTATTGTAGATCATACAGTTGCTAGTCACCGGCGTAACCGCCTGCGCACAAATCTCGCGCTTCTCCTCATCCGCCCAAAACCGCTTCTTCCGCCCGCTCATAGAGTGCCCCTTAGTGTCCACTATCGATGGTGGACACTAAGCCCCCTCCAGCGGCACGCGTTAGGTCGGGTTCAACGGACGCTTACGACGCATCCGCGCTAAGCGCCTGGAGTGGGATTCACGCAAATTGGCAGCTCGGTCGGATTTGACCAAACCCATGTCTCAAAATCACGTAACCGCTTAATTCTCCGCTAGGACCAGCGGGTTAAAACCGCCACTGCGCCAGCTCTGCAATGCCGAAGTAAAGTTCGGTCCCGGCAGGCCGTCGATCACACTGGTGTACAGCCCCGCTTCCTGCAGCAGTCTTTGTACTTCCATGATTGTCTGTCGTTTCCACTGGTCGGATACCTGGGTCAGTTGTTTGATGATTGTTCCGTCATCTTCTGCGGCTCCACGCAACAAGGTACGAGCGGCTTGCGTCGCATCCCGTGGCACACCCCGGCCTTCGTCCAACAGAATAGCAGCGGCCAGGAAACCCTGGTATTCGCCCTCGCGTGCCGCTTTCTGAAAAAAACCAAGAGCCTGCGATGGTATTCCAGCTATGCCATCCTGCGCCAATACCCCCAAATTGAAAGTTGCCTTGGGGGAACCGCCATCAGCAGCGCGCTTGAGCAAGGATATCGCTCTCTGTTCGTCTTTGGCAACAATTTGACCTTGGAACAGAATCACAGCCAGATTGATCATCGCATCAAAACTGCCGCCTTCGACAGCGCGTTCATACAACGCCAGTGCCTGGTCCGTATTCCGAGACACTCCGGTTCCGCTTTCATAGAGCTGCGCCAACGATACCATAGCGCGCAAGTCACCCCGCTCAGCAGCCTGCTTATACAGAGTCACAGCCCTGTCCAAATCACCGCTCGCAATTGTTGCTCGGGCCAGCAAAGCGACGTAGTGGGGCAAATCTGGTGATTGCACGGTCGCAGCGCTGCATGCCTGAATGGCCGTCATGGCGTTTTGTTTCAGATGGTCAAACGGAACACCAGGGATACTGGCCGTTCGGTCGCGAGGATGGGTTGCCAGCCTTTCACAGATTCCACCAGGGCTTGAATCCTCGGGTCGTGGAATCGACTGAAGCAATCGCTTGGCTTGGGTTGAATGAGAACCATCCGGATATTGCTCAATATAGAATTCCAGCAAAGGACGCATCCGGCTGCGTTGTGCGAGCTTCCACAAACGTTCGGCTTGAGCGTCCTCATCCTCTACCGCGAGGGCACGGGTTCGCGCTCCAATCTTTTCAAACTGATCCAGAAAGGCCTCGACCTCGCCAGTGTGAGATCCCTGGGGGTAGCGATCCATATATAGCTGCATGAGCGTTGGGTCTTGCGCACTTGCCGCCACTTGCCACAGCAGGGTTTCTTCGGAAGCAGTTGCCGGACTGTTGTCAAAGCGGAACTGCCGCGTCATTGAGGAATTATCCCAAGGAATCTGCCGCCCTCCGGTCGCTGCAAGAACATCCCTGCGCACCGAAATCATCATATCTGAAATATCCTGTCCCGGAGTATAAATATGGCTGAGCATAGCTTCCGTAAAAAAGCTGTTCCTTCCGGTTCCGTCGTAGGCAACATTGTCTGGTTGGGTGGCATACGCGAAAAGAAAATCAGCCGAACTGCCGACCCGCGCCAGTCCGTCACCGCCCACATTCAAACCGGAGTCTTCAAACGGGTTGTCTCGGCAAGCATCCAAAAAAATCAGTCGAACACCTTTCGATTTCTCCATACGCGCGATGAACTCGCTGATCGGTACAGTCTGTGTGACGACATCTTGAGCCGATGAGATTTTGGCATCTACAGGAAGCAAATAGTTTTGCCCTTCGACCTGAAAACCATGACCCGCGTAGAAGAACAACGAGACATCAGAATCCGCTGCAGCAGATGCAAAAGCGTCAGCCATCGCCGTCATTTCGGCTTGTTGCAAATCCGTACCAAGAAATACTTCAAATCCCAGCCCTTCTAGCGCAATTGCCAGATCTGATGCGTCATTGATCGGATTGTCCAACGGGCTGACCGCCTGATAAGCAGAGTTACCGATTACCAAGGCAACCCTTTTTTCCGCAAATGCCGCAACAGCATTCACCGATACAAGCGCCAACGCCAATAACAAGCGGATTAGGATCACGGGACCATTGCTCCGACAGTCTACAAACCAGTGGCGTTGTATCGGCAAAATTCGAAACAACCAATCGCGGCCATGATTGTTCTACCTGTTGATACTACAAACTGACAAGGTCTCGATCGCTGGCCGGGTGTTCAGTCTGGACCTGTCCCGATTTCGTGCTGCCGTCGCGGATTGTTGAAGCCGTTGATGTATTGGAAGATGGCCAGTTCGACGTCTCTGCACGTTTGCAACGATCTTCGCCAGAATATTTCCGCCTTGATCGTCTTGAAGAACGTCTCGGAGGCGGAGTTGTCATAGCAGCTGCCTTTGCCGCTCATCGATACTTGGAAGCCGTGCTGACGCAAGAGCTTCTGATAATTGTGGGCGCAGTTTTGGCTGCCACGGTCCGTGTGGCGGAGGCAGCCTTTGGGAGGCTGCCGCAGAGCTACGGCCATCTGTATCGAGCCAGTGAAATCCTGCTCATGCTATAAGAAAGGACCTAGCAATGAGCGATACGATGACAGAGGCAGTGAAACGATGGACGGCTAGGCGCAAATCAGCGCTGGTCGTTGAGATCATTCAGGGCAAGACGACGGTGGCCGAGGCGAGCCGGACTTACGAGCTGGCACCATCAGAGATCGAGAGTTGGGTTGATGATGCCAAGAAGGGCATGGAGAACGCCCTGAAGACCAATCCGCTCGACGTTCGACAGGAATATGGAAAGCAGCTCAAAGACCTTCAGGAAGCTTACGGCGAAGCCATGCTGGAGCTCCGGGCGCTTCATGAGGGCCTTCTCGCTGATGGTGACGCCGTGCCGATCTCCAGGCTTTGCACCTGGTTCGGAGTTCCGCGCCGCACGGTCTACTACAAGCCGATGAAGGCCGCGCCGAAGCTGGACGATCGGTTCATTGCGCCGATCAAGTCCATGATCGAGGAGAACCCGTCGTTTGGCTATCGCACGGTCGCGCACCTTCTGGGTTTCAACAAGAACACGGTGCAACGGGTCTTTCAGATCAAAGGCTGGCAAGTGCGCAAACGGCCGACCGGCGCCCGGCCGCGGATTGAGGCCTTGCCGTCCGTCGCAGAGAAACCAAACGAACGATGGTCGACCGATCTGGCGCGTGTCTGGGCAGGCAAGGATGGCTGGTGCACGCTAGCCCTGGTGATGGGCTGTCATACCCGCGAACTTTTGGGATGGCATCTGTCGCGATCCGGCAAGGCGACGACGGCGGCTTCAGCTTTGGAACACGCCTTGATTGCGCGCTTCGGCACATTGGGCAAAGTCGACGAGCCATTTCTGCTTCGCAGCGACAACGGCCTCGTCTTCACATCTCGGAAGTACACGGCCCTGGTCAAAAGTTACGGCCTGCGCCAGGAGTTCATCACGCCCCATTGTCCTCAGCAGAACGGCATGATGGAGCGGCTGATCCGATCCTTGAAAGAGCAATGTGTCCATCGCCAGCGCTTCGAAAGCCTGGCTCATGCGCCCCGTTCTGTCGGCGACTGGATCCAGTTCTACAATCACAAACGCCCGCACCAGGCCCTTGCCATGTGGACGCCAAACGAGGCACTCAAATTAGTAGCTTAACCTGAGCAGATTCCGCCGGGTCGATACGAAATCCGCATCCGCATCGCCCTCATGAACCGCCGAAATCAAACGCGTGGTTGACGTCGGCGGGGTAAGGGTCTTCACTCCTCAAACGCGAGTTACGCAACAACGCCAAGGAAACTTGAGGCTCAGGTCAGCGCCCAATCAATCTCCTGACGACGTTGCGAACTCTTCGCAGCACCGTGGCTTGCTGCGGTTTCGGAAGGCTCTTGGCATATTCCATCCCTAGAAGTAGATAGTACAACCTGTTCGCTAATATTTCGGGTCTCCGCGTTGTTTCAATTCTTATACCATTTGAGACGAGTACTTTTTCAAGCCGATTTAGAGAACATTGAGATATTTCATTCATCCAAGATGTTAGGTTAACTTCGGGGCAAGTGTTGCGTAATCTATTAAATTGAATTCCAAATTCTCTCGCCAACCAATCGCAATCATTATAAACCGCAACAGATACAAAAGCACGTTTGTCTATGGCTTCTCCCTCCCTCAACTCATTTCGAATGATACCCTGCAATCTTTTATAGGCGGAGTCCATGACTGGATCACCACGAAAAATCGGATTTGATCGATTGAACGCATGCAATATTTTCAACGCGTCGGCGCTCAATGATGAGTTTGGCGATTGAGTTTTTGTTCGCTTGAAATCCAATCCCCAACGTTCGCATAAATCGAATACGACGTCTCCCTCGCGCAGTGCATTCCTGTTGTAGTCGTATAATTCAACATTAGAACGGCCAAGGAAATTTATGAACGGCATCACCCTTCCGCGGTACAGCGGATCAACCGCTGAGGGGACTTCTGCACTATTGCCTCCCATCACCGTCTGTTGAAAAGCACTGGCCGCAAAAGACAAAGGGTCTCTCGCGTACATTAACACCGAGATAGACTGGCATCGTTGGGTCAGCCACGACAAGAAGTCAACTTTCTCTTTCGATGTCATCAGAGAAATGTCTTCACCCGAAATAATTATTCGCTGCCGGTCGCTTCGAGCCAGTTGTTGTTCCAATTCTATGTGAACTTGTTCTCGAAGAGTCGGTGCGCTTTCTTGGGATAAGCCATACTGGTATGAAAATTTTGTAAGGTTATCATGGTCAGAAAAGGCAGTCCGGATTGGGATGCTGTGGTTCAGGTATCCTAGCTGCGCATAAAATGTGTGCCCGTCGTCATAGCCTTCCAATGCCGATTGAATCGCTGTCGAACCGGTCTTGTGCATTCCAATGTGCAGCAAGCACTTCATTTGCTTTATCTCTTTTTTCCAACAGCTTAATGCTAAGCTCGGCTGAACCTATATTAGCGCGTCAGGCTCCTCAACTAAAAACTTGGGTTTGTTTTCTGAAATCACTAGACGCCTGTGGTAACAAGCGATGTAAGGAAACCGGTCCAGTGACGACGACGTCACCGGCGCCTGAGTGTTCACTGTAAGAGCAAGCCAGGCTCCGTATTTATTGCCGACGATAGGCACCTAGGAGGCGATAGGCAACTAGGACGTTTGCCGCTCGACTGCGCCACGCCGAGGACCTATGGAAAACTAAATTGGATACTTCAGTTGCCTGATCAGCCGCCACAAATCTTGGTTTGCGTTTGTGAGTTTTTCAACAGCGTCCTCAATCTGGAAGATCGCCAGATCATCTACAATATCAGCGCGACCAAGCTTGATATCTGTTTTCCGATCTGCAATCCGCATCAGTATTGTTCGAGGATTTCCACTGTCAGGATCAAAAGAGTATATGCAATGGTTGTATTTGTTTCGGATTGCAGAGAGTTTTGTCAGGCGCTGCGTTTGCTTGAGTATCAAGCTTCGGGCTTTTTCGTCACTACCATCCATTTTCGAAAGGCGTTCAACCAAATCGATACGTGCGCGAGTGGTATTCAGGGTTAGAAAAACAATAACAGCTACTTCTTTATCTGTCTTGCACAGTCCCGCAATCAGATGGATCAGCAAGCTTTCGGTGTTTGTCCAAATATAATTTAGTCGCCCAACTAGCAAGATTAGGCGATCAAAACGTATTTTGGGATTATCAACCACTGACTTTTGGTCGGTTTTCAGCCGGTACCGTCTCAAAAAAGAAGTTGGCTGCAGCAGTTCTGTTACTGACACCAATTTTTTTGACAATATGATGCATGTGAAGTTTGACGGTGTGTTCTGTTATTCCGAGGTTAGAAGCCACCTGCTTGTTGCTTTGACCATGAGAAACTAGTTGCAGAACCTCTTTTTCTCTGCGCGTCAAACGAGTGTACAACCCTTCGCAAACTGGTTGTTGATCATTTGCACAAAATTGCCCAAAGGTGCCTGATGTCCGAACGGGAGGTTTATCTTTTTGGACGAGCTTTGCCAGAAATGCAGGAATAAAAAGCTCGTAATGCAGTAGTAACCTTAATACAGACCGCCATACATCGGGTGTTACATTCATCGGCAAGAACCCGATTTCACCATGCTTTAGGCAGTCCCATTGCAAAAAGAACGCTTCGGCGGCGGCTTCTTTTCGGTAAGCCAAAGCCAAACATCCTGACCCGGACACATCCAGATATGGTTGTGGATAGTTCAGAAGATGTTCGCCCAACTGTTGATCTACAACAAGCATGCGAAGTGTTGGCATTTTGTTCTCAAATACCGACTGAGCTTGCCGGAGAGTTTCGCATCTGTATGCGAACACTCCAAACTCGGCGTGAACACTCATCAAAGTTTGGCCCGAAAAGAAAAGTTCCTTCCCCAAAAACAATACATCAACTTCAGTTGGCGAGCGAGTAGATAACCCGGCTGTTCCATTGAAATCAAGCAGACTCATCACGCCCCCCCCAAATCATTCACAGATCAAAAACCAGAAATATTGCCCAAAAATCAATCAATTGACCAAATAGATGTATGTATCCGAAATTTCTCCTCAAAGTTTAGCGGAAACTTCTATGATTATCAACAGAGAGTTGATAGATCGCGAGACGGATAGAACTTTAGATTAATACTTCCCTGTAAAGAATAATCGTTTCGCCAAAATTCCTTATAATCTTTGTGACCATTTTTTTTAAATTTCGTCCACGCACCAAAATAGTAAAGCCCAAATACGAATGTCTGTGGAATATAAATGAATAATATCAAGCCGTTAGGAGAAGTAAATCATATTATTGGCTGGCCAGAGTCGAATTTTCCCGCAACTATAGGGGGTCTAATTTATAGAATTACCCTAAAAGTATTGCCCGCCAATTTTCTTATATGCGCGCAAGATGCCTGGTCGCAAAGGAGGTGACGCAGAAATTTATGGAGAAACAAGTTTTTGCTGGATCGAGATAAGCTCGATTCATCTGTTTTAAACGCGCCCATTTCTGCCTTTTACATGACTGGCGGGCCGGCGCAAGGAAAATGGATTACTTGCTATGAAACGGAATGCAGCCAATTCAAACAACACGACAGTCACGACAGTCGATGAAGTCGTCGTCGAAAACCTCGATGCATCATTCGATACAGACATCCAAGTGGATAAAGCATTTGTAGAGGCGGACGTGAACGCTCAACAACAAAAACAAGACCAATCTGTTGACACTTCTGACGCCCAGGATCAGGAGCAGTCCCAAAAAACCGACGTCGACAACAAGGTCGATAACGCAGACAACCAAAAGCAGGGGCAGGATCAAGGTCAAGATCAAGCGCAGAAACAACAGCAGCAGAACACCAATGGAGGTGACGACAGCAACGACAATTCCAACTCGAATGCGATCAATATCGACTTTGGTGGTGGTGAGTGGATTCCGCGCGACGACGATCAGGTCGACCTGGATCTCGGAGACTACGCTTCTGTTGGCGATGTAATAACGGCCGGCAAAGACGTGAACTATGATCCCGGTGATGACATGCACCTCAAGATCGATCTCGAGGGCGAAGGCAATGACATGTCGTCGATCAATAGTCAGGTAGCGAGTCTCTATGACAATGACACCCTGAAGTCACCGACTGTCTCCAACACTGGAGAATTCAACCAATCCGGCAACGCTCACGGGGGCAAGGCTCATGCGGAAGAAGGCATAAGCGCGGATGCTGACGGCGGCGATACTGGTGATGGCGGAACCACTTACGGCGGTGATGCAACCGGAGGTAAAACCTACGGTAGTGACGCGATTGCCAAAGGCGGCGATACCGGCGACGCGAACGCCAAGGCTGGCGGAGGCGAGGGTGGCGATACCGGCGACGCACACAACGCAAGTCTAGGCGTAGGCCTTTCAGGCGCGCATGCGGATGGTGATAGTGTTGGCGGCGATGGCGGAGACGCCGACAGCAGCGCGAAAAGCGACAACGCAACCAAGTCGCATACCGAATCCTCCGGGACTGGTGGCGACGGCGGCAGCGCAGATTCGCTGGGTATTGCCGTTGGTCTTGGCCTGTCAGGAGCGAATGCCGAAGGTGATGCAGACGGTGGTGACAACAAGTCGGCATCGGATGCTGACAGCAGTGGATACGCTGACAACGATACATCCGCCAAGGGTGCCGATGGAGGCGATGCGGGTGCAATCGGCGTTGGTCTGAACAGCAACAAGAGCGACAGCAACACCGAGGCCAATGATGCCGAAGGTGGTGACAACAAAGCCATCGGCGGAGCACTTGGCGCAGCTAGCAGCACCGCAGACGGCGAAGGCGGAGACAGTGGTAATGGCGGCTTCTCCGGCTTGATCGAAGCGGCGATCGCCGCGCTCCATCAGGAAGTCACTGGCGAAAAAGCCAACAATGACAACGGTGGCAACCAGAAAGCTTCGACCGGCAATGGAGACTCTACTGGTGGTGATACCAATGGCGGCGACGGCACTGGCGGCTCATCGACAAGCAAGGCAAATGCCGAAGGTGTCGGCGATCAGACTACTGGAGACGGGCCGAGCATCGACCAAGATACCGGCGATGTGAGCGGCAAGGCCAACAATAGTCAGGATACGGACGCGACCGGCGGCGCTGGTGGCACGAATACATCCAATGGGGCTGCCGACGGCTCATCGATTGGCAAATCCGCGGCGGATGGTACTGGTGGTGCCGGCGGCAGCAATACGTCTGATGCGGCCTCTGCAGCTGACGGATCAGGATCGGCTGACGCGGCCAACACAGGCGGCTATGGCGGCGCCGCAGATGTGTTCTCCAAATCCGATACCGACGGATCGGCGGACAGTCTTGCAAAGGCAATTGCTGGTTATGGTGGAGACGCAACCAGCGACAATGATGCCAATTCCGCGGGCTCCGGCACAGCTCATGGTGCCGCATACTCGGGCGCCGGAGGCACCGGTACCGGAGGCAACTCGAATGGCGGTTCGTCGGGATATTCGATGGCCGACGCAGCCAGTGGTGATACCTATGGTGGTGCCGTTTATGGCGGTGATGCGTCCGGCGCATATTCCGGTGACGGAGGCATGGGCGGCAACGCGGGCGAATGGGGCTCGAACAATGGTGGCGACGGGATCGTGACTGGTGAATCCTATGCTTCGGCGGCTGCCGTGGTCGATACATCGGCCTTCAATCAATCGATTGTCATGGGGGCAAATGTATTGGGCAACTCGGTCGACACCACCATGGTTGGCGGTGCGATGACATCGTCCTATGCAACAGACGATACAGACGTCTGAATCCTTGAATGAAGATAGCCGGGGCCGTTCGACGGCCCCGGTTTACGGAAATCCGGTTTCCCGGTCTTCCTAATCATACGAGCGAAAGGGACCCTGCCATGGCGCTCGACAATATTACCGAAGTCATTTCGCATTTTATCGGTCTATTTGACCTGACGATAGAAAAGGCCCGACTAAGAGATCAATACGAAGAGTTCACGGCTCTTCGACGAAAAGCGGATCTGGAAGAAATTCCAGATGCTACGAAAATCGTAGTCAAATCTGATCTGGAATTGGCGCCTGGCAACTACGTAGCTTCTGATTATGTGGCAGAAAAACTGGGCGCCGGTGAAGCAGTTGAACTGCCGATAACCGTTTCTATTGCGTCGCCCTTGATCGTCGAGGGTGTCGCTCCGCCCGCGTTTGTGCAGAACGACATACCGCTGTTTTCCAGCGATGATCGGAATGCGCCAGATCTTCCCGTAGAGCAGCCGCTTGAAGACATACACAATTTCCCCGGCTCGGCACTCACTTATACAGATCAAAAGCTTCAATTGAGCGACAATGACATCTTTGGCGAGGGTGTTCTTCGCGATATACCAGCAAAACTGGAACAAGCCGAGGCACTTTCGAATCTTGCTGACGCACTGCATGCGATACCTTCGTTGGCATTGGGGCTTTCCAATTTTCTTTCACTGGAAACGGTCAAAGTCTTTGCAAAAGCGATGGCATCTTCTGAGGCCACCTCTGTTGAAGGGGCGCAGGTATTCCAGTTGACCGGTCAGGAAGCGGTCGGCATCATTGTGAATGGCCAAGCGGCAGCAGAACTTCCTTCCTGGAGTGAGTTGCTCCCCGTCTATCACAAGGCGCGGGATGTGGGTTCTGAAGAAAGCGACATCAGCGCGTTGCCGCGAGAATGGGCCTCATCTGATAGCGAAGGGAGCTTCGAAGGGCACACGATCGTTACGGGCGGAAATCTTTCAATAAATGAGGCAAACGCGAATATCGCCTGGTTGGATGCCCCTTATATCGCCGTAGGCGGTTTGGCGATCAATCTGATCTATATTAGCCAGGTCGCGGTGGTGTCAGATCTGGATATGACTGACACTGAAGGCATTAAATCAAACACGTCCATTTTCAATACGGCAGAAATCGAAATCAAGCCCAACACGGCTGCATGGCTCGACAACGAAAAAGGGTCGGGCGGACCGCCGCAGAATGTACATATCGACCAGATCAAGGGCGATCTGACGATCACCAATGTCATTCAACAAGACATCGTCACAACGGATATCGACAGTATTGAAACCGAAATAGCAGGGTTCTCGACCTATTATGCTCTAGGCGACAACATTTTGACCAACAGCAATGATATTCTGCAACTGGGTCAGCACTATGACCTGATCTTGGTTGGGGAGGACCTCATATCTGTCGATGTTGTTGCGCAAACACAAGTTCTCATAGATGACGATCTGATATCATTGGGAATTGGCGTTGGTCTGGTTGACGGCACGACCACAGCTAGTGAGGAACATACCGACAACAATCTCGTGATGAACCAGGCCAAGGTCACTACAATCGGCAAGGACACATACGAAGAATTACCGACACCACTTGCCGAAGTGCTTCCCGTGGATGACGCTGGCAGCACTGCTGCGTTGGAACAGGCGCTCACCAGCGATCCGCATTTCGCAGGTATGGAACAGATGCGTGTGTTGAAGATCGATGGCAGCCTGAAACAGGTCAACATCGTAAAGCAGGTGAACAAACTTGCCGACCAGGACGATCTAGTCGTCAAAGGCAAATCTGCAGACGCGATCGAACTGGTCGCCAGCAGTAACGCCATGCTTAATGCCGCAAATATCGCCAAGCACGGTGTCGATTCCGTCGTGATGTCGGGTGACGACGCCTATTCCGATCTGCTTTTGCATCAGGCAAGTTTTGTCGAAGCACCGGATACTTCGAACACCGAAGAAATTTCGGAACTGGTGAACGAAGCCGTTGCGTTCCTGATGGACGACGACTTTGTGAAGGCCCCGGAGCTTGGAGGCCTTGGTCGTGGCAAACAGAGCGACATGGATCACGATGCAAGCAACGCGGACGGAATGCACAGCATGCTCGCCTAGTGAGCAAGTTCATGAGTTTTGGTTTTTCGGGACAGTTTGAGTATGTCGACAAAGTTTCCACCATGGCGCAATGATCTGTTCTTCAACCCCGACGGCACCCTCAGAGGCGCCGATCGAATGCGTGGGAACGGCGAAAAAACTTTAAGGCTGTCGCCCGAGATGCGTGTGCCGCTGGCCGAGACAATGCGACCCCGAGCGCGTACCTCGGCACGTGAAACAAACGCACCAGAGGAAAAGGAGAGCAAAGGTAATCCTCAGGGGTCAACCCAGCCGACAAAACCTCGACCAGATTCCTTGGGCACCACTTTGGAGGCCAAGGCAAACGAACCGCTGCTCGCGCGTGGTGGGGATGGTGGCAATGGGGCTTCTCCTCCGGGGCCTTTTCATCGGCGGACCCCTCCAGATAACTATCAAAAGATACTTCGCACATCGCTGCGCGCCATTCAGCGCAACCTGGCATTTGTCATGGTTCTGACCCTTGCGACCAACTTGTTGATCCTGGCCATTCCAATCTACCTTTTCCAAATCAGTGACCGGGTTCTGACCAGCCGCTCTCTTGACACGTTGATCATGTTGACGGTGATCGTCGCCGGTGCCGTGATTTTTCAAGCAGCTTTTGATGCCGTGCGCCGCTTCATGCTAATGCGGACAGCAGTAGAAGTTGCAGCTCGACTCGGCGCGCCAACTCTAAGTGCTGCGGCCCATGCTTCGTTGCACGGTACAGGCCGTGAATATCAGACCCTGGGCGATTTACAGCAGGTACGCGGCTTTCTGGTATCGGGTACGCTCTTAGCATTTCTTGACGTGCCTTTCGCGCCATTCTTCTTGCTTATGATCTTTCTTGTTCACCCCGATCTGGGGATGATTGTCATCGTCACGGCTCTTCTGTTGATGGCTATTGCATTCATCAACCAGAAATTGACCGCGAAGCCCTTTGCCGAGGCGAACAGAGCGCAGTCGATGGCCAACCAGCACCTCGATTCGATGTCCCGAAACAGCCAGATCATCAATGCGCTCGCCATGATCCCCGAGGCGGTTCGTATCTGGGGCCGGGATACGGCGACATCGCTTACATGGCAAGTTCGCGCGCAGGACAGGAATGTCATCTTCGCCGCAATCTCGCGAGCGGTGCGCTTGCTGACCCAGATCGCGATTCTGGGATGGGGCGCCTTTCTGGCCCTGAATGGCGAGATTACCGGCGGCATGGTGATAGCCGCATCAATTATCGCCGGTCGCGCCTTCGCCCCGATCGAGGGCTCCATAGAAGGTTGGAATTCATTCTTGTTGACTCGAGGCGCCTTCGACCGTGTTCGCGCACTCTTGGCAAACTCGGCGCTGCAATACGAGAAACTGCGCCTGCCGCGCCCTGAGGGTAAGCTGGACGTTGAACGTTTGCTCTATGTCCCGGGTGGGACCAAACACGTCGTGTTGAACGGAATAACCTTTTCGCTGAATCCAGGCGAGACATTGGCGATAATTGGCAATTCAGGCGCTGGGAAAACGACATTGGGCAAAACATTGGTTGGGTCGATTCTGCCAACATCTGGCAGTGTTAGATTAGACCTGATGGACATCCGAAACTGGGACCCGCGCCAGTTCGGCGAAAGCATCGGATATCTGCCGCAAGACGTTCAGCTGTTCCCGGGAACGATAAAAGACAACATCGGTCGTATGCGCACCGACGCGACGGACGAACAAATCCATGATGCCGCTGTTCTCGCGGACGTTCACAACATGATCGCAACACTCCCTCAGGGTTATGAAACCATCGTTTCCGCAGACGGATCACCTTTGTCCGGCGGGCAAAAGCAACGTATCGCATTAGCGAGGGCCTTCTTTGGCATGCCGCGCATGGTGGTATTGGACGAGCCAAATTCAAACCTTGACGTCGCGGGCGACAAGGCGCTGGCCAAGGCAATAGAGCATGCCAAAATCAACCGAATTACAGTGATCGTCATCACTCAAAAGCCGACCCTTTTGGGTGCGGTGGACAAAATCATGCTATTGACCGATGGGCGTGTCGCCGTATTCGGCCAGCGCGATCACGTACTGGCGCAATTGCAGAGCTCGGCCGGCAGAACTGGCGAAATTCCGGACAAGTAAAGGGCAAAATATGTCTGACCTCAGCACTCCGTCCAATAACGCATTGTGGTACTCCGACGTTCCCCGCTCGATCACCCATTTCATTGTGATCGGGTTTGCAATGTTGGTGGTGTGCTTTGGCGGATTTGGTGTTTGGGCCTTCCGCGCTCCTTTGGCAGCTGCAGTTATCGCCCAAGGCAGTTTTGTCGCGACGGGCCGCAACAAAATTGTCCAGCACCTCGAAGGCGGTATCATCGAACAAATTCGCGTCGCTGAAGGAGAAGAGGTCAAGGCCGGAGATGTCCTAATGACATTGGACCAGACGTCGGCGGAATCCACTGAAAGAGAATTGTTCATCCGCCAGATCCGCCTTCAGGCAATGGCGACCCGGTTGCTTGCAGAATATCGGGAACATGAAAAGCTCGTATTCTCATCGGATTTATTGACAGCCTCTAGCGACGCCGAAGTTGCTTCTATTTTGGACAGCCAAGAACTGACATTTGAAGTGTCCCGCAAGACTTTGCTGAATGATATCGCATTGCTTGAGCGGAACATGGAAGCACTCCGGGTGCGAGAGAAGGGATACCAAGCCCAGCTTGATTCCATGTCCCACCGATCCGAGATATTGGAGGAGGAATATGAAACCAAAAACGCCTTGTTCGAAAAAGGGCTGGTGCGGAAAGGCGAACTGAACGCTATCCGGCGAATTCAGGCCGAGGCCGATGGCCAGCTTGCACGGTTACAGGCCGAAGCATCAGAAGTCGGGCAGATGATGTTGAAATACGATGAGCAAATTCAGCGCACGCGATCTGCTTATCGACAAGCTGCTTTGGATGAGCTTGGCGCAATCGAAGCAGATTTGGAAAGCGTTCGGGAAAAATCGCGGCAAGCGCGCAGTGTCCTTGCCCGAGCCGTAGTTCGGGCACCAGTTTCAGGAACGGTCGTGCGCCTGCACTATTTTACGCCTGGTGGCGTTATCGAAACTGGCGAACCAATCGCTGAAATCCTGCCGGCGGATGCTCCATTGATTATCGAAGCTCAGATTCCGAGAACCGAGATCGATAGTGTTGTAACCGGGCAAAGGGCTACTGTGCGTCTGGTGGCTTTGAACCAGCGCACCACTCCGGTTTTGAATGGAGAAGTGTATTATGTTTCCGCAGATGCCCTGTTCGAAGATACAGGCGGTGCACCACAAGAGGTGTATTTGGCTCGAATCTCTTTGACTTCTGATGAGATGGGCCGCGTTCGTGGGTTTGTTCCGACGCCAGGCATGCCTGCAGAAATCATGATCCAGACCGAACAACGGACATTCGCTTCTTACATAGTGAAACCAATCACCGATAGCATGTCACGTGCTTTCAAAGAAAACTGAGATTGCGTACCGTCACGTTCAGTAGTTTTCCGAAGCAGCACGGATTAACTGAAAGTCGTTTTGGTTTCTAGGTGCTCCTGTCCGCCACCGCCCTCGCCGCAACCGTCTTGTTTCGGCTTTGAAAGTCAATGCGGTCAGATCCTGGGTAGCAGTTCCCATCCGTTGCCGGGTGAATGATACAGGAAAACTCAATCCACCTCTTCGTAGGCATGGCGATCCGAATACCATTGCCAGATATCATTTGAACCGGTTCCGGGTTTCAATGATGACCGAAATAAGCTTCGAGCAATCGTGGGTCGTTTCGCAACTCGTCCGCCGTGCCCGAAATCTGCATGCGTCCAGATTCGAGGATGTAGATGCGACTGGCCAGGGAAAGGGCAAAATTAGCATTCTGCTCGGTTATGACCACGGTCAACCCAAATTCACGGTTTAGTCGGCGCAGTACCTCGGCAATCTCATGACAGATTTTGGGCGCCAAGCCGATTGTCGGCTCGTCCACCAGCAAAAGCTCGGGACTGGTCATCAACGCGCGACCAAACGAAACCATTTGACGTTCACCCCCGGATTGTGTCGATGTTTCCTGCCCCTCTCGTTCTTCGAGGCGCGGAAAAAGTTTGTGCACCAATTCGAGATTGCGCTCCACATCTTCGCGGGCGGTGTATGCGCCTACCATCAGGTTGTCACGAACGGACATATAAGGGAACAAATTGAACCGCTCCGGTGCATATCCGACGCCCCGGCGTACAATGTCCGACGTTGGCCGCCCGATCAATGGTTCCCCTTTGAGCCTTATATCGCCTTCGGTCCTAACCAATCCCATAATACTGTCGAGCAGTGTAGATTTACCTGCTCCATTCGGCCCGATCACCGCGACGATTTCCCCGGGTTCGACCGTTATCGAGATATCCGTCAGAGCCTGTGCTTTGCCGTAAAACGCGGACAGGGCGCAGATTTCCAGAAACGACATCACGCTCCTCCGAGATATGAGGCTTGTACGGCCTTGTCGTTTATTACTTCCGAAAATGGCCCTTCGGCGATCATTTTGCCTCGGTCGATAGCAATGGCACGGTCAATCAACGGCTCCAACGCGGGCAAATCATGGCTTACGATCAGAAACGTCATCCCCTCCTTGCGCATGGACTGAATGAGATCTGATATTTGTGCAATTTCACCGACAGTAAGGCCAGCGAACACCTCGTCCAACAGCATGACTTTCGGGGCCGTTGCCGTTGTGCGAGCCATTTCCAGCTTGCGCAAATCTCCCATGGCCAGCTCTGCTGGCGTTCTTGACAAATCGTCCTCGCTAAAGCCGACGCTCAGGGCGATCTCGCGTTCTCGAGCTTTGTCCGGCGGTGAGAATATCATGTGCCAAATGTTGTCAGGCATCAGCCCAACACGTATGTTTTCGGACACGCTCATATCTCCAAAAGGCCGGGGGATCTGGTATGTGCGGCTGACGCCCGCGCGGATCCGGCGCGAGGTTGGAAGAGCGGAGATTTCCTGCCCGAACAGCTTGATCGTGCCGCTGTTTTGGCGCAACTCGCCCATAATTTGGCTGAAAACCGTGGTTTTGCCTGCACCGTTCGGGCCGATGAGACCCAACGATTCCCCTTGCTGTACGGAAAAGGACAGGTTGTTCGTTGCCTTGAGGCCGCCGAAGGTCTTGACCAGGTCAGTGACTTCCAGAGCTGTTGTCACGAGATGCTCCTTTTCCGAACCCCGGAAACGGCGCGCTGAAAAAGCGCCACGAGACCTTTCGGTTGATACATATAGAGTAAGAGCGCGATGGCACCGTAAACAAAGTACCGCTCTGCCCCTGGCAGAACTGGTCGCAGATACTCCAGCAGAAAAGTCATGAAAAAAGCCCCGATCATGGGGCCGACAATCGTCGACGTTCCTCCCAGAAGGGCGGCGACGATGATTGTAAAAAGAAAATTGATATCGAACAACGCGCGCGGGGCCAGCGAGCCAAGATAGTGCACATAGAAGGCGCCTCCCAGCCCAGCTACGAATGCACTGGTCAGAAACGCGAGAGCCTTGAGGCGTGTTGTGCTCAAGCCGGAGCCACGTACGCTTTCCTCATTCATTCCGATTGCGGCCAAGGCCGTACCCAACCGGGTTTTCATCAACAACCACATGCTGATAGCCACGGAAAGCATGAGCGTGGTTGACAGGTAGTACCCGTTGGTGGCCCCTCGCGTGAGGGTTTGAATGCCCGACATGCCTCGTGTACCACCTGTAAGATCGGGGCGGATTACTTGTACCAATTGATACAACAGCTCCATGAAGGCCAACGTGACAAGCGCAAAGTAGCTGCCCCTAATACGCAAAGCCGGAAGAAGAACGATCAACCCTGCCGCCATAGTCATCACTACGGCAATCGGAATCGAAATCTCGACCGCCACATCGAACCGTTTTGTCAAGATTGCTGTAGTATATGCGCCTATTCCAATCAAGAAAGGGTGGCCAAAACTCACATAGCCGGTACGCCCGGACAGCACATCCCAACTAATAGCAAATATCGCCAGGTAGTTGGCAAAGATCATTGTTCTGAGCGTACCGTTGCCAACAATTTGCGGCAGCAAAGTCATCCCGGCTATCAGAGCCGCCCAAAGTCCAAGATGGTACCACCGCAATCCCATCTCAAATCTCCTCGCGCCCAAAGAGGCCTTGCGGCCGCATCACCAGAACTCCAATGATCAGAAGCATGGTAAAAACGCCCCTCAATTCAGGGGCGAGAGTGGCCACGACTATAACCTCCAGAAACCCGACTATGTGGGCGACTATCAGCGTTCCGAAAATCGAACCGATACCGCCAACAATGACGACGGCGACCGAGATGATCAGCGGGGCTACCCACATCGAGGGCGAAAGCTGTGTATAGCTGGCGAAGAATACTCCACCGACAGCTCCCAACCCGCCCGAAATACCCCAAGTGACCAAATTGATACGGTCTGGATCGATCCCGGATATGGCAGCACCCTTGGCGTCCATCGACACTGCCTGCATTGCGCGACCAGTATGACTGAAGCGCACAAACAGGTATAATCCGCTTAGAATTGCCCAACTGACAATCGTTGCCGTCAGAATATTGTAAGTGACAGACGCTCCACCTATGATTGTCACGCCGGGGATTATAGGCAGCAGGATTTTGCTGCTGTCGCCAAAGACCAAAACAATTCCAGCCTGAATAACGACGGCAAGAATGAGCGTAGAGATTTCGACGGCCACGTGATCGCCCTTGAGCGTCTTGACGATGAGCTTGAACTTGAGCACCCCCATTAGAATACCTAGAACAGCCGCCAGTATAACCCCGACTGTCTTTGGCATACCCAACGTTTGAGAAATCCAGAAATAGACGTATCCACCGACCATCAGATACGCGCCATAGGCGAGATTCAGAACGCGTCCGATGCTGAAAATCAGTGTGAACCCCATTGCGATAAGCGCGTAAAGGCCGCTGAGCAGAAGCCCCTGGATCAGTATCTGCAGCATCGAGAAACCTTTGGCTTCCGACGCGCTCTAGTAAAGCGCGTCGATTTTGTTCTTCGGAGTTATTTCACCCAGCTGGGAAGAGTGAACTCGCCAGTTGCGTATTTGTCGGGATAGACAACAGCGGCTGTTCCATCTTCGTACCACTGCACCACCACCATCGATGGCTATGCATCGTCAAACGGTTCCGAAAGATCGAAGCGGGCATTGTGCGGGTAGGTCCGTTGCGTGACCGGTTCAACTTCGTCGTCACCCCAAAAACCGTAGCGCAACCAAAGTTGGCCATCCATGTCCAGCACCAGGTCCTGTTTTTTCATTGCTGCGGCCCATGCGTCGACATCGCCGAAACCACCGGCTTCCTCGGCTGCGGCCATCGCCTGTTTCAGCCCGTGGTAGGCATTGAATCCGTTGAAGTGCGGTAAAAGCGGCCGGCTGTCGTATCTCGCCTGGTATTCGTCGACGAACTTCTGACTAACCGGGTCCAGTTTGAATCCGACAGACGGCACAGGTGACAGGGTCGAGATACCGCCCCCTGCTCCACCAGTGTCATCCCAATACTCCATGCCAAGTGCTGCGACGTTCACGCCGGTCATGGCCATTGGCACCTGTAGTTTCACATATTGCGAGGAAATCACCTGAGCATTTACGGACGAGACCTGATAGATGAAATCGGCGCCAGTATCCTGCGCCCTGCTAAAAATCGGTGCAAAATCGACCGTGGCAACGTCATATGTGATGATGTCAGCAACTTCGATACCGGCCACAGGAGCAAGTGCTTCGGTCACCAGGCCGGTAATGGCTTCGCCAAATGCAGTGTCTTCAGCAAGAATAACGACCGAATTCCATCCCATCTTCTTTTTTAGAACATCCGCGCCGAAGTTGATGTATAACGTCGCCAACGCCTCGTCCGAAGCGATGTTCATGAAGTAAGGCGCCATACCTTCGGGGTCTTCGACCACCATATCGATTATGCCAATATACGAAGTCCAGGTATCCAGAGTTGGGATGCGATATTCTTGCATCCTGGGTAGCCATCCAAGCGATACGTCATCAATGGACCCGGATATGATGAAATCAACTTCTTCTGTTTCAGCCAGATATTCATAGGCCCGGATCCCCTCGGTCGGGTCTTGTCCCGTATCCGCAGAGACAAGTGTTATCTGCTCTCCGTTGAGACCGCCATTTGCATTCAGTTCCTCAATCGCCATCTCTGCGCCGCGAAGCGTAGAAAGGCCGGTATCCGAAGAAAGCGACCCGATATACCCCACCTTGATCTCGGCCATGGCTGCCGAGGCCATGAGCGCGATGCATGTCCCGCCGATGAGCGCTGATTTTGTCATCTGAAAAGCTCCCTGTGTCTCTTTTTGCCGAGTTTGTATTCTGTATACAGTACACAGAACTGTACTCCGATCAAATCCTTTCTTGGAAAGTCATCTTCAGAATCCGACGATATTTCCGTTTTTGTCGTGAATGACCGCATCCACATCAATTTCAACGGTCAGACCTGGCTGTGTCAGTCCGGCTTCGACGGCAGTCAGGACAGGATCGATTCCCCTGAATATCTCTCCGTGCACACGCGCGAATTCGCCAGCTGTTCCCATATCGGTCAGATATGCGCGCACCCGTCCTACATGCCGCAGTTCGGCTCCGACGTGCTTCAACGCTTCTTCAATTCGAAAAAGAACGTACCGGGTTTGCGCCCCAACTTCTCCGGGCGCATGAATTTTCCCTGTGGGTTCAATTGCGGTTGTGCCGGCCACCCAAACAAACGGCCCGATCCGCTTAACACGGGAATACGATCCAAGCTCCTCGAAACGCCCCCCGGATTTCCAGCTGCGAATGGTCAATGGCCCAACCTTTTGCGGATTGAGGCGGCGGCAGCACGAAGCGATACATATTCAGCTTCCGTCAAGCGCAGTTCTTCAATTGTGACAAGCCCACCTGCGCCAAGATGCGCAGGGACGCCAAGTACGACGCCGTCAATACCATATTCACCCTTCAACATCACCGACACGGGAACCGGACCAGTTCGCGCGCCGCGAATGTGATCAATCAGCTCGATCGAAGCATGCGCAGGGGCAATCGTTGCCGAACCGGATTTCTTTAGCGCCACAACCTGCCCTCCGCCGGTTATCGCGTCCTTCACGCAAGCGTTGATCTGGTCTTTGGTCAGAAAGACGCCGACTGGACGCCCCTTGATCCGCGCAAGGCTAGAAATTGGGGTCATTTCATCGCCGTGACTGCCGAGTGTAATTGCATCGACTTCAGCCGGAGCGACACCCGCCTCCATCGCAAGCGCATGACGGAAACGGCTGCTGTCAAGAGTGCCGGCCATGCCCAAAACCCGCTCACGCGGAAACCCTGTGGCGCGCAACATTTCCACGGTCATTTCGTCCAGTGGGTTGGTAACGACGACCACAACGGCCTCAGGTGCACTGGTCCGGATTGCTTCGGCGGCTTGCCGGATAACACGCGCATTGACGTTGATAAGATCGGATCGGCTCATGCCGGGGCGCCGAGCTCGGCCCGCAGTGACAACCACCACTTCGGCGCCCGCTACCAGATCCAGTTTTTCACCTCCAAAGCAACGTGATCGAGCACAGGTAATGCCCGACGCTTGGTTGAGGTCCATCGCTGTTGCCGCGGCCAAACCTGGAGTAATGTCGACAAGGGCAATGTCATCTGCAATATCGTTCAACACTGCCAAGTGAGCAATATTGCCACCCACGCCTCCCGCCCCAATCAAAGCGAGTTTTCCCAGTCGTCGGGCCTTGCGCGGTGCGCGGGACGGAGGCATCCATTTGGGGGACCTACGATAAAGCACGCGACGCATCGAGGCTTTACCATCAGTTCGCGGTGGGGCCGGCTTTTCGAGCGGGCCTTCAACCAAACCAATGCCCAAACGTTCTGCCGTTTCACGCGCCAGCGCAGTAACAATGTCGCCCGGCAGGATTTCAAACACGATCCGACCGCGCCGTCGGACCTCTTCGATCGCTTCGGACCCTATGACCCGCGATCCGGCCATCAGTTCGATCGCCCATCCACGGTTTCGATGGCGCGCGCTGCCGCTTCAACAGCCGTTTTGACCGAGTTTTCGGAACCAGAAATGAACAACCTTCCGAAACGCCCTACGGCGCGCACCTCGACAATATCGATTTCAGCCGCCTTTTCCGCTTCGTTGGCCGCAATAGAAATATAAGCGGCGGGTGCGCATTCCACGATCCCCAAAGTCTGACCAGGAACGATCAACGAACCCTTCCGCCATTTGTTCAACAATTGAGCTTGGTACGGTTCGACGCTGGTGATGATCTGCGTGGAACTGATGGAGGGTTTCATCCGATCCGACATCGACGCACCAAGCTCCGCCAGCATCGCGTCTCGCGCCGCGGACACCTCGGCATTGGACGGTGAACGTAGTATGAAGAAACCGAATTCACGTTCGACCATTTGGGTTGTCGCCTCGACTGACGAAGCCTTGAGCGCGCGATCGATCAGTGAAAACACCCCGTTTCCAGGCGCGAACTCTCCGATCAGCACAGTGTCGCCGGACAAAGGCACTGAACCTTGTACTGTTGCGCCGTTGTAAGCAGCAAATTTCGGTTGCAGATTATCAATCTGCATCAGCGCCCGGATGGTGATATCGCTCATGCGCCATACTCCTCATAAATGTCGCGCCAAGGCCGGCTTTGGTATGCAACCCGCTTGATGTTGATGAGATGCAGGGCCGTAACGTTGTCCGACGTTATCGAACCGGACCACGTTCCTGTTCCGAGCATGAACGACGGTTCGAGATCGGTGGAATACCCCATCCCCCCCATGATGCCGGGCGTATTCACCAAAACCCGCCCAGTCGGAACGGTCGCAAAGTGGGCCACCACTTCAGGATCGTCGGAATGGATGATCGACGAATGCCCCCATCCTTCAAACTTTGCAATAGACTGTGCCAATTCGACGCCGTGTTCGGTTGATTTGGCCTCATAAAAGGCGAGAACAGGGTTCAGCTTTTCCGCCGACAACGGTCGCTGCCATCCGACTTCGGTTTCTTCCGAAACCAGACACCTCGTACGCGGAGGGATCGAAAATTGAGCGGCATCGGCCAGAACTTGCGGGCTTTGCCCCACGCGCTCGGGGTCCATCACTTGAGGGCCTTTGAAGATTACCTTGGCCAACCGGTCCGCCTCTGCCGGAGTACAGAAGTAGGCGCCCTTCAGCTTTAACTCGTGGCGCAGATCGCGCGCTATCTCGGGATCGGCAACGATAGCCTGCTCACTGACGCAGGCCGTGCCGTAGTCGAAGCATTTGGAGGTTACGATCATCTCAGCCACTTCGGCCAAATCGCCCTTTTTGGATTTGTGAACATAGCAAGGCACATTCCCGGCACCAACCGCGAGGGTCGGCTTGCCACTGGAATAGGCCGCTTTCACCATCGCTGGCCCACCGGTCGCCATTACAACGGAGGTGCGTCGATGCTTCATCAGCTCGGCGGTGCCTTGTATCGTCACGGCATCAAGACATTGGATCAACCCTTTGGGCGCCCCCATCTGTTCCGCTAAGCTGGACATGACCTTTACTGTTTCGATACCGCTACGCACACCACGTGGATGCGGGGCGCAAACGATGGCGTTTCCCGCTTTGACCGCCGAAAGCACCTTGTAGATGATGGTCGAGGTCGGGTTTGTCACGGGGATGAGTGCGGCGACCACCCCCATTGGTTCGCCAAAAGCTGCGATTTTGGTCGCGTCGTCGCGCCATAACAGGCCAAGGGTTGTTACGTCTCGCAGATAATCCGCGACTGATAGGGCGTTGAACAGGTTCTTTAGCCGTTTGTCCGGGACATTGCCGTAACCGGTCTCCTCGACGGCGATTTGCCCAAGCCGCTCGGCCTCGGGTTCGATTGCGCGGGCCATGGCATCAACAATGGCATCAACCTGAGTAGGATCGGTCCCTAAGAAGGCACGATATGCGGAAAAGGCCGTTTCAGCAGCACGCCGCGCGGCGGCGATCGATTTCAGATCCGCATCCATCACGTTGCTCCAGTGGCAATGGCGTCAAAAATACGACGCGCCTGATCGACGTCGCCTGCGGAAATACCAATGCTGTCCAGCTTGCGGCCCGCGGCGGCCACATCCGCCCCCAGCATCTGATCCGTGATCGCTATCAAGCTGCGGGTCAGCGGCGCGGGAATACCTGCCAGCGTTGCCGCCGAACCGAGTGGCACCAGAGACCCAAGTACGCCATCGCGCATCAAACCAACTGCGACCTGCCGGTGGGGGACAGGACGCGAAAACTCGCCCCTGTCCGCACCTGCGAAGCGTTCGATCCAGTCATCGATGTCGGGCAAATCCCTGACGCCAAAGGCCGCCGCAACCCTGCGCCGTTCTTCGGCGAGTCCTACAATCACAGCGCGTTGGTCTTCGCCGACCAGTGCGGAGAATGTGATGTTTGTCGCCAGCAGTTCACCACCCATCGGAACACTTGGACCTCCCTTTTCCAGTGCGGCGCCTCCGAGCACCAAGGCAGGGATTTCCACTGCGGCGGAAAGATCTCCGAAACTGGAAACCAAGACCGAGTCAACGGGGCTCAGGTTGGGAAGAAACTGGCTTAGCCCGTCAAGCACATGGGTTCGACCGCGCGGCAAAGTCGCTCCGGCCATTGGAGCGGCGTGAGTCAAATTCAACACCGAACCCTCGGCAGCGAACCAATACGGCAGCCCCTGTATCTCGACTAAGGTAACATCCGCCTTACAGCCGCCAATGCGCAGCATCCACGCCGCTTCGACAGCGCCCAGTGACCGGCCAGGGGCAAGCACCAGAACCTGGCCGTCACTCAGATGATCGGCCAGTACCATTGCATAGGTACGCTGCTTGTGGACTGGCCCTGTGAGAAAGATCACTTCGGCCCCGCTCACCGCGGCGTCCAGTTCGGCGGTAGTGCGGACAGACGGGCCATCCCGGTTCACATGATATGACCCCACCGGTCCAACACCACGAAGACCGATGCCCGACGATTTCTCCAGCAAGTCCAGTTCACTGCCGTAGGCGGAAAACAACGTAACGTCTGCCCTTTCTGCCAGACACAGAGCAGCCAGAAGTCGGGCATCCGGCCCTCCGCCCAGAACGGCAATCTTGCCATATTTCTGGGTTGGTGCGGCTTCCCTTGTTGCGCCGCTTGCTACGGCACGGGTGAATTCTGCGAATCCAGCGGACATGGTTGCTCCTTACTCGACTGCCACGAAGATTCAGGCAGTTGTGCCTGCACCCAGCCCATCAATGATGGCTTCAAGCTCGTCGTGAGGACGTGCGATGACATGCACTGAAACGACTTCGCCCACTTTATTGGCTGCGGTCGCGCCCGCGTCTGTGGCGGCCTTCACGGCACCAACTTCGCCGCGAACAAGGGTGGTCACGAGACCGCCACCCGCTTTGGTTTGTCCGACGATCGTAACGCTTGCGGCCTTGACCATTGCGTCTGCAGCCTCAATCGCTCCGACGAGGCCGCGGGTCTCGATCATGCCCAGGGCCATCTGCCCCGCAACTGGTTTCGCCATTTTTGTTCCTCCAGAGTAAAACGTTGATAAGTGTTGAAGTCAGTTGGCCGAGATGTGATCCACAACCGCCACAATGGTCAGATCCACCGGCACTGTGGACAAATCCGCAGCCATCCGTGCTGCCGATCCACCGACCACGAGCACAGTGTCTCCGATCCCCGCACCACTCGTATCTACGGCGACACAAGCCGGTCGAAGGACCTTGCCGCGACTGTCGACGATATCGGTGATCAACAGCTTTTTGCCGACCAAGCGCGCGTCCTTGGCAGTTGCAGTAACAGTGCCTGTAACTTTGCCTATCAGCATCAGAGCGTCCTCAGGTACCGGTCCAATTCGACTTGCGTCACCTGCTCGGCAAAGAAACCCAACTCACGCTCGGCCTGCTGAAGGACAAGTTCCCACTGCAACTCGCCCATCACATCCTTAAGCCAATCCGAACTGCGCGCCAGATTGATGGCAGTGGGTAGATCAGTCGGAATCGCGTCCCCGATGGCCTCCTCATACGCGTTGCCCATCGTGGGCTTACTGGGTTCAAGGCCCTGTTCCATACCGTCCAGACCTGCTGCGATTTCTGCGGCCAGCAAAAGATAGGGGTTGGCATCGGCACCCGCGTCACGCTTTTCAACGCGAACAGAAGTATCGGAGCCTTCGATGACGCGGATACCGACTGTTCGGTTGTCGTATCCCCAACTCGCGTTAATTGGGCAGAAGGTATAAGGCGCGCGACGACGATATCCATTCACCGTCCCACTTCCGCAAATTGCGCTTTCACACATGCGCTTTTGTAGTCCTGCAATAAATGCTTTAGCCGTGTCGTTGATTTTCCCGTTTTCGGCAAAAGCGTTCTTGCCATCCTTCCACAGGGAGTAGTGTGTGTGGAATCCATTGCCCGACTGTTCAAAGAACGGTTTTGGCATGAAAGTCGCCAGATACCCATGCGCAATACCCAGCTGCCGGATCAGCGATTTGAACAAAACTACCCGGTCAGCGGCCTGAAGTGCCTCGCCATACCGAATGTTCACCTCGATTTGCCCTGCTGCGTATTCGGGATTGGATTGTTCTATTGGGATGCCGCATTCATTTATTTGTTGACGGATCGGACCAACGATATGCTCCATCCGGGCCGCCCGTCCCAGCCCATAAACTTGGATGCCGTTGTCACGTGGTTGCCCGGTGTCGGGGTCCAGCAAATAGAACTCAAGCTCGGTCCCGACGTTGACTTCGAACCCCATGTCCCGCGCACGTTCCACCTGTCGCACCAAGGCCTGACGGGGGTCGATCGGAACCGGCTTGTGATCCATGCCTTCGGCCCGACCAAAACAGACCGCGACACCCGGCTCCCAAGGAACCGGGACGGGCTTGCTCATCGGAAAGACATGCATATCAGGATAGCCATTATCGAAATTGACATACGGAGTGTCCCAGACATCGCATGTCATATCGATAGCAAAGAGCGCAATTGAAAGGGCGTTGCCGCCTTTGCAAATCTGATCCCAATGGCTCGCCGGAATACGCTTTCCGCGCATAATTCCGTTTAGGTCTCCGACACCGAGAATGACGGTGTGCGTCCCCTCGGGCAGCTCGAAATCCGAACTCATTGATGCGCTCTCCCTGTCGCTTTTTGGCTTTTCTTAAGTTGTATTCTGTATACAGTATTCACGAATACGGCCGAGAAACAAGGAAAATCTGCGCCATGCCCGGAAGCTCTGTAATTGTAGTCGGCGGCGGCATTGTTGGGGTCATGACGGCCCTGACATTGCAGCGACGCGGAGAGCAAGTAACGCTGATCGACAGGTGGGAACCTGGACATTCTCGTGCATCTTCAACGGATTACAACCGAGTAATCCGTGCTATTTCAGGCCGGGACGAGTTCTATACTCGGTGGGCCCGCGAAAGTCGGATGCGCTGGCTCGAACTGCAAGCCGAAACCGGTCTAAACCTGATGTACGAATGTGGCGCACTGATTCTTGCAACGCGGGGACATTGCGATTGGGAAGATGCGACGGCTGATACATTCGATCGTATCGGAGTTCCGTATTACAAGTTCGAACGTTCCGATATCGAATCTCGATTTCCACAATTCCGGGTGCCGGACATCGAATATGCTTTGTTCGAACCTGAGGCGGGAATGCTGATGGCACACCGCTGTGTGATCACCGCATTGGGTCTGTTTCGCAGTGCAGGCGGCGAAGTCACCAGGGGGCGGGTTACAACGGACGATGTCGAGCGCCCAATGCTTGATGGGCAGCCATTGGAAGCCGATCTGATCATCATCGCGACCGGGGCCTGGATGGCCGACATGTTTCCCAAAACGGTGAAACCGATCACGACCGTTGTAGGTGTCAATGTTTTATACACCTCGACCCCTGATGGGTCAGAAGACTTCGACATGGGCAGAATGCCGTGTTGGATCGACCACGGGCAGGGTTCTTTTGGATTGCCCTCTTCGGAGGGGTCAGGTGTCAAGGCAGCAGTGGTGATCCCCGACAAGATTGATCTGGACAATGACGAACGGCTAATTCGCCAAGCGACGCTAGGACGAACCCGCAGTTATATACGGCATCGCTTTCCGGGCCTCGAAGGTCAACGGGTTGTCGACTCAAAGTTCAATCAGATAATTCTGACACCGGACACTCATTTCATTGCTGACTGGCATCCCGAACACGAAAACGTTTTTCTTGCCGGAGGTTGCTCGGGACATTTGTTTAAACATGCGCCCGTATTTGCAGAATTTGTAGCAGGCGTCGGTCTGAGAGACTTCGGCACAGCCGAACGCTTCAAACTATCGGGGCGGCGAAAGCTGAGCCCCAAGGAAAGTCCCAGCGGTCGTTAACTGCCCGACAGAGCGCGATAGATGTTGGCGTTTGGGCATCTGTCTTCGGGCAAGTGTTCACCCTTGCGGATCGCGTCTCTGCAAGTCTTGGCCTGATCGCAGTACCCGCATTTTTCAGCGAGCTCGAGACTAAGTTCCGGACGAGAATCGAGCGCTTCTTCGCTCAAACCAAACTGACTGGCCATTGCAACAATTCGCTCCCGCGCTCCGGGCGATCCGGAACGCAGAGCCTGAAAATCGGCCCGGCTCAAACCAAGATCAGCCAGTTCACGATCGCTCAGCTTTTCTGAACGCCCCAGATTTGCAACGCGAGAGATCGCCTGAAAGAAATCATCAAACCTAGCCATTCAATTGTCTCCGCCAATACCGTATTCAGTATACAATCTTCAAGGTTTTGGAATTTGATCAAGATCAACTCCGCACACCATGGATATCCATTACGCACTGCGGAACAGCGAGACAGCTTCCTTTACAGCCAGATCGCGTGGCACCACAGCATTTTGGATTGAAGCCAATGCCAGTTCCGCCTCGGTTTTAGACAAAAAAACGCCCCGACCTCGCTCAACTATCTCGCGCAAATGTGTTTTGGTATACTCGGGGTGGAACTGAACCGATGCTGCGGGAAAATCATAAGACAGTGCGCCGACAGGACAATGCGCCGCCGTCGCAGTGACTTTTGCGCTCGCCGGAACCCGGGTCACTTGGTCTTGATGCCAGACGTAGCTCGGAACCACTGAAGATCCAAAATCGAATTCTCGCGCGCCAATCACGTTGCCAACGGACGCTTTCGCGGCCCTGCCGCCAAATGTATCTGCCATGATTTGGTGACCAAAGCAGATTCCGAAGATGGGCTTGCCCGCATTTTTTGTGTTCAGCAAAAAATCTTTGAGCGGCTGTATCCACGGCGGGGCGTCATAAACTCCAAATTCGGACCCGCCCACTATAACCCCGTCAAACGTGCCTATCTCAGGCAACGCCTCGCCATCGACGACGTTTGCAACCGAAAACTCTGCGCTTCCCAAATGCGGCGCCAACCACCCCTTGATTTGGCTCGCGGTCCGTGGTGTCCCCTTCAGTAACGGAAGGGGATGCCCTGTCAGTTCGAGGATGGCAATTTTCACCAATCGAACGCCCTGTCTATCCCCGCCATTTTGACACCAGTAAAGGCAGAGGCTTCGAAGCTCAAAGCGCGCAGATCTTCGGTTTCCAAGTTGTGGACAGATGACTTGCCGCAAGCCTTTGCCAGAGCAGTGATTTCCATGGTCATGGCCGTCAGGTATCGTGCAATCCTTTCTGCTCCCGCCTTGGGATTCATCCGCACTTCCAGCTCAGGGTCCTGTGTTGCGATTCCGACTGGACAACGACCTGTATGGCAATGATGACATGCCCCAGGAGACGTCCCCAATGCCTTGTAATCCTCCACATAGCGCGGAGAATTGCACCCTAGGGCCACCATCGCCGCATTGCCGATCATTACGGCATCGGCACCCAATGCTAGACACTTCGCGGCATCGACCCCGGATCTGATGCCACCAGCAGCCACCAACGAAACTTTGCCCGTCATGCCGCATTCATCCAACGCCTCTCGCGCAGCCCGGATCGCGCTCATCGTCGGAATTCCGGTGTGGTTCAGCAACAATTCCGGAGACGCACCAGTTCCTCCTTCGGCGCCGTCAACGACAACGACATCCGCCCCGGCTTTGGCAGCAATTGCCACGTCGAACCGTGGACGTGTCGCACCCATCTTGATAAAGATCGGCACCTGATAGTTCGTTGCGATCCGTAACTCTTCGATTTTAACGGCCAGATCGTCAGCCCCCAGAAAATCCGGATGACGGATCGTTGAACGTTGATCGACACCTTCCGGCAATGTCCGCATTTTGCTGACACGCGGGCTGACCTTCATGCCCAGCAATAGACCTCCGGTTCCGGGTTTGGCCCCCTGCCCCACAACCAGCTCCAAAGCATCCGCGCGCCGAAGGTGATCCAGATCGACTCCATAGCGAGCAGGAGACATCTGGTAGAGTAGAATGCGTGACGCTTGGCGTTCCTCTTCCAGCATTCCACCTTCGCCCGTACAGGTCATGGTGCCGACTTTCGAGGCCCCGAACCCCAGGGAAGCCTTGGCCGAGGCAGACAAGGCCCCAAAAGACATCGAGGCTATGTATATCGGAATTTTCAATTCGACAGGGCGTTCTACAAGCCCGCGACCACCACCCAAGACCGTCGTGGTATCACAGTTTTCGCGATATCCCTCCAACGGCAGGCGTGTCATCGTCGCAGGCACGAAGGTTAGATCGTCGAATGTCGGCAATCGCTTGTTGAAAGTGTTGTAACCGCGCACCTGATAGCGACCGAGTTGTGCTAGAGCGTGCACCTCGGAAATCGCCTCTGGCGTCCACCGGGTGGACCCGCCTTCATCATAAGAGGAGGGAACACCTGCGGGCCTACCTTCGACTGCGCCGGCATCGCGAAACCGGATTTCATTCTCCGAGGCCGTTTCGAATGGATATTCATATGGTTTACTCAGATCATGAGCCATGCGCTTGCGTCCCTGCTTTCAAAATACCAAAGGCGCTGACCTGAAACCATTTTTCGCCAGTTTCGAGAACTGTCAGTCAGCCCTAGCGGTCGCAGAATGGCGTCTACTTCTGCCACTTCCTCTGCGGTTGGGTCGATGATTTTGACGTCCACACCAGTGCTTTCGACCTCACCCGCGACCCAAACCTCTCCTTGCCACAAGGCGTCCGCGCAGGACGCGCCCGCGCCGCCTAGCGCGATGATTTTACCCGCATGTGCCATGAAGCCGGATTGATAGCCGATCTTCCCCTCGACCACGATGTTTCCGCCTTTCATGGCAACGCCAACACGTGGCCCTGCGTTGCCCTTGACGTGAATCGTGCCGCCAATCATGGCAGCACCGCAGGACATGCCTGCATAACCACCAACGGTGATGTGACCCTTGGCCATCCCTTCACCCACGGCCCAGCCGCAGTTTCTTTCGATGGCAATCTTGGCACCGGTGTTCAAGCCACCACAATAGTAGCCGACGGAACCTTCGAATGCGATGTCGACATTGTCAGGCAGGCCAATACCAAGATTGTGCCGTGAAAGGGTGTTCGTCACACGGATCGGTTGACCGAGACTGCAAGCCGCCATTATCTCCCGGTTGATTTCCCGGATTGGGCGGTCCCCAACTTCAATGACGATTTCGTCGGTAAGCGTTGCCGTTTCGCTCATGCCGCCATACTCCGGTTTCCGACACCCCAGATGCCCGTTAGTGAAGGGCCGTCATGATTGATGACATCACATTCTTCGGAAACAACGCGGCGCACGGCTTGTTCTTCGGTGGCGGCCGCCAACTCGCCGTTTTGGTTGACAACGACGAGCGGCTTCATGGCAAAGCGATCCTTGGCAAACCCGATCCCATATGGTGTGGCAATCATATAAGTAAAAACACCATCGATCGAGTTGATAGACTTTTTCAGTGCCTGCTCCATCGTCAAACCGGCTTTCATCTGATCACTGACCCAAACGGCTATCAATTCGCTGTCATTTTCAGTCAGAAAGCGATACCCGGCACGGGTCAGGCGGTTGCGCCACAAAAAATAGTCCGTGATCTGCCCATTGTGGACGATCGCCACATCCGAAAATGGCCGCGCCCAAAACGGATGCGATGCATTTGGCAGCACAGAGCTTTCCGTGGCAAGACGTGCATGCCCCAATCCGTGCGTACCGATCATGTCGCGAACTCCGTGTTTATCCGCAACAGCTTCGGCGCCTCCGATGTCTTTAACTATTTCCAGACTGCGACCGCAGGATTGAATTTCGATGCGGTTGGTAAGTGTGTCCGCATCCGAAACCCAAGCCTGCAAGTTGACCGGTTCGGATATTTCCATACGAAAGCAATAGTGTCTGTTGGCGTCCGTCACGATCTTTGGCTCGGACAGGAAGCCGGACCCATTTGCCTTCAAAACTGCCTCGAATTCATCGAGGTCAGATCCCTGCAGCGATTTGTCAAAACCCATACCTCTCAGCACGTATCCGGTGTCTCGCGGCACCCCGTAAATAGCGAAGCCAGTGCTGTCGGCACCACGATGCTCCTGCGCATCCATCAAGGCGACAAGATCGGCCCCGACTTGGCCCGGAGCAGCAAGAATCCTGCCAGCGATTCCACACATAAGAGAACTCCCTGTTCGTTTTGCTTTGTATACTGTATACAGTACACGAGCAATATCAACCCTATTCGGCTTGGCATCGCCTGCATTATTGAATACAGGATTCAGCAATGAAGAAAGCGAGGCACTGAGTGGCACTAAAACAAATAAAAACGCAGCGCAGACGGCTGGCGGATGAAGTTTACGACCAACTCGTAGAAGCAATCATGAGCCGCGAGATATCGACAGAAGACCGACTGGTGCAGGAGAAACTGGCCGCAGAATTGAATATCAGCCGAACTCCGGTCCGCGAGGCGTTAATGCGGTTGGAGACCGAAGGCGTACTGGAAGTCGTCGCTAGCGGTGGGTTTCGCCTCGCGCAAATGGACCACAATGAAGTCAAGCAACTTTATCAGGCCCGTGCAGCCATCGAAGGGCAAGCCGCACGTATCCTTGCGGTCAATGCTTCGGCCAAAACCCTGGACGGGCTGCGCGCCCTCATTCGCATCGAAGAAGACCTCGAAGACCCAACCACACGGGATTACTTCATTGCAAACAGACGCATTCACCGGGCCTTCATGGTGGAGGCTGACAATAAATTCCTTCTCGACATGTTCGATATGATTTGGGGGAAAGCGATGGCATTTCACCTGTTTTCGGCAATCGAGAACGTCGATATTTCCAAGTCCCTTGGTGACCACCTGAATCTCGTAGAAGCTATCGAAACTGGTAACCCAACCGAAGCACTGGAGGCATTCACCGCGCATATTCAAGCCGGATTCGACCTGCAGATTGAGGGTTTGTCGGAATCCCAAACCAACGCCTGACGTTGATGAACCAGCCACTTGTCCAATTTTGTCAGACCACAATGGCTTACAACGCACCTGACATGGGAACTGCAAAAACTAGGAAAGGCCAGAAAGAGTGGTCTTTTCGGGGGCCCACTGACGCGCCATTGGAACCGTTATTCCAAGGTGATCTATGGCGCGTGCTGCAATTTGATCGATGATGGCGGCGACCGATTCAGGTTGCAGGTAAAATGCGGGAACGGGCGGGAATATCGTTGCTCCCAGCTCCACCGCTGTGGTCATGTTACGTAGATGGGTCAAAATCAGAGGTGCCTCGCGTGCCAACAAAACCAAGCGCCGCCGTTCTTTGAGCTGCACTCCGGCCGCGCGGGTCAGCAGATTGTCGTCCAATCCGTTCGCTATCGCCGCCAGTGTTCGCATGGAACATGGTGCGACGATCATGCCCGATACCGGAACCGACCCCGAAGCGATGCTAGCACCAACATCGTTTATGTCATGGACTCGTGTTGCAATCTTGCAGGCTTCTTCAAATGCCGCCTGCCCGCATTCTAGCTCAATCGTGCGTTCCGCAGCCGCACTGATCACCAGGTCGGTTTCGGCGCCAAGTATTGCCAATTGTCGGACGACCGACAGACCCAGTGCGGCGCCTGACGCCCCGGAAATCCCAAGAACAACGCGCCTGGGCATCATGGAATGAGCCCCGGTAGAGCACGTCTCACGAAATCGGCTGCAAAGGCCGCATCTTCCGGATCGGTTCTCATAACTTCTCCCCACTCACGGGTGGTTTCACTATCAATTTTCTTCGTCGCATCGATGCCCATTTTTCCGGCCAAACCGGCTTTGGGCGAGGCAAAATCGAGATAGTCCATGGGCGTCCCATCAATGATCATCACGTCCCGTGCGGGGTCCATCCGTGTGGCCAATGCCCAGGCAATATCGTCCCAGTTTGACGGATCGATGTCCGAGTCAACGACAACAATTATCTTGGTATAGCTGAATTGTGGCAGCATTCCCCATAGCGACATCAAAACCCGACGTGCCTGTCCGGGATAACGCTTATCTATACTCACCACCGCCATGCGATAGGAGCAGGCAGCAGGTGGCAACCAAAGGTCACGGATTTCCGGGATTTGCGCGCGGATCGTTGGCAAGGCAAGTGTATTGAAAACCTCTCCGATAATCGCAGGTTCGTCTGGTGGTCTCCCTGTATAGGTGGACAAATACAGAGGCTCTTTTCGGCTGGTCATTCCCGTCACCCGCATTACCGGGAATGGTTCGGCAGCGTTGTAGTATCCGGTATGATCCCCGAAGGGTCCTTCTGGCGCCGTTTCCGCGGGCGAAATCCAACCTTCCAACACGATTTCCGCCTCGGCCGGAACCATCAGAGGAACAGTTTTTGCGGGTGCAAAGCGAGGTCGAACTCCACCAAGCACACCGGAAAAACTCAGTTCCGAGACCGTCTCTGGTAACGGCAGCGCCGCTGAAAGCAAAAGTGCCGGGCAGGCCCCTAGGGCAATGGCAACAGGCATTGGTTCATCTTGAAGCACCCATGTCCGATGGTGCGCCGCGCCACCCCTGTGGGGCAACCAGCGCATGATCAGACGGTTCTCTTCCAATACCTGAACCCTGTAGATTCCCGCGTTGTAACGTGAGATGTCTTCAGGTTTGGTGCCGAATGGACGAGTCAACACAACTGGCCAGGTAATCAGCGGGCCAGCATCACCCGGCCAATGAGTCTGCACAGGAATGACGTTCAAATCGACTTCGTCACCCTCCCGAACAATGCCCTGAACGGGTGCAGACGATAGGAATTTCGGTCTGGTTGACAGCGCAGCATTGAGCATCGGCCAACGCGAGAGCGCGTCACGTGCGCCGGAGGGTGGCGAAGGAGAGCGCAACGCCGCAAGAAATTCTCCCAGCTTGGGCAGGTTAACCTCTAGCATGCCAAGCCCCGCAGCGACCCGTTCAGTCGTGCCAAACAGATTGGTTACAACAGGCATCCCTCCAAGACTACTGTCGGAGCATTCCGGGTGATTGAACTGCAACACCGGGCCGCCTTGCTCTAAAACAACGCGATGCACCGCCGTCATCCGATGGCGGATAGGAACCGGCTCTGACACCGTTTGAAACTGCCCGGCCTCAGCGCACCAGCCGAGAAAGGATCGCAGGTCAGGAAATGGGGGCAGGTCGCGTATGGCGGAACTCCTTTGCGGATGATCGCGAGCTATCAGAGGAATTCACAAGCTGAATTGACATCAGTCAAATTACGCGAGGCACAATCAAACTAGGACAGGTGCAGACACGGCAGGAAAGGACCACTCATTGCCTCAGCCCTCCCCGATCATCCCACGGTTTCCACCGGCATTGGGACGGGCGCTAAGGGTCATACCCCTTGGCCCGCTATCGCTGTCCCTGACCAGCTATACCCGCGCCTTGGCAAAGCGTCACCCGGGCATGTTCCGGCGTTTGGGCGAACACGTTTCGTCGCGGTTTGTCCTGGACCCCACTGATCTGCCTATCTGTATTCTGATGGAACCAAATGGCGGCAAACCGCGAGTGCGTGTCTTGCGCAATAGGTGCAATGGCGACGCTCGAATTTCAGGGCCACTTGCAGCACTTCTAGGCCTTGTCCATGGCGCATACGACGGTGACGCGCTGTTTTTTTCCAGAGACTTGACGATCGAAGGCGACACGGCAGCCGCATTGGCTTTGCGCAATGCGATAGATGAAGAAGAACTGGATCTAGCACAGGAATGCGCGCGTTTTTCAGGGCCATTTTCAACTCCACTTCTGCGTCTGATTGCACTGACCGAACGTAGGACGGGTTTGTTTCTCTCGCGACCCGAGGAGAATTTATCGTGGTAATGGAAATCGTATGCCCCGCAGGAACACCGGCCGCGTTGCGTGCAGCCGTTAAGGCCGGAGCACACACCGTTTATTGCGGCTTTGCAGATGAAACCAACGCCCGGAATTTCCCCGGCCTGAATTTCAGTCGAGAAGAAATGCGTGAAGGCGTGTCCTTTGCACATGCGCATGGAGCAAAAGTTCTGGTCGCAATCAACACTTATCCGCGTGCAGGGGCGGAAAGCACCTGGCACCGCGCTGTGTCAGACGCCGGAACGGCAGGTGCCGATGCCGTGATCCTGGCCGATCCAGGCCTGTTGGACTACGCGGCCGCTAATTTTCCTCAATTGCGCCGTCACCTCTCGGTTCAGGCGGCCGCTGCCAACGCCGACATAATCAACTTCTATGCCAGTGAGTTCGGAGTGAGACGGGTTGTTCTACCGCGCGTCCTTTCCGTACCCGAAATTGCCGCGATAAATTCAGAAATTGACGTCGAAACCGAAGTATTCGTCTTTGGCGGGCTCTGCGTGATGGCCGAAGGCCGGTGCTCCTTGTCTTCTTACGCGACCGGAAAATCGCCCAACATGAACGGGGTTTGTTCACCAGCCAGCCATGTTGAGTACATCGAAGAGAACGGCGTTTTGGATGCACGTCTTGGAGGTTTTACCATCCACCGGGCAGGCAGGGGTGAACCGGCCCCTTACCCGACATTGTGCAAAGGGTGCTTCAGCGCAGGCGAAAAAAAAGGCCATCTTTTCGAAGACCCGGTCAGCTTGAATGCCGAACAACTAATTCCCCAGTTGAAAAAGGCGGGCGTCACGGCCCTAAAAATCGAGGGTCGCCAACGCTCTCGCTCATACGTGGCCCAAGTCGTTCGAAACTTCCGCGCTGCCGTCGACGCGCTCGAACAAGGCAGGCCGCTGCCTGTCGGCATGTTGGCAAGCCTGTCAGAAGGCCAGGCCATGACTACTGGCGCCTATAAAAAAACATGGAGGTGACGCCATGGAACTCACGGTTGGTCCAAATCAGTTCTTTTGGCCCACAGAGGACTGGACCAAATTCTATTCTGATCTTGCAACGGCACCTGTGGACAGGGTCGTTCTGGGTGAACTCGTGTGCTCTAAACGGTTGCCATTCTACCAAGACCAGATCCCGGCAGCGATGACCACGTTAGCAGAAGCGGGGAAACAGGTGGTACTCACCAGCCTTGCGCTTGTGACATTAAAACGTGAACGGAAATTGACTGCCGAGCTAGCCGAATTGGGCGCGGCTGTCGAGGTCAATGACCTGACTGCGCTGGCTTACCTGCCGAAAGGCGTCGACTTTCATGTCGGTCCTTTGATCAATGTTTATAACGAGGGTACGCTGTCATGGCTCGCCAAGCGCGGTGCAACCCGCATCTGCCTGCCGCCTGAACTGCCTCTGAACTCGGTGCGGCGCTTGACGGACAAGGCTCAGGAACTCGGTGTTGCGATCGAAATCTGGGGGCATGGGCGCATACCCTTGGCCATGTCTGGTCGATGCTATCATGCGCGCTTGCATGGGCGGATTAAAGACAATTGCCAATATGCCTGCGAAGATGACCCCGATGGCCTGCAGGTTCGAACATTGGACGATCAACCGTTTCTGGCTATGAACGGAGTGCAGACCCTGTCCGAGACATATGCCTGTGCTGCCAACCAGATTGGGCTATTGGCAGACTGCGCGGTCTCTGCGCTGCGCCTATCTCCACAATCGAAGGGTTTCACCAATTTGTGCAAGGGGTATCGTCGTTTGCTGGAAGGTGAGACATCGGCCGTGGGCCTTACGGAGGAGATTTCGGCGCAAAACCCTGGTATCAGATTTAGCGACGGTTTCCTTACAGGCGATACCGGTTTGAGTTGGTCCGGTGCCGATATTAACGCGGTATGAATTCTCACTACGGCGGTTCGGATACTCTATTTGCTCAGGTTTTAGCCGCCCCTTACCGACCGCTGTTTCTCGCGGCCATACTCGCAGCGCTCCTGTCGGTAATGTGGTGGCCGCTTGGCCCCTTGATTGGCATTCCCGCGCCGGTCTTTCCATCCCCTTCGCTTTGGCACGCTCACGAACTAATCTTTGGATTTGCAGGAGCCGCCACAGGTGGATATTTGCTCACCGCCTTGCCCTCGTGGACCGGCGCCGATCCGATTTGCGGGTGGCGTCTGAAATTACTGGTTGGTCTTTGGGTATTTGCACGATTCACAATGGCAACAGCAGATTGGCTGCCATCATTGTTCGTTGTCATCGCGAATTCAGGGTATTTTCTTGTACTGGCAGGCCTACTTTTCCAAGGCATTGTGACCGCGAAGGCCTACCGAAGATCTTTCTACTGCATCGCGGTGCTTGCCATGTCCGGATTGGACGGCGCCCTTTTAGCTGGCGCCTCATGGGGTAATTTCGCGACCAGCTCGTCGGTACTGCATGTTATGATTTTGTTGTTTGCGTTGATGATCCTGAACATCGGCAGTACAGCAATACCCGCCTTTACCCGAAACTGGCTGATGTCGCGATCGTGCGAATGTGTCACCGAGTTCGAAGGCACCCGAAACAGATACGCCAGCATTGCCTTCCTGCTAATCGCATTCGCATTCTTCCTAGTCGAGCGAGAGCGTGCTGAGGGCGTTGCTCTTATGGTTGCCTCACTCTTGATCCTGGTGTCCATGCGTAAGTGGCAAACCCACAGAGTCCTCGGGAACCCGCTCCTAGTCGCCTTGCATGGGTCTTTTTTGTTTCTTCCACTTGGCTTGGCAGTGATGGGTTCTATTAAAGCATTCGAATGGCCTTTGGACAAAACCACCGCGCTGCACATTTTGACGATGGGCGCGATGGCGGGACTTATCATGGCCATTTCGGGCCGAGCTTCGTCCCATATCGGAGACGGCAATCTGAAGGCCAGCCGAGTATTTATTGCCGCAGTCGCCCTGATTTGGCTTGCCACCATTACAAGAGCCTCTGTGCTGGTCTTGCCATCTTCCAGTAACTTTCTCTTTTGGGCTGCGTGTTTCTGGTGCCTAGGTTGGATGTTGTTTCTTTTTGACTTCCGACACGCGTTGAAAGGCCCACCACCTCGGCCAGTCCTGAGTGGAAAACGTTTGAAAACTCTGCCCGAAATGGGCGGTTCGGTTTGATGCACTAGAACCTGACAATCTCATTGACGGTCCGATCCGTTGGGCACGGCAACTGCGCACCTTTCGGCGGTGTTTCGCAGGCAGGAAGCGAAAACCATGCTTCTTGTTCTTGCTCTACGTATTTTGGATTTCATGTTCTAGTTCGAGAAAGGGCGCCAAAACTGGTGCAACCAGATACTTGCCAAAGGACCTGACCAACTACGCGATCAGGTCCTCTAGTCTGTCCATATAGAAACCGGTTACCGACCCGTTTTCCAGGCACTTTTACCAACTTCACAAATTATGAAAGCTATTCGAACGCACCAAACAACCGGCTTCTGTCCTGCCGTGTTGCTGTCCGTTCAACCACAGTGTTGTTGTTGGCGTCTTTCAACTCATACTGCCCATTCTCGATTTCTTCTTTCCACCCATCCACATAGTTGACTTCAATATTCCGTCCGCTGATCTCGAAACTGGCTACCGTGCCGCCACCTTTTGCTCGGCTGGCAGCTCCTCTGGGCGCCGTCGCCTGTGTACTGCGGGCATTCGCCAAATTCTCAAAATCCTGGGGCGTCGCAGGGCGTTCTTCGACCGTGCGACCAAGCGCGTTCTTCCGTTCGAACCGGCCATTTTCGATTTCGATCTTCGATCCATCCGCAAAAGTCACTTCGCGCCCATGATGATTCGGGTCATCGTCCAATCCTCGGCCCTTCCTTCCGCGACGTCCATCGTCGTCATCATCATCTCGCGAGCTTCGGCTGTCGCGATCATCATCGTCACTGTTTCCAGGCCCACTGTTATCATCGCCGCCGCTGCCAGATCCGCTATTCCCGCCGTCACTGTCGTCGCCGCCGCCGCCAGATCCGCTATTCCCGCCGTCACTGTCGTCGCCGCCGCCGCCAGATCCACTATTCCCGCCGTCACTATCGTCACCGCCGCCGCCAGGCCCGCTATTCCCGCCGTCACTGTCGTCGCCGCCGCTGCCAGATCCACTGCTTCCTCCGTCACTATCCCCTCCACCACCGGGGCCACTGTTTCCGCCGCTCTCACCATCCTTCGCCCATGCTACTGGCACGGATAAGGTTACAAACCCGCGCTCGTTAGTGGTTATGGTCAATGGAATTGCTGCCAGTGTTGCTGATAGGGCTGTGGTCAAAGCCAATTTCGTCGCCTGTTTCATCCGTCTTTCTCCTTCTGCCAGTGCGAAAACCGACGGGTATAGCCGTCTCTCTGGCAATTTGAACATGTATTGAATTCTAGGAAATCAGACTTTTGTCCCGTGTTATCCTCGAATTGGTCTGCTTCGGACCATTTCTGCCTCGATCTCCGACTCTGGTCCTGACCGAAGAACAACCTTCTCAGACCTTGGTCGGTTTGGCTGAGAACTGGATTGTCGCAGGCTCATATTGACCGGACCGGTGCGACAGGCCATGAACCCCGACTTGCATGCGCGCTCCTACTGGAGGTCCCTGATACCGGACCGGTCGCAGAAGTTGCTATGGCAATTTCAAAAAACGCTCTATTGTTTAACAGGTCAAACGACCGGAGAGGCGGACGACACATGAAAAAGACCTTTTTAACTATCACGATAGCGACTTTGTTAAGTACCGGGATTGCACAAGCCCAAGATTATTCGTCGGCCATAAATGCGAGGCAAGGCCAGATGCGAATGCAGGCATTGAACATCAGCATTCTCGGTGCGATGGCCAAAGGCGAGTTGGAATATGATGCTGGTTTGGCGCAAGCAGCAGCAGACAATCTTGTCGCGATTTCAAATATAAACCAGTTGACCAATTGGCCTGAGGGCTCGGAAGCCGGAGCCAATGAGGGCACAAGAGCCAAGCCTGAGATCTGGAGCAATTCCGCAGGGTTCCAGGAAAAGTGGGCTGCGTTTGCCCCTGCCGCAGTGCAGATGCAAGCTGCAGCTGGACAAGGTGCAGCCGAGATTGGTGCAGCGATCGGAGCCGTCGGAGGCACGTGTAAAGGTTGCCACGACGATTTCCGTGAACCTCAGAACTAGCTCTATATGCGCCGGGGTGTCCTAGCGCTGTCTTTGGCGGCCGTTTTGGCCGCCATTGTTTTCTTTTTGCTCACGGCGCCTGAGCGCCTCTCTTCTGAGGCATTTTCCGAAAAAGAAGGTGATGCAGTGGCCGGGAAAACAGTGTTCCTCGCGGCGGGCTGTTCGTCATGTCATCAATCGCCAGGCGCGGAGGATTCGTTGACATTGTCCGGAGGACAACGGTTTCCTTCTGATTTTGGCACATTCCTGGCACCAAATATCTCCATGCACCCATCCGCTGGAATTGGTGATTGGTCCCTGGCGGATTTCGCAACCGCTCTGAGATATGGGGTTTCACCGGACGGGCAGCACTACTATCCTGCGTTCCCCTATACCTCGTACACACGCATGACGGATCAACAGATTGCCGATCTCTGGGCCTACATGCGGACACTCCCCGAAGCTGATGACGCAAGCCTACCGCACGAAATCACGTTTCCATTTTCGGTTCGCAGAGGGTTGGGGCTATGGAAACGGCTCAAATTTTCCGCCGACTGGGTTATGCCCGAGGTCACCACAGCAGAAGTTGAACGTGGTCGCATGCTGGTTGAAGCACTGGGACATTGCGGCGAATGCCATACACCTCGGGATGCGTTGGGCGGCCTGAAAAAAAACGTTTGGTTGGGTGGCGCCCCCAATCCGACCGGCGAAGGGCGTATCCCTGCCCTGACGCCGGACAAGTTGACGTGGAGCGCTGCGGACATCGCATACTACCTCGAAACCGGGTTTACTCCGGACTTTGACAGTGCCGGAGGGCACATGGTTGCAGTTATAAAGAACACCTCGCAACTCACCCCCGAAGATCGCGCCGCAATCGCCGCTTATCTTAAATCGCTGAAGTGAAACTCAGTCGCCTGGGTGAGATTCCTGCTTCAGAGATCTAGGCCGGCTTCTTTTTCCCGTGATCGGTGCAACCGTCTCTTTCCCTCCTTCAAGGCACTGGCTAAGAAGTTCCTCTAATTTGATTCAAGGAGACAGGTTTGGACCGGATCGCCCGCACAATTGCCACCGAAATCAGCGCCCGCCCTGAACAGGTGAGCGCAGCGGTCAAGTTGCTGGACGAAGGAGCCACCGTGCCATTCGTCGCCCGTTACCGCAAGGAGGTGACAGGTGGGCTGGACGATACTCAACTGCGGATTCTGTCGGACCGGCTGTCGTATCTAAGAGAACTGGAAGCACGACGTGAAACGATCCTGAACTCGATAAATGATCAGGGGAAACTCACGGACGATCTGAAGAAATCCATCGCACAAGCCGACACCAAGGCACAGCTTGAAGATATATATCTGCCCTACAAGCCTAAACGCCGCACCAAGGCCATGATTGCTAGAGAAAACGGGCTCGAACCTCTGGCCGATGCCATCTTGTCTGACCGCAGCGCCGACCCGGAAAAGCTGGCGGAAGGCTATGTAACCGAAGCAGTGCCAACGTCCAGGGACGCATTGAATGGTGCCCGGGACATCGTCGCCGAACGACTAACCGAAAATGCAAATCTTCTGGGAAAATTGCGCAGCTTCATGCAGAAAGAAGCATTTCTGACGTCAAAAGTGATCGACGGCAAGGAACAGGAAGGAGCGAAATTTTCCGACTATTTCGATCATACTGAGTTATGGGCAAATGTGCCGTCTCACCGGGCGCTAGCGATGCTGCGAGCATCGAAAGAAGGCATCGTAACTCTGGATATTGCGCCCGAGCCAGAAAGCGGCACTGCACGCGCCGAGGCGATGGTGGCAGCTCATTTGGAAACACGGGACGATGGCCCCGGTGACCAATGGTTGCGCAAAGTTTCCGGTTGGAGTTGGCGGGTGAAACTTTCGTTGTCGATGATGGTCGAACTCATGGCAGATCTGCGAACTCGCGCACAGGAAGAAGCCATTCAGGTTTTTGCGCGCAACCTCAAGGATCTACTGTTCGCAGCCCCGGCGGGCGCACGTCCGACACTCGGCCTTGATCCAGGGATCAGAACCGGCGTCAAGGCCGCAGTCGTCGATGCGACCGGTAAACTTATCGCCACAGAGACGCTCTATCCGTTCCAGCCCAAGAACGATTTGCGTGGGGCGCAAACCACAATCTTCAAGCTGATTACCGAACATAAGATCGAACTCATCGCTATTGGCAATGGAACTGCCAGTCGCGAAACAGAACGAATGGTCGCAGACACGTTGAAACTACTGCCGAATTCGGTAAAAGGTCCAACTAAAGTTGTGGTGTCCGAGGCCGGTGCCTCCGTCTATTCTGCTTCGGCACTTGCGGCACGAGAGTTTCCGGATCTTGATGTCAGCTTGCGCGGCGCCGTTTCAATCGCTCGCCGACTGCAAGACCCATTGGCCGAACTGGTCAAAATTGAACCAAAGTCAATCGGTGTCGGTCAATACCAGCACGACGTGGATCAGCATCGTTTGGGTCAATCACTGGAAGCCGTGATTGAAGACGTCGTGAACGCCGTGGGCGTCGACCTGAACATGGCGTCTGCACAATTGCTCTCACACGTGTCCGGTTTGGGCCCTGGGCTGGCCGAGGCGATCGTTGCACATCGGGACCTTAATGGTGCTTTCAGAACACGCAAAGAACTGTTGAAAGTCGCCCGCCTTGGCCCGCGTGCATTCGAACAATGTGCCGGTTTCCTTCGCATCCCGGATGGAGACGAACCGCTCGACGCATCCGCCGTGCATCCCGAAGCCTATGCTGTTGCCCGCCGCATCGTTAAGGCGTGCGGCCGAGACATTCGGCAGATTATGGGCAGTGGCGGAGCATTCACGACTTTACGCGCCGAGCAATTCGTCGATGACACCTTTGGCTTGCCAACAGTGCGAGACATCTTGTCAGAACTGGAAAAACCCGGTCGCGACCCACGCCCGAGTTTTGTTACTGCCTCCTTCGCCGACGGTGTTGAAGAAATCACCGATCTCAAACCTGGTATGGTTCTAGAAGGTACTGTAACGAACGTCGCGGCGTTCGGTGCGTTTGTTGACATAGGCGTTCACCAAGACGGGCTGGTTCACGTCAGCCAGTTGGCCGATCGGTTTGTCAAAGACCCGCACGAGGTGGTAAAAACGGGCCAAGTTGTAAAGGTGCGTGTGGTTCAGGTAGATGTTTCTCGAAAGCGCATCGGTCTAACCATGCGGAAGGATGGCGGGGCTGTTGCTGAGAGAGATCGGTCGGCACGCGGGCCGGCATCGAACAAAGGCAGCTCAGCAACAAACCATCAGCGCAGGAGTGCCCCCGAAGAGATCGGCAGCACTGGTGCACTTGGCGCTGCACTGAGGGACGCTTTCAAGAAAGACTAATAGGCTAGAAGCCCATTGATCAGTAGGCTAGCTGGAGATCATGCTCTAATGGTCAGAATCAGACATCGCGAACCCTGTCGCACGCCCCTCGGCGAAGGTCGGAGGTAAGAATGATACCGCGAGGTTAGGCTTGTGTCCGCGCGGTGACTACAAACTGCGGAGACACTGCCAAATAGGTCCCGTCCACGGCGGCACCTTCCAAATCTTTCAAGAGTGTCGCGACACGCTGTGCTGACATCCCGCCCTCGATCGCATATTCGCCGATCGTACGGATCATGCCAAGCAACCGGCCGGTCGTGTCGGCTGCAGTAACGACTTGGACCTTGATATCGGAGAAGCCCGCACGTCGTGCCAGAGCATGAAGCCGACGTCCGATGACGGGCTGTTCCCAGGCCCAAGCCGCCGCTTCGATGAGATCGTTCCATTCTCTCATTTCAAGAGGTTCGACGGCCATAAGACGCCGGTCACCCTCGATCATATGAAGCCTCCCATCCGGACGCAGCACACGCCGAAACTCAACCAAATTCGCCTCTGGCTTGGGTACATGAATAAGCGTGTTTCGCACGATGACTCGATCGACGCTTGCCGTCGGCAAGGGCACATCTTCATCGGTCAATAGGTGCGTGGTTATGCGATCGGCAATTCCTGCCTGTTCTGCCTTTGATCGAGCACTCGCGAGAAAATCTTCATTTACGTCGGCAGCATGAACATGACCGTCAGGGGCAACTCGGTCGACAAATTCGATTGCTTGATGTCCCGGGCCGCAGCCAAAATCCAGAATATCAAGCCCAGGGGCGAGACACGCGCCATCATAGTAATGGGCGGTCTCTTCGCTCCACCGGAACATCGCTTCGAAGCGCTGCAAACGCTCGTCCGGAATGTCGATCCATTGACTATCTAGTTCTGACATAAGTCACCAAAGCCAACATCCCCTCTTGCGGCCATTTGACCTTAGCACATTTGGCCGCCTTGGGCTCCAAGCCGTCATCTGACGACTTCTGTCAGACTTCGATCGACCTATCGGCCCGAAGCCAAGGTCTGGAACCCACGGTTTCGCGCGGCGATGATCCGGTCGGGGTCGGCCGTCCAGCGGAAAGGCTTGGCCTCGGTCGTGTTGTGTTCTGCGATGAAGCGGTTGATGGCGGCCTGCAAATCGACGAGTGAGTGGAACACGCCGCGTTGCAGGCGGCACCGGGTCAATTTGGCGAAGAAACCTTCGACCGCGTTCAGCCAGGAGCAGCTTGTGGGCAGGAAGTGGAAGGTCCAGCGCGGATGCCTCTCCAGCCAGGTGCGGACCTTGGCGTGCTTGTGCGCGGCGTAGTTGTTCAGGATCACGTGGACCTCCCTGCCTGAGGGCACGCGGTGCTCAATGTCATTCAGGAAGCGAATGAACTCCTGATGGCGATGACGCTGCATGTTCCGACCAATCACGGTTCCGTCGAGCACGTTCAGCGCTGCAAATAGTGTGGTGGTTCCGTTGCGCTTGTAGTCGTGCGTCATCGTGCCGGCCCGCCCCTTCTTCATCGGCAAGCCCGGTTGTGTGCGATCCAGCGCCTGGATTTGTGACTTCTCATCGACCGAAAGCACCACCGCGTGCGCCTGCGGGTCGACATACAGCCCCACCACGTCGATCAGCTTGTCTACGAAGTTCGGATCCTTCGAGAGTTTGAACGCGCGCCAGCGATGCGGGCTGAGGCCATGCGCCTTGCAGATGCCACGTACCGTCAAAGGCGCCACCCCGGCAACTTTGGCTATCACCCTGAGCGTCCAGTGCGTGGCCTCATGCGGCGGCTTCTGGGTCAGCCGCACGACCTCAGCGACCTTATCTGCCGGCGTTGGCGGGGTTCCCGGTGGCCGTGTCTTGTCGCGCAGGAGACCTTCGACGCCTTCCTCCACGAAGCGCTCCTGCCAGCGCCAGACGCAGGTCTTGGACTTGCCTGTCTCCGACATGATCGCCGCTGTGCCGTGCCCGTTGTCGCTCAGAAGAATGATCCGGGCCCGCCAGACATGCTTCTGGGGGCTGTTGCCATTCGAAACGATCGCATCCAATCGGTGACGGTCGGTCGACGAGAGGCTGAAACTGACACCGGTGCGCATGTTTGTAGACACGCACAACCCCAAGGCAGAGGGAATCCCAAAACGGACTCGTCCGTCTTGCTCAAACCACTAGAATATCATTTCAAATAGCTCTTGTACGGCCTCGCTTTTCGTTTCCGGTATTTGACGGTCAAGTGGAGTGGGGCTTCATTCTCATCGTAGATTCCGACCATCACACCGCGTCCTCGGCTTTTTGTTCTCATGTCGATCAGTTGCTCGTGTGTTCTTGTGGTCCTTTGTGACGGGCGGCGCGTCCATTCGAACAAACGGTCATACATCGCACTAATGATGTCCCCGTGGGCTTCGGACTTTCCCAGATCCACGAGTTCATTTGGATCGTTCTCGAGGTCGAATAGAATGGGCGGATGACCGCCTTCACAGTGGATCAGCTTCCATTTTTCCGTTGCAACCATGAACATCACGGCATCGCGAACATCCGCCTGCAAAATGTCGGCGACTGGTGAAGCAGAGTAGTCATACTCGCAAATGACGTAGTCGCGTTTTGTGTCGCCTCTCATACTCCTTAGAATTGGCAGCAGGCTTTCGCCTTCAAGGATGTGATCCGCAATATGCCCACCGGCAACTTCAACGAACGTTGGGACGAGATCGATAGATTCCACCAGCGCATCGCAAACCGATCCACGAGTATCATCCGCCTCGTCGGACGGATCGAAGATGATCAATGGAACCTTGGTCGATGCATCATGGAAGAAAGTCTTTTCCCCCATCCAGTGGTCCCCAAGGAAATCGCCGTGATCCGAAGTCAGAACGATCACCGTGTCTTTCATCCGTCCCGTTTCTTCCATCCAGTCGAACAGCCGACCCATCTGGTCATCCGCTTGTTTGATCAGGCCCATGTAAGCCGGGATTACCGCATCTCGCACCTCCTTGCGCGAAAAAGCCTCTCCCACCTTGGTATCCATGAACGCCTTCAGCACTGGGTGCGCATTTTGTCGTTCGGAATCCGAACGGTTTACGGGTAATACATGCTCTGGACCATACATTGACGCATAAGGTTCGGGTACGACATAGGGCCAATGCGGTTTGATATAGCTGAGGTGAAGGCCCCACGGGCCCTCGTTACCTTGCATGAACTCCATACCTCGTGTCGTTAGGTAGGGCGTTTCGCTGTGTTTCTCTTCAATGTTCGCCGGGTTCTGGGAATGTTTCAGGAACCAGCCTGACAAAACGTTTCCGTTTTCATCCAGTCCTGAGTTGGCAAAGTCATGCCATGGGTTGTCGCTCTCGTAACCGAGGGCGCGAAGGTACTTATTGTAGTTCTCGGCACCATTCGCATCATAGTAACCGTCGGGCCCTTCGGGAAGCATGCCGTCGTCACGTTCGAACACGTCAAATCCGCACTCCGCCACTCTGGCACCGATCAGGCTATCAGGCTCCAAGCCAAGCCGAGCCATCCCCTCGGCATCTGCTCTCATATGCGTTTTCCCGACCAACCAGCATTCCATTCCGGCTTCCCGCAGGTGGTCGCCCATTGTCACTTCACCGACTTTCAGGGGAATGCCGTTCCACGAGGCCCCATGGGAATGCACATAGCGTCCGGTATACGTAGACATGCGTGAACTGCCGCAGATCGGGGATTGGATATACGCTCGGGTGAATCGAACGCCCATCGAGGCCAGACGATCAATGTTCGGCGTCTGCAAATGCGGATGGCCATAACAGCTCAGATAGTCCCAGCGCAGCTGGTCGAACATAATAAAAAGAATGTTCTTCGGCCTGACCATGATCTCCATCCGAATTGATTTACTTCACATGCTAACTGAATTGTAAATCAACGTTTGGCGATTGGCTATAACGACCCTTACGAAAATGCTGTTGCGCCCAGCGTACCGCATGCAGACTCGATGCGTCAGACGGAAGCTTCACTCTCCATCTCTTCCAACTTTTTACGTGCACGCGGGCATTGCAGTTTGTCCCTCAGCGGACTGTCCGGATCGATGTCCTTTTGGCATACGACACATTTGTCCGCCCCCGATATTGCATTAAGGCCGCCGCAGCTGCCCTTGATCGTCTTACCCATCAGCATGACACCCAAAGACATGCCCACGACGATGATCAACAACAAAGAGAATGCCAATACGAATGTGCTCATCTTAGTTCTTACCCCGGTCAGTTTCGGCCCAGCACTTCCTTGAATGCACTGCTTTGCACCGTGATATAGGCTTCATCGTCGCCTGTCACATCCCGAGCAATAAAAAAGACGGCAAGATCGAATTTTTCGGCCACTTTCATACCGTCATCCAATCCCAAGGCCAACATCGCAGTTGCCCAAGCATCCGCCATCATCGCGTTTTCGGATACAACCGTCACTGAAGTGGTGTGGTGCGTAATCGGACGACCGGTTGTCGGGTCGATAATATGCGAATATCGAACCCCATCCTGCTCGAAAAAATTCCGATAGTCGCCCGATGTTGCTAGTCCCAAGTCACTAACAGGCACGACCAGTTGCACTGCCTGCGCGCCGGGCTCCGGTTTTTCAATACCGATTTGCCACGGCTTTCCCTTGTCATTCTCACCCCTTGCCACAAGGTCACCGCCGATCTCGACCATGTAATCGTGGACATCGGCGGCATCCAAAGTAGCAGCCACTGCATCGATACCAAAACCTTTGGCAATAGCCGACAAATTGATGCCCACACTGCCGTCTGTCTTGGCAAGCATTAATGTTGACTCGTCCAAATGGAGAAGCGACCCTTGCCCAACGTGTTCAAGCGCAGCCAAAATGGCTTGGTCGCTTGGAACCGGATCATCGGGCTTGCGAGGGCCAAACCCCCAGAGTTCAATTAACGGCCCAAGAGTTACATCAAACTTACCACCGCTTTGTTCGTGCACTTCATTGGCCGCCGCCATCACTCGGGCAAATTCGGCGGAGACTTTGACAGGAGCAGTACTGTTGGATGTCGAAAAAGTTGAGACCTCAGAATTTGGATCCCAGTTCGACATCTTTGCATTAACCGCTGCAAGGGTTTGTTTGATCGACTGAGACAACGTTTCCGAGTCCAGATTGTCGCCGATGGCAATAATGTTGTAAGTGGTTCCCATGGTCTCGCCCGACAGGCGAACCACCTCGGACTCCTTGTCGAACAGGCAGCCGGCAGTCAGACACAGAAAGACCAAAGCGAACCAGTGGCGCATAAACTTACTCCAGAGACAAATGCACTCGGCATATGACAGCGCATATTTGCGGAGTCAAACAACACTCAGTGGTCGAAAGGAAGGAATCCCAGCGCTATCAAACCTAGCGCTGCTGGTACTCCATATAGCCAAGCGCGAATCTGCCAGCCCGGCGTTTGCTCCTTCCATGCTTGGCGAAAGCGGTGACCGCAGACAACGACCAAGAAAACAATCAAAACACCACTTAGCGAAGTAAGGTGAAGATTTTGCAGCATTCAGATTTCCCTTGATTCACAGTACTCTGACATTTTGTGACGCATTTGCCCACTATACAGATCGCCCACCAGCGGTAAGGTGGACACAAGAATTCGAACCGGTACAGGAGGAGACCAGCCAATGGCCCCAAGCTCTTACCAAGCGCCCAAGCGTGGCGACAAGGCCGAGACCACCACCTACAGCCAAACCGTTGAATCTAATTTGTCACACTCATTGACGACCGTAGCCAAGCTCTTGGAAGGAAAGGGAGGCGATGTGTTTTCCGTCCGCCCGGGAGAGACTATTCATGAAGTCGTAAAACTCCTGAAGGAAAAACGTATCGGCGCCTTGGTCGTCACGGATCAGAATGGCGCGCTGCAGGGTATCCTTTCTGAACGGGATATCGTGCGACGCATGGCCGAGACGCCTGGACAGACCTTGCCTCAGTCCGTTTCTGATCTGATGACCACGAAAGTTCAAAGCTGCGCACCAGAGGATTTTCTAATGGACGTCTTGAAGCGTATGACCGAGGGGCGCTTCCGACATATGCCAGTATTGAAGGACGGAAACTTGTGCGGGATGATAACAATTGGAGATGTGGTTCAGTTTCGCCTCAATGAGTTGGAATATGAGGCACTGAAAATGAAACAGATGATCGTGGGTTGAAAACCATCGGCACGTCCGCAGTTGGGTTGGCTCCAAACATAATACTAGCATAACCAAACCCGCCCCGGTGTGTTGCAGGCGATAAGTCGCTGAGTATCAAAAAGTTTGGCGATTTTCCGCAATACAAGAACTAGGGAGTGTTGAAGACACAAATCGAAGATGTATTTAGCTCCTTCGAGAAAGCTCCTAAAACTCTTTGCAGAATGTGGGGACCGAATGACCGGACACATGGGCTGAAGCTGATAAGCGGCTGAAAATTCAGTCAATGTTCGGAAACAATTAAACCCGGGAATCAAGCATCGCGAACGCGTTTTGTGAGCCCATTAAAGTCTGATCTTAAATATGACACGTCTAAGCCAAATGCCTCAGGCACGCCACGAACTTCAAGCGGCGCGAAACAATGGCCTTCGATACATCGGCGTGGCCTTCCTGTTCAGCATCTTTGTAAATATTCTGATGCTCACAGGCCCGTTATTTATGCTTCAGGTTTATGACCGCGTTCTAGGATCGCGATCTGAAGAAACGCTGACTGCGCTGTTCTTGCTGGTGGCTCTGCTATATGGCCTGATGGCCCTACTTGACTATGCCCGCGGCCGCATCGTCGCGCGATTTGGAGCGCGGCTGCAAACTGAACTGGATGAAAGAGTCTTCGAAGCGACACTCAGACAATCGATTCACCCGCGTGCCCGATCTACCCCTGCGACGGCCCTGCGTGATCTTGAATCTATTCAAACACTGTGCAGTTCTCCCGTACTTTTGGCCGTGTTGGACATACCATGGACGCCATTGTTTCTTGCCGCGATTTTCATCTTTCATCCTTGGCTTGGCTGGCTTGCAATTGTGGGAGGAGGCATACTGATAGTTGTCGCATTGCTCAATCAGGCTTTGACGCGCAAGCGCGTAGCGGACGCCCAAAAAGCGTCAGCCTTGGCCAACGCTTTCTCGGAAAGCGCCCGACAGGCATCCGAAGTTGTGCGCTCCCAGGGTATGCAACGCGACGTGACAGCACGTTGGATGCGGCAGAGGTCCGACGCGCTGGGGCAAACAATTGCCGCTAGCGACTGGACCGGCAGCTTTACATCTCTAACCAAATCAGTTCGGCTATTCCTGCAATCGGCCATGCTAGCACTTGGTGCCTACCTGGTTTTGCAAAACGAAATGACCGCAGGCGCGATGATTGCCGGCTCTATCCTATTGGGTCGCGCGCTCGCGCCGATAGAACAGTCGATCGGCCAATGGGGGCTCATTGAACGCGCCAGAACCTCGTGGACATCGTTGAGCAGATTTCTTGACTCAATCCCTCCAGAAGACAAGCGAACCAAGTTACCAATCCCTAAAGCGCACCTGTCGGTGCAATCCGTGACAGTCATTCCTCCGGGTGCCTCGACGCCAACCTTGCGCAATGTCAGCATGACTGTGGAGCCGGGCGAAGCCATCGGCGTTATCGGCAAAAGCGGATCTGGCAAGACCACATTGGCGAAGGCTTTGCTGGGACTTTGGCCCGCTGCGGCGGGGGAAATTCGATTGGGTGGAGCCACGCTGGACCAGTACGATGTCAGTGATCTGGGCAAGCATATCGGCTACCTGCCGCAACAAGTTACTTTGTTCAATGGAACTGTTGCCGAAAACATTGCCCGCATGTCCCTGAACCCTGATTCCGAGGCAGTTATTGCCGCGGCCAAGAAGGCCAAGGCCCATGAGCTAATCCTGAGCCTGCAAAAGGGATATGACACGTTTCTCGAAGGTAACGACAGCCAATTGTCCGGTGGTCAAAAGCAACGGATTGCGATGGCACGCGCTTTGTATGGCGATCCGGTTCTGCTGATCCTAGACGAACCGAATTCGGCTTTGGATGCGGAAGGAACCGAAGCACTCAATGCCGCAGTGCGAGAGTTCAAGTCTGTCGGCAAAGCCGTCATGATCATGACTCATCGCCCTCAAGCCATATCTGAATGCGATCGTTTAGCCGTGGTGGAAAAAGGCCAGATTGTGCGGATAGGCAACCGTGATGAGGTGCTGAGCGCAATGGTTCAAAATGCTGGTGTGATCAAAAGACAATTCGGAAAGGCGGGCGAGTAATGGCCGATATATCTGCTTCGTCCAATAAACCTGCATGGCGTATTGCCTTTCCTGCAGCCGTAGGGTTCTTCGCGCTGGCCATTTTGGTTGGCGGCATCGGTGTCTGGAGCACGCAAACGGAACTTGCTGGTGCTATCGTCTCTCCGGGGATTGTCGAGGTTCAAACAAATCGTCAGGTGGTTCAGCATCCGGATGGTGGTGTCGTGGGCGAAATCTTTGTTCGCGACGGTGACAGGGTAAATGCGGGCGATATGTTGATCCGGTTCGACGACACATTCCTGTCGTCGGAACTTACTATCGTCCAGGGGCAACTGTTTGAACTTCTCGCACGCAAGGCTCGCCTTGAGGCGGAACGCGATGGTGAGGACACCGAAGGACTGAACACCAAACTCCAGCAATTGACCGAAGACGAGCATGCGACGAAGGAACTTGTAGACGGTCAGCGCCGCTTGTTCATTGCCCGAGCAGAAACAATGGAGAAACAGTCGGAACAACTTCGGGAGCAGAAAACGCAGATCGAAAGCGAAATCAAAGGCACGCAGGCGCAACTGGTCGCTTTGAGAGAGCAAGTTGCCCTGATCGAGGACGAGTTGGAAGATCAGGAAAGCCTTCTGACAAGGGGCCTTACACAGACCAGCCGCGTTTCGGCATTGAAGCGCGAAAGCGCAAACCTGAACGGTGAAATCGGGCAGCTCGAAGCGACCGTAGCCCGGCTTAAAGGCCAGATCGCCTCGACTGAGATCGAGATCGTCCGCCTTGGCGCAACCCGAAGGGAAGAAGCCATAACAACTTTGCGCGACCTGCAATTCCGCGAGATTGAACTGGCCGAACGGCGTCTTTCACTGCGTGAACAGTTGTCGCGCATGGATATTCGGGCACCTGTCTCAGGTGTCGTTTATGGAAGCACGATCTTTGCGCTGCAATCGGTGGTCCAACCCGCCGAACCTATGATGTATGTGGTTCCGCAGGACACCCCACTGAAAGTAACGGCGCGGGTGGATGCCATTAATGTTGACCAACTCCATGTTGGGCAGGCGGCTACACTGAGGTTTACAGCTTTCAACCAAAGGCAGACACCAGAAATCGACGGCCATGTCGCTACCATTTCGGCTGATGTGTTTACGGACGAAAAAACCGGGTATAGTTTTTATCGGGCCGAACTCTATCTGGATGAGGGGCAGTTGGACCGTCTCCAGGGCCAAGTTCTGCTTCCGGGCATGCCCGTTGAGACTTTGATCAAGACGGACGAGCGAACGCCGCTTTCCTATTTGACCAAACCGCTCACAGACTACTTCGTGAAGGCATTCCGCGAGTAAATTGGAGACGGCAGGTTATTAACCGGCATGGTTCTTCTAGGGTCGTTCATTGCGCCCGCAATTCTTTGGAAACGGTCCCGTCCCTGATCCATTCATCAAAAAGAGACAGCACTGCGTCACTGAACTCACTATCATTAATATGCGCGTCCACCTCGGTCATTGGCGTCTGTCCAGGAATAATCTTTCGGGCTTCGTCAACCAATGCGGCAAGCCCTTCTGGATCGTGCGCCTCGTGCCCTTCCCGGTCCCATTCTTCGACTCCACCTAGGGGCAAGAAGAAGTGTGTTGCCCCTTTGGCGGCTGCCATTCGTTTTGCCATCTCACGTATCCACATGCGGCGTTCTTCAGCTGTGAAGACAGAGCTTTTGATCAATCGATTGTGTTCGTGAAAGGGGCGGCCGGCATATTGCGGCGGGATATCCTGCCAGCCAGCAAAATCCACCAAGTCTAGGGCTCCAGGCGCCACCATCTGAGGTGTCCCGACCTTTCCTGCATTTGTAAGCCGGTCTTCACCACTGGAAACGAGCGACCCGGCCATCAAGTTGCCGAATTCCTGCATAGAAAAATCCATGACGCAATTGAACGCTCCCTCACCGGCCAGCTTTTCAAAAGCCATGCCGCCCATTCCCGTCGAATGAAACACCGCCACGTCAAACCCTCGTTCTTCAAGTGCAGGTTTCAGTGTTTTCATGTATTTCAAACAGGATGATCCCAGCGAGGTCATACCGACCATGGGTCGATCTGAAGAGGGCGGCTGAACAGCTTTTGTGGCTCCTACGATGGCTCCGGCAGCCTGGGAAAGGGATGACCGGCATACCGAATTCAACCCATAGAGGCCGCCTGCCCAAAGGATCATCTGGATGTCAGGCGCCAAACGATCAGGGGGGACTAAGGCAGAAAAGCTGACGGTTGAGGCGATGTATTTTGGCACTCCCATGGGCAGGACTTGAGCACAATCGAGCGCGAGGTCCGTGCCCATCGTGCCGCCGATTGCCAACATTCCGTCAAACCGCCCTTCTGCATGTTCTTTCGCAACCAACGACGCAGCCCCCCGTGACATGACACGAAAGGCTTTGTTCTCGTCTCCTAACGCAATGACGTCATCAATGGTCATGCCGCCAGCGGCGGAAACATCGTGCTTGCTGATATCCGTCGGGCCGGAAGGAACACCCAATACGCTCACATCCATACTCAGAACATTGGCTCCTTGTCCCTTGATGCATTGTTCGATGAACCTCATTTCGGGTTCCTTGGTGTCGTAAGTGCCAATTACCAGGATGGTTCTTTTTGACATTCGTTTCCTCCTAGCGATCGATACCGCCGCAACCAAATTATCTTAAAGCTGAATCCAGGCGGATTTCAGATCCAAATACTTGTCCATCGCATGCAGTGATTTGTCGTGCCCGTTGCCTGATTGCTTGACCCCTCCCAACGGGACCGTCATATCGGAACCGCCATATGTATTGACGTGGATGACACCGGACCGCACCGCGTCAACCATCCGATGCGCACGGCTTATATTCGAGGTCCATATCCCGGCGGACAGCCCATAATCGGTGCTGTTGGCCAGCCCAATTGCCTCAGCCTCGTCCTTGAACGTCGTAACCGCCAAAACTGGGCCAAAAACCTCTTTTCGAAACAGGTTATCGGTTGGTTTGACCCCACTCATGATCGTGGGCGACATATAGTAACCTCCGGTTTCCTCCAGTATCCGCTCGCCACCCGTAACGCAGCGAGCGCCCTCGTCTTGGGCCGTCTGAACAAAATCCAGATTGGACGAAAGCTCAGCGAGAGAATGTACGGCACCTATCTGGATTTTCAGATCGAGGGGGTCGCCAACGCGGAAAGCGCCCGCATGGCGCGCCATTTCGGCCACGAAATCGTCAGCTATGTCGTCTTGTACCAGCAGCCGGGATGCAGCCACACAAACCTGACCTGAGTTCCGAAAAATACCTGCTGCTGATATTGCCGCTGCCTGAGCCAGGTCTGGCACGTCGTTGAACACTATATTTGGAGACTTTCCGCCAAGCTCAAGATAACAGCGCTTTAGATTGGACTCCGCCGAATACTTCATTAAGCACCGTCCTGTGGCACCCGATCCGGTAAAAACAAGAATATCCACGTCCATGCTCAAGGCCAAGGCCTCTCCGACGACCGATCCTTTTCCGGTCACCACGTTGAACACGCCATCAGGCAACCCTGCTTCAGAAGCCAGCTCAGCTATTTTGAGTAGGGTAAGCGAGGCACTTTCAGCAGGTTTCAGAACAATAGAATTGCCGGCGGCCAAAGCGGGCGCGATTTTCCAACTGCCAATCATCAAGGGAAAATTCCACGGCACAATTGCCCCCACTACACCAACTGGAGTGTGGTGAACCAAGCCCAGTACATCATTGGGCGTTGGAGCGATCTGACCGTAGATCTTGTCGATGGCCTCGCCATAGTACCGGAACGTAGCCGCGGCTGACAAAGCTTCCGCCCTGTAGGCCATATTGATCTCGGTTCCATTGTCACGAACGCCCAGCACGGCCAATTCCAAGGCTCGCTCCTCGATCAGATCTCCCAGCCGCATCAAGATCTTCTTACGGGTAGCAGGCGCCACGCGAGACCAGCGACCATCCTCGAACGCCGCCCGAGCCGACTTCACTGCCTTGGCCATGTCATCCGGAACACCTTTGGCGATCCGCGTCAGGAATTGACCGTTGATAGGGGAGATGACTTCCAGGTGCTCTCCCGATACCGAAGAAACAGACTTGCCATCGATGAAATGGCCCTGATCGGGAATATTCTGGCGTCGGATGCGATCTATAGCTGCCTGGTCAAGCATTCGAATCACCCTTGTTGTGTGGTTGTTTCCGGTCCGACAGGCTCGGGGTTCCGGCGGGCTTTGTGCTCTCGGATCAAGGCTCTGATATGCAACGCGAAAATTAGCACGATCATTGCGAACAGGAAGGCGGCGATAGGACGATCAACAAAGTCCAGTGGCGTCTTGACCCGGGCCATCGCGCTGCGCAATTTGACCTCCATGATACCTCCCAGAACCATCCCTAGAATGATTGGGACAATCGGCAGATTTAGCCGCTTTAGAATCAACCCAAATACACCGAACCCGGAAGCCAAGGCGCAATCAGTGATGGAGTTTCGCAGACTGTAGACCCCGACAAAGGACAGGATGATGATTATGATTCCCAAAAAACGAGTCGGGATCTGAATGATCTTCAAGAGCAGGTTGGTCGAGAACAGCAAAAAGACCAGAACAATCACGTTTAGCAGTATCAGCGCCAGATAGATCGCCATGACAAAGTCCATCTGGCTTTCAAACAGCTGGGGGCCGGGGATCACATTGTGGACGTAAAAGACCGACAGCATCATCGCGGTCAGCGCCTCGCCCGGGATGCCAAGCGCCAGCAACGGGATCATGGCAGCGCCTGGCACGGCATTGTTCGACGCTTCCGACGCGACAAGGCCTTCCGGCGAGCCGTCACCGAATTTTCCCGGCTCTTTCGAGCTTTTCTGGGCATAGGTATAGGATAGGAATTGCGCCGTAAACTCGCCCACTCCGGGAACCATACCCATCAAAACGCCAATACTGGATGACACAGTCGCTACCCGCTTGATCCCGAAAAGTTCCTTGAACCCCGAAAGTAAATTACCATCGACATGCGCCTGACCCGGCGCGTGATCTTTGTCGACCATAAGTAGTAATGCCTGACTGATGGCGAAGAGTCCGAGAACAACAACGATCAGATCGACCCCCGAGGCCAGCCAGCTTTGGTCAAATGTGAAACGTTTCGTGTATTTGACCGGTTCCAGCCCAACGGTGTTCAGCAACAGGCCAAAACTTGCCAACATCGCCGCAGCAAACGTTTGCCCCCGATGGGCCAACACCAAAAGGATGATGCCCATGAGTGCCGCAAGAAAGATCTCGCGACTACCGAAATGCGGGGCGACGGCCGCAAGAACCGGCGACAGGATGATCAAGCAGATAACCGAAAAGATGCCACCGAAGAAAGAAGCCGAGTAGGCCAGCGACAACGCTCGCTGCCCTTGTCCTCGTTTCGTCATCGGATAACCGTCATAAGTGGTCAGGGCGTTGACCGCTGTTCCGGGCGTATTGATCAGAATTGCAGGGATCGCGCCGCCATACATGGATGAACCATATATACCCAAAAGCAAAGTCAGCCCGACAATGGGTTCAAAGGCAAATGTGGCGGGCAAGAGAATTGCAATTGCAACAGCCGCGCCGACGCCCGGCAATGCGCCGATGATGACACCGCCTATCGACCCGATAAGGAGGGCTGCGACCACGTTCCATTGAGCAATTATCCCGAAACCGGAGATCAGCGTATCCATCGGGATGGCCTCATAAGTAAGTCAGGGCAAACGCCCGCAATGAATCAGGGAGGTACTCATATATCTGGCCCGCCGGGATTTTGACCTGCAAGAAAGCGCGAAACAAAATTGCTACGCTGACTCCGAAGGCGGCAGATGCAGCCAAGGAGGCAAAACTCGTGAACCCACAACGAACAGCTAGAAACAGCGCGAAGAGAACTGTCGACGGCAGGTATCCAAGGTAAGGGACCACCAACACATAGATGAGGAAATAGGCAACAAATTCCAGCGACCTCAGCCAGAAAAGTACTTCGCGCCAACGACCGGGAATTCGGGGGGACAGGGCTGAACTCAGGCAATGAAGCGCACCGAACAAAACCATTCCGTAAACGGCGATGGTTGGCCACAACGAAGGTTGTGCAAACCATTTGGTTCTTTTGACTAGCTTGGTTTGCTCTCCAAGCTGCGTCAGAAGAAAAAACGAGAAAGCGAGAAAAAAGATTGCAAATACAATGTCACCTGGCCGGCGATAGCGTTTGAACAAATCCTGCAGCGTTCTTACAAGCATTGACCTTCCTCCCTGCGAGTCATGCCCCCGGTCCATCCGGGGGCATTGAAGTCAACGAGCTTTATTCCCCAAGAATTTCAGCGACCTTGCCGAACATGGCTTTGTCAGATTCGATCTGCTCCGTGGATTCGGCCGCATCCTGCCAATAGATCAGAACACCAGTTTCATTTATCAGGCTCTGAGCTTGCTCGGACTGCAACGCCTTCTGCGCTGCTGCAGCAATCTTGTCGCGCGCCTCCTGAGGCACGTCTTTGTGAACGAAAAGCCCGTTCCACAATGACAAGGTCAGACCGGGTACCAGCTCGGTAACGGTTGGGGTGTCAGGTGTGATTGCGATACGCTGACTGCCGATACTTGCCAGAATGTGCAGATCATCCTTGCACGGCATGATCTGCTGCAGCGTCGTGTTGATGACATCCACATCGCCTGAAGCGAGTGTGTTGCAGTTCAGTTCGTCGAATGCGGCTTCACTTGCAAAGTCAAACCCACTTTCGATGGCTGCAGCCATAGTGATCTTGGTGGGCGGCAGGAACGTCCCGAAATGACCCAGTGCCACTTCGTTATCCTTGCCATGGGCAACAAGCTCCTCCCAACTCGAATACGGGGCATCTCCAGATGCGGCCACCACGAATGGATAGGTCATGAATATTCCCAGTGGCTCAAATGGGTTCGGAGAAAGTTCAGGAATGCCTATTTCCGGCCCGATGACCGGAACGCCCACCACGAACGAACCCACAGTATAGCCATCCGCAGGCGCGGTCGCGACCTCCACCGCCCCGGGAAACGGCCCGCCACCACCACCGGGCTTGTTCACTACAGCAGCCGGAACGCCGTACATCGACTGGAACTCATCCGCGATCAACCGGGTCAATACGTCCTCCAGATCACCTGGAGGCCACGGCACCACAAACGACACAGGTTTTTCCGGGTACTCTGCGAAAACCGCACTTGCCGTCAACACAAAAGCGCCTGCGAAAGCAGTTAGTTTGACCATAAGATTTCCTCCCAAGTTGGCTCATTATTTGAACCGTTATTTCAAAAATAAGATTGCTATATTAACTTCTTTGTGTCAAGCTTGATGTCGAGATGAGACGTAGCAGCAGGGCTTAAAAGGTGGGAACGACACTGAAGGCATTGTCCTTGTTGGACCTTTTTTCGACACAACACCCTGAACTGGGGCTGTCGCAAGTTACGCGCATGTCCGGCCTGAATAAGGCGACTGCGTTGCGTCTTCTTGGTGAGTTGTGTGAATTCGGCTTACTCGAGCAGAAATCGGACACCAAGCTCTATCGTCTCGGCAGTACGGTTCTGAGGCTCGCCAATCAAAGGGAAATGGCTTTTCCCACCCGATCCATTGCTCGCCCAATCCTACGGGAGTGTGTAGGAGCAACTGGAGAAACCGTTCATATGTCTCTGCTGGACAGATTCCACCTGAACACAGTTGCAATTGAAGAAACTCAAAGCCACTCGGTACGTGTAGTAGTGGATCCTTCCGAAATCCTGCCCCTGCACGCAACGGCATCGGGTTTGGTTGTAACTGCCTTTGGCAACAAACGCCTTTTGGAGCACCTCCTGACCCACGATCTACACAAGGTAACGAACAAAACAGTCACCAATCGCTGCGATCTTGCCGCAATGATTTCTACTATCCGCGACCGTGGGTATGCGGTCGCCGAAGGGTCATTCGAAGAAAGCGTCAAAGGAATTGCCCGCCCTCTGTTCGACGGCAATCAAATGGCTGTTGGCGCGGTTGCGGCGGCTATTCCAACTTCTCGTGCCACACCGGAACTCGAAGCCAAATGTCTGATATCACTGGAACGTGCGGCGGAAGAAATAACATCCGCCCTCGGGGGGCGTGCCCCGCATGACTATCCAAACTCAACTCACTGAACGAAGCCGAACCTCAATCGCAAAGTTCGTTTTTGAGAGTTCCTCTCGTCTTATTCATGATCCGGAGTTCAAGCCAATGAAAGATTCGAACTTTCTGATGGAAAATAACGGTCGCCATTTTTGGCAACCGATGACTCATCCTGCAGATGCTCAAACCAACCCACCTACCATCCTGACCGGCGGAGAAGGGGTTCACATTGTTGATGTCGAGGGGCACAAGACTATCGACGCGGTCGGAGGCCTTTGGAACGTTAATTTGGGCTACTCTTGCGAGCCAGTAAAAGAAGCCATCGCCCAGCAACTGTGCGACCTGCCATACTATTCATGCTTTCGAGGCACCACCAATGACAAAGCGATTGAGCTATCTTATGAATTGGCTGAATTCTTCTCGACGGACGGATTAACGCGTGCTTTCTATACGTCCGGCGGGTCTGACTCGGTCGAAATTGCGTTGAAACTCGCCCGTCAATACCACCGGATCAGAGGCGAAGCTGGGCGCACAAAGTTTCTCAGCCTGAAATACGGCTATCATGGAACCCATTTCGGTGGCGCAAGCGTCAACGGGAACGGTAAGTTCCGCAATGCCTATGAACCGATGCTGCCTGGTTGCTTCCACATTCCCGCACCATATGCCTATCGGAACCCATTCAATGAATCCGACCCCGAGCGACTCGCGCAACTGTGCTTGCAAGCTATCGAGGCTGAAATCGCGTTTCAGGATGCAAATACGATCGCAGCGTTTATCATGGAGCCGATACTCGGCGCTGGTGGCGTAATCCCCCCACACAAGAGCTTCATGCCGAAAGTTCGTGAAATTTGTAACAATCATGGGATCTTGCTGATCGCCGACGAAGTCATTACCGCCTTCGGCCGAACAGGCGACGAAAGCGGGTCTCGTCATTGGGGTGTAAAGCCGGATTTCATGACAACCGCCAAAGCGATCACCAACGGATATTTTCCGTTCGGGGCAGTCATGGTTTCGGATGAGGTTTCATCAGTTTTTGAAACAGATGTCAGTGGCATGGCCTCCGTTGACTCGGGCTACACATACTCAGGTCACCCCGTCGGTGCGGCAGCCGCACTGGCGTCGCTGGCCGAAGTTCGAAGGTTGCGGGTGTGGGAAAACGCTGCAACCAGGGGGGCCGAATTGTTCGGTGGCTTGCAAAAACTCAAGGAAAAACACGCATTGATTGGCGATGTGCGCGGCGGCGAAGGCCTGATGTGCGCTTTGGAACTGGTATCGGATCGAACGGTAAAATCGCCCGTTTCAAAAGATGTCCCTGTCAAAGTTCAGAAAGCGACTTATCAAGCAGGCGCAATGATCCGTGTCTCGGGTTGCAACATCATTCTTTCACCTCCGCTCATCATAACCGCTGAAGATGTCGAGACGATACTGTCCGCGCTCGATGCGGGATTGAGTTCGATCAAATGAACAAGGTAAGTCACCCTTTCAGATCCTGAATTTTCAAAGTTCGTTCAGCAAATCCGGAAATTGTTCGAGCCTGCGTGCACCGAATTGAGTTTGAACGGCCGATGGTTGGTGCTTGTCGTGGCCAAGCTGTCCAGCAGGAGCTGTCTCCTGGTCTTTGAGAAAGAGACTAATGTACAGCGCCCGTTATTGAGGTTTGGGCGACGGGTGTTCTGCTCGGGCCTTTCCATTGCGCACAGTATACACGGCAGGCAGGGTGGAATTAGACATACCTCATGCGGGATCGTCGACTGCTCAAGCTTTCTGGCATTCGCAAATTGCGCCATTTCGTGTTCCACTTATCCTGATTACCTAAGAACTTCTCGCGAATCGGCGACATGGTCTATTCGCGCACGCGCAGCAGCCATGCGATCGAAAGAGCGCGCAAGGTGTCCAGAGTCATTTCCTATAATTCAAAATTCGGCATTTCGGTCTCATCCCCGAAAAATGCCTTCTCAAGACAATCTCCGGCCAAGTGTCGCTACCATCAAAACTTGCTCTCCAGTTTTTCGCTGAACACTGGCGCTCAACCGTCTCACGATTGCAGAGAAACAAACAGTCGCGAGGAATTGCATCAAGTGGGGCAAAATGCGCATCTCTGACCGATTGATCCCAAACGCATAGGGATGTAAGGGAAGCTTGTCAAAACAGTGTCTCTGCAGGGTCGGGTCAATCAATCCGCTCCGCTTTCGTCACCACGCGGGTGGCCTCACACTCTTGGATCCCACGCCCAGAAAGGCAAAAAAGGTAAAGTAATATGGCAGATAAATCGAACTTCGACATATTGTATACCATTGTAGACGAAGCGCCGGAACTGGCGAGCGCATCCTTCCTGCCGATCATTCGAAAGTTCGCTTCGGCCGCAGGCGTGAGCGTCGGAACCAAGGATATTTCCCTTGCGGGACGCATCATTTCAGCATTCCCCGAAAACCTGACCGACGGGCAGCGCCAAACCGACGATCTTGCGGCATTGGGTGATTTGGTCAAGACCCGCGACGCCAACGTGATCAAACTGCCAAACATCTCCGCCTCGGTGCCGCAGTTAGTGGCGGCAATCACCGAGCTTCAGGGACAGGGGTATAACATCCCCAACTATCCCGAAAATCCCAAGACAGTTGAGGAAAAAGAGACTCGTGCCCGATACGATGCCATCAAGGGTTCAGCCGTGAATCCGGTCTTGCGGGAAGGAAACAGCGATCGCCGCGCAGCAAAGGCGGTCAAGAACTATGCTCAAAAGAACCCGCATTCGATGGGCGAATGGTCCAAAGACAGCAAGACCAAAGTCAGCTCGATGCCCGGCGACGATTTTTATGCCAATGAGAAATCAGCAACCATCACAGCCGCTCAGGCAGGTGATGCCAAGATCGAGTTCGTCGACAACGATGGCTCGGTCACTGTTCTGAAAGACGGTTGGAAGCTGGAAGAAGGCACGGTCGCCGACGCGACCTTCATGTCTGCTAAGGCGCTTGACGCCTTTCTTGCGGAAGCCATCGAGGACACCAAGGTGGACGGCACCATGTTCTCGCTGCACTTGAAGGCGACAATGATGAAGGTCTCGGACCCAATCATCTTTGGACATGCGGTCAAAGCGTGGCTGAATCCCGTATTCGAACAGTTCGGCGATGAAATGAAGTTGCTAGGTGTGAACCCGAATTCCGGCATGGGTGACCTGCTGGAACGCGTCAAGGGCAATGCCGATATCATGGCCGCGATCGAAGCCCTCAAGTCGGAGCGCCCGTCGATGTACATGGTCGACAGCGACAAAGGCATCACCAACCTGCATGTACCCAGCGATGTGATCGTCGATGCGTCGATGCCTGCCGTGATCCGTGCAGGCGGAAAGGGGTGGGACCAGACCGGAGCCAAGGGTGACACCAACTGCATAATCCCTGACAACTGTTATGCTTCGATCTATGACGAGACGATCAAGTTCTTCAAAGAAAACGGCGCATTGAACCCGGCAACTGCAGGCGCCGTGGCAAACGTTGGCCTGATGGCGCAGAAGGCCGAGGAATATGGCTCCCACCCGACCACATTCGAGGCGCAGGCAGACGGCATTATCCGTATTGTCCTGGCAAATGGCGAAGTCCTGCACTCGCACCAGGTCGAGGCCGGTGATATCTGGCGTGCCTGCACCGTCAAGAAAGCACCGATCGAAAACTGGATTCAACTTGCGATGGACCGTCAGCGATTGACCGGGTCCGAAGCAATCTTCTGGCTGGACGCCAACCGCGCCCATGACGCGCAACTGATTGACTATGTCAAACCAGCCCTTGAGGCAGCGGGCGTTGCTGACAACTTCCTGATCATGGCCCCACGCGAAGCCACCAGGCAGTCGCTTGAGACAATCACCGAGGGCGAAGACAGTATCGCTATCACTGGCAACGTGCTGCGTGACTACTTGACCGACCTTTTCCCAATCTTGGAATTGGGCACTTCAGCAAAGATGCTTTCGATCGTCAAACTGATGAATGGTGGCGGCCTGTTCGAGACCGGTGCTGGCGGATCGGCTCCGAAACACGTGCAGCAGTTGGTTGAGGAAAATCACCTGCGCTGGGACTCGATGGGTGAGTTCTGTGCATTGGGTGAATCGCTAAACTTCCTCGCGGATGTTAAAGGCAATGCCAAAGCTGGTGTTCTGGGCCGTGCGGCCGAAGATGCGACCCAAGGCATCCTGGACAACAACAAGTCACCGAGCCGCAAGGTTGGTCAACCAGATAACCGTGACAGCCACTATTGGTTCGCCCGCTACTGGGCCGAAGCACTGGCTGAACAAGATGACGATGCCGACCTGGCCACCGAATTCGCTCCGATCGCTATAGAGTTGGCAAACAATGAGGATGCAATCCTGTCGGAGTTTGCAGCGGCCCAAGGCAAGGCAGCCGATCTGGGCGGTTACTACCACACTGACCCTGCGAAAACTGCGGCCGTCATGCGCCCATCAGCGACACTGAACGCCATCATTGGCGGACAATAAGAAGACAAAACCCCCGGAGAAAGTCTTTGGGGGTTCTACTTTGCTTGCGGCTTAGGTGCACCTCCCAGTTTTTGCGTGATTTCGGCCGCCGCCTCAGAAACCGCGTTGCCGAACATTGCAACCGTTTCAACGGAAAAACGACTGCTTGGGCCAGATATGGAAATCCCGGCGCAGGGTTGCCCGGATTCGTCCAAAATCGCACTGCCAATGCAGGACATGCCATCATAGCGCTCTTCCGCATCAAACGACCAGCCACGCATTCTTGTTTCCGCCAGATCCCTGAAGAGTTCCTCCGAGCTTGAGCGTGTGTGTTTGGTAAAAGCCGTCAGACCAACGTCTTTGAGAAGGTGTTTAACCTCGTTTTCCGTCAGCATTGCCAAAATGGCCTTGCCTGTTCCGGACGCATGCATGGCCGTGCGGGTCCCTGGCGGAAAGAATGCCCGAATCGGGTTGCGCGTCTCAACCTGATCAATGAACACGACCTGCGCTCCGTCCGGGACCGCCAGATTGGCCGTTTCGCCGGTCTTCTCCATTAACGCCCGCATGACCGGTTGCCCGATTTCGGTCAAACTGGTGCGATGCAGATAGACTGACCCAGTGCGATAGGCTTCGATACCTATCATCCACTCCTGCGTAGTTTCGTCAAAAGACACAAAATCGTTTTTTTGCAATGTCGTCAGAATTCGATGGGTAGTTGCAGCCGGGATTTTCATTCCAAGAGACAAATCTGTCAGCGTTGCCCGCCCTGCTTTCGCTAAGGCCACCAACAAACCGAGTGCGCGATCCAATGATTGCAAAGTGGCGACATTGCTGTCCGAGAATGGTGATTTCGGCCGCCCGCGCGGTCGCTTCTGGATCGTCATGGTCCAGTCCTCCTGCCACCACTTTGCCAGATCGGGCCGTGAAAAGGCAAAGAAAACATTTTCCAAAAGCGTGGGATATCTTTCACTGAAAAATAATTTTGCATTTTATATAAGTGTCTTAATATTTTCATTCATATTTCGGAAATATTTTTCAAAAAAATTGAAAAGCAAAAAACAACCAGCCATGCTTGCAGCAAGCAATGGAGGTTACCGCCATGTCCGATCAAAACCCCGTCTTCATTCCCGGCCCGACCAACATCCCGGATCGCCTGCGCCTTGCGATGCAGGCCCAGACACGGGATCACCGCGCGCCTGATTTCGTAGACACTTTCGCACCCGTTCTAGAAGATACCAAGAAGGTCTTTGCCACTACCAAAGGCCAAGTCATCACCTTTCCCGCCAGTGGCACCGGCGGATGGGAAGCGGCGGTTTCCAATACGCTTAGCCCCGGCGATAGGATTCTTGTGGCACGCTATGGAATGTTCAGCCACCGCTGGATCGATCTGTGCCAGCGCCACGGTCTTGACGTCCAGGTCATCGATTGCCCGTGGGGGAGTGGCGCGCCTGCAGACAAATTCCAGGAAATCCTGTCTGCTGACAAGGAGCATCAGATCAAGGCAGTCCTGACGACACATAACGAAACTGCCACTGGTGTCCTTTCAGACATAGGCGCGGTGCGCCGCGCGATGGACACCGCTGATCATCCAGCCATGCTGTTCGTCGATTGTGTCAGCTCGTTGGCCTCGGTTGATTTCCAGTTTGATCGCTGGGGCGTGGATATCGCTGTTTCCGGCTCGCAAAAGGGGTTCATGCTGGCCACCGGCATGGCGATCCTCTGCGTCAGCCCCAAGGCGCTGGAGGCAATGAAATCCGCCAAACTGCCGCGCACATTCTTTGATTTCCGTGACATGATGATAGCCAATGCCTCGGGCGGGTTTCCCTACACCCCACCTCTGCAACTGATTTACGGCATGCGCGAAAGCCTTAAGATGCTGTTCGAGGAAGGTCTGGACAACGTCTATGCCCGCCATCACCGGTTGGCCGAAGGCGTGCGCCGTGCAGTTGATGCCTGGGGTCTCAAACTGGTTGCTCAATCCCCAGACCTCTATTCCGATACCGTTAGCGCGATTTTTGTACCCGAGGGTTTCGACAGCAACGCTCTCACGGATCACGCATTCAGCGCATATGGTGTATCCTTCGGCATCGGCCTGGGCGAAATGAACGGTAGGGCATTCCGTATCGGACACTTGGGCAGTCTGACCGATGTGCTGGTTCTGTCTGGTCTAGCCACCATCGAAATGGCCATGGCTGACCTGAACTATCCGATTGAACTGGGCAGCGGGGTCGCGGCAGCGCAGGATTACTATCGCACCAGCCGCCAGACACCGACCAAAGCCGCAGCGTGAGGAGGACCGTATGCTCGACTACACTTCAGCGGCAGATTTGACGATCGACCACATGCGCGAGGCGCATGAAAGTATAAAACCACATATCCGACGCACACCGGTCTTGACCTCGGATTATCTGAACGACCTGACCGGCGCGCAGGTGTTCTTCAAATGCGAGAATTTGCAGGAGGCCGGGGCATTCAAAGTGCGCGGTGCCTGCAACGCGGTCTTTGGGCTTTCCGACAAGATGGCGGTGAAGGGGGTTTGCACTCATTCCTCGGGGAACCATGCCCTGTCGCTCTCATATGCCGCAGGCCGCCGGGGCATTCCGTGCAACGTCGTCATGCCTCGCACCGCGCCACAGGCCAAAAAGGATGCGGTGCGACGCTATGGGGGAACCATCACCGAATGCGAACCTTCAACCTCATCGCGTGAGGCCACCTTTGCCGAGGTTCAGGCGCGGACGGGTGGCGAATTTGTTCACCCTTATAACGATCCGCGCGTGATCGCGGGACAGGCCACTTGTTCGGCGGAACTGCTGGAACAAACCGACGGGCTCGACGCAGTAGTCGCCCCCATCGGTGGCGGAGGCATGGTATCAGGCACTTGTCTGACCGTTTCGAGCCTTGCTCCTGAAACTGCAATTTATGCGGCGGAACCGGAACAGGCTGACGACGCTTACCGTTCGTTCAAGGCCGGGCACATCATTGCCGACGATGCGCCCAAAACGGTGGCAGATGGGCTGCTGGTGCCACTCAAAGAGAACACCTGGCATTTCGTGTCCAACTACGTGACCGATATCTTCACTGCATCCGATCAGGAGATCATTGATGCGATGAAGTTGACTTGGAAATACCTGCGTGTGGTGATCGAGCCGTCTTCGGCCGTACCGCTCGCAACGATTTTGAAGAACCCCAGCACGTTCCGAGGCAAGCGCATCGGCGTCATCGTCACCGGTGGCAACGTGGATCTGGACAAACTGCCCTGGGTCAAAGGGTAAGGAGGAAGACCAATGAACAAACCGGCAAACATCGACGATCTGGAAGTTGGCTTTGACATCCCAGCCACCATTGGCATGGATGAAAGCGAAATTCAGACCCCATGCCTGATCCTCGACTTGGATGCATTGGAGCGGAATATCAAAAAAATGGGCGACTATGCCAAGGCGCATGGCATGCGACACAGGGTGCACGGCAAGATGCACAAATCGGTGGATGTTGCCAAACTGCAAGAGGAACTGGGCGGCGCGGTTGGCGTTTGCTGTCAGAAAGTGTCCGAGGCTGAGGTTTTTGCCCGAGGCGGCATTAAGGATATTCTTGTTAGCAATCAGGTGCGCGACCCCGCCAAGATCGACCGACTGGCCCGTCTGCCAAAACTCGGCTCACGCATCATTGTCTGCGTTGACGATATTGACAACGTGGCCGACCTGTCGGCAGCGGCTCAGAAATACGGTACCGAGTTGGAGGTTTTCATCGAGATTGACTGTGGCGCAGGCCGCTGCGGCGTGACCACAACCACTGCTGTGATTGAAATCGCCAAAGCAGTTCAGGGCGCTCCAAACCTGAAATTCACCGGCATTCAGGCCTATCAGGGCGCGATGCAGCACCTTGATACCTACGAGGCTCGCAAGGAAAAGCTCGACATCGCCATCGCGATGGTCAAGGACGCGGTCGGAGGCCTTAAAACTGAAGGCATCGAGTGCGAGCTGGTCTCAGGCGGCGGTACAGGATCGTATTATTTCGAAAGCAACTCGGGCGTTTACAATGAACTGCAATGCGGCTCGTACGCATTCATGGATGCCGATTATGGCCGCATTCTGGATAAGGATGGAAACCGCATCGACCAAGGAGAATGGGAAAACGCGTTTTTCATCCTGACCTCGGTAATGAGCCACACCAAGGCCGACAAAGCCATTTGTGACGCGGGCCTCAAAGCCCAGTCCGTCGATAGCGGCCTACCCTTTGTCTATGGGCGAAATGATGTGGAATACATCAAATGCTCTGACGAACACGGCGTGATCTCGGACCCGAAAGGTGTCCTCCAGGTCAATGACAAGTTGCGCTTGGTGCCTGGCCATTGCGACCCCACAGCAAATGTCCATGACTGGTATGTCGGCGTGCGCAATGGAAAGGTCGAAGCTCTGTGGCCGGTTTCGGCCCGTGGTAAGGCTTTTTGATCAGATAGCCTCGAGGCCTGGGATGCGGTGCTCCTTCTTCTCCGATCTCCGCACTGCGACCACAACAAAGAAAGCACGGTGACAGACATGACTGAAGAAACGGATGGCCTACTGATCGTAAGCGAAGCCTTGTGCGAAAAACTGGTTGGACGAAAACAGGCCTTTGACGCTGTCGAGGCGGTCTTCGCCGCTATGGCGCGTGGCGATGCGTATAACTTTCCTGTCGTCCGCGAGGCAATCGGCTATGCCGACGCGCTTTACGGCTTCAAATCCGGCTTTGATCGCGCCGGTATGGTGTTGGGCGTCAAGTCGGGCGGCTATTGGCCAAACAACATGGACAAGGGCCTGACCAATCACCAGTCCACCGTGTTCCTGTTCGACCCTGACACTGGGAAACTGGCGGCTCTGGTGGGCGGCAACTATCTCACGGCAGTCCGTACTGCGGCCTCATCCTCGATCTCGATCGCCCATTTGGCACGCGAGGATGCTAAAGTGTTGGGCATGGTCGGCGCGGGTCATCAATCCACCTTCCAGCTGCGCGCGGCGGCCGAACAACGCGATTTTGAAAAGGTCGTCGCTTGGAACCCGCATCCAGACATGCTGCCACGCCTCGGGGCTGTCGCCGAGGAGCTTGGCATGGCGTTTGAAGTGGTTACACCAGAAGACTTGGGTGCACTGGCCGACGTCATCATCACCATTACGTCTGCTTTTGAGCCGTTGCTTATGAAAGACTGGATCAAACCCGGAACCCATATCGCCTGCATGGGTACCGACACCAAGGGCAAGCAAGAGGTCGATGCAAACCTCGTTGCCGCGTCCACGATTTTTGCCGATGAAGTCGCTCAATCCGTGTCAATCGGTGAGGCGCAACACGCCACTGCCAACGGCCTGATTTCAGCAGATGATATCACTTCAATTGGTGCCGTAATCAATGGAGACAAACCAGGCCGAACCAGTGACGAGCAGATAACGTTGTTCGATGGTACGGGTGTCGGGCTGCAAGATCTCGCCGTAGCATCAGTCGCCGCCCGGCTGGCAAGGGAACAAGGGTTGGGGTTAGTTGCTTAGGAGGCCCGCTAGCTTCAGTGTGCTACCGTGGGATTTTCACAAACAGGCTAGCGGCTTGCACGGCCGAAAACTAGCATGACCGGTGTTTGTCCAGAGAATGAATTCAGGTTCATGGTTTCGGTAAGATAGGACGCGTGGTTTAGCATGCGTGCAAATGGGGTGGATTCCGGTAGGGGGCAGGATTGTAGTGCTCTGCCTCCTGAAAACTGGATCGATTGAAGCTGGGTTTTTCCGCTAGGTTTCCTTGGCTGGGAAAGGAGCGGAATCGCATGAAAGCATCGAAGTTCACGGAGGCGCAAAAGGCCTTCATTCTGAAGCAGGGCGAGCAGGGCACGCCGGTCGCGGAGATCTACCGCAAGGCCGGGATCAGTCAGGCGACGTATTTCAATTGGAAGAAGAAGTATGGCGGGCTGCTGCCGGACGAGATACGTCGGTTGAAGGCGCTTGAGGATGACAACACCCGGCTGAAGAAGATCGTGGCCGATCTGACGCTTGACCGTGAGATGCTTCAGGACATCATTCGGCGAAAGCTCTGAAGTCTGGTCGTTTGCGCGAGATCGTGACCAGGATGTGCGTCGACTGGGGCGTGTCGATCCGGAAGGCCTGTGGGGCCATCTGCTTCGACACCTCCACCTACCACTACAAGGCCCGGCGAACGGATCAGGCTGCCGTCGAGAGGCGGATCAAAGAGATCGCGGAGACGGGTGTGCGCTATGGTTACAGGCGTGTGCACGTGCTGCTGCGACGCGAAGGATGGGTGATCAACATGAAGAAGACCCGCCGGATTTACAATGAGTTAGGCCAGCAGATGAGGAACAAGCACCCGAAACGACGGGTGAAGGCAAAGCTGCGGGAAGATCGCCAGGAAGCAGTCGGACCGAGCGATGTCTGGGCAATGTACTTCGTGCACGACCAACTTGCCCTGGGCAACAAGCTGCGTATCCTGACCATTGTTGACACGCATTCCCGCCTCTGTGCGGCAGCCGATCCTCGCTTCACTTATCGGGGCGAAGATGTCGTGCAGACGCTCGAACGGGTCTGCGGGCAGATCGGCTATCCGAACACGATCAGGGCTCGAACAACTCGTTCTGCAGGCAGTGAAAAGTCGATCTCAATGCCCAACCCTTCGCGGTTGAAGTCGTCCAGAACGTTCAGCAGCCGGAATTGCGGTCCATCCCCCAGCCTGTCGGCCATAAAGTCCATCGACCAGAGCTCATTCGGGGGCCCAGGCACAGCCAGTTCGTCCGGCTTTTCCCGCTTCAGACGCTTGCGCGGCTTGATCCGCAGGTTCAGCTCCAGCTCGCGGTAGATCCGGTAAACCCGCTTGTGGTTCCACCTGTGCCCCTGCACGTTGTGCAGATACAGAAAACACAGGCCAAAGCCCCAAGTCTTATTTGCAGCCGTCAGGCCGAGGAGCAGGTCGGCGATTTGCTCGTTCTCCTCATCCAGCTTCGGGCTGTGCCTGTAGCACGTCTCGCTGACGCCGAACGCCCGGCACGCCAGCGCGATGCTGACCCCTTTCATCGCCACCGCTTTCACGGCCAACTCCCGGCGCTGAGCTGGCCGTATCATTTTTTTCCAACAGCCTCCTTCAGCAAGTCGTTCTGCATGCTGACGTCGGCGTACATGCGCTTCAGCCGACGGTTCTCATCGGCCATGGCCTTCATCTCGCTGATGAGACTGGCGTCCATGCCGCCATACTTCGCCCGCCGCTTGTACAGCGTGGCACTGCTCATCCAGCGCTCGCGACAAAGCTCGGCGGCAGGCACACCGCCCTCCATTTGGCGCAGCACACCCATGATCTGGGCCTCTGTGAATCGTGTCTTCTTCATCGGAATCTCCTCGTTCATCCTGCCGAGAAAATTCTACTTCCGCATCCCCTTAAGATCGGGGGGGATTACCCATGCACAAGCTCAGAGAAGCAATGAAGGCGGAGACCCGGGACGTCCGTCTGGACGGCGAGGTCGAGGTTGATGGCGCCGTGTTCGGTGGTCATGTCCGGCCCGCCAATCTGCGGGAGGAGCGTGTCGACCGGCGGCGTCGCGCCAACCGGAGTGGGAAGCGCCGGGTGGTTGTCGTGCTCCGCCAGCGGGGCGACCGAACTGTGACGAGAACCTTTCTTCGAGAGGCGCAGGGCGTCGAGTTCGCAAGGGAAAGGATCGCTCCAGATACCGTTGTCTCGGCCGATGAAGTCGCGCATTGGGTCTTCTGGAAACTGACTTTGACATGCAAAGGATCAATCATTCAGAGGGTTACAGCGTCGGAGGAGCTCATACCAACCTTGCCGAGAGCTTCTTCTCGCGGCTTAGACGGATGATTGGCGGACAGCATCTGAAGGTCGACGGAAGTTATCTCGATGCATACGCGGCCCATGCAGCCTGGCTCGAGGATCATCGGGAGGAGAGCAATGGCCGCCTGGCGGATTGTTTGATCGGCGGCGCTCTCGCGTCCCCGGTCAGCCGGTCGTGGAAAGGGTATTGGCAACGGCGCGCAGCGTGACGGCGTCGCCGGCACCCCAGACACACATGCCTTTCTTCTTCTCGATCATCCTGACGAGCTTTCGTCGCTTGGCATGTCGCAGCGCCTGAACGACCTTGAAGACCACCGAGTTCCTAAGCGCAGTATCTGAGATGTCCTGGTCGCGCTCCGCCATTGCGCGGTCGGCAAGTTCTCTCGTGGTCAGCTCAACATCGACCCCGAGATGGCGGGCACAGATATCCGCGATCTCGCCCTTCTTGAAGAACCCATGGCTCACAATGTACCGGGCACGCTGCCGTTCAGATGCGGCGAACAGTTCAATCGTCGCGTTCACATGCGCCAGATCGTGCTTCGCATGTGCGAACTGCGCTTCGTATGCTTTAATCTGGCACAGTATCTCGGCCCGCTTCTCTGTCAGCGTGTGAACAATCAATGGTTTCGACATGCCGCCATTCCACACGAGATCTCGCCGGTCATCCAGATGGCATTTTGGTGCATTTGCTACCTAAGACCGAATGCCTGAACGCGCACTGGTCCATGAGTCTTGCGGATGCCCGTGAAATGCTGGAGGATTGGCGCAGGTACGACAACGAAGACAGACCCCACAGTGCGATCGGATATAACGTCCCGATCGCCATGCATTATCCCGATGGCGTCACCAGCCCACCATCATGAAGGAGCCGGAAAAATCTAGCTTCCGGCGGTCCAAACTTGGGGAGCAGCGCAAATCAACGACGGTTTCTCCCAAAGACTGGATGAAAGTTGGGTCTCAGGTCAAGTTTGATGAACCCTTCGAAGGAGCAAATGAATTCGAAAAAGCGGTTTCACCGAAGCGCAGATTATCTGGACGATCAAGGAACACGAGGCAGGCATGTCGACGGCGGAGGTGTGCCGTCGACACGGGCTTAGCAACTGTATTTTTCAAGCGGTCTGAGCCGACCAGTTTTGCTGAGATTTGAGGAGTGCGTTCACGATTGGGCACGGGTTCTCCAGAAGAGGGCTCGAATCCGCGTACCGGTTTACAATGAGGCCTGCGAAAATCTTTCAGATTTGGCCCGAAACTTTTCGATGTGAGCTCGAGACAGAATTTTAAGACGCATAATCAACACATTGACGGCGAGCTTCAGTTGTGAGATCAAAACCTCAAAAGGTGAGCTTATTTTTTTGCTTTTAAAATCATTGAACCACATCTACCACAATAACCGAAATATTGTCGCTGCCGCCGCCATCCAGTGCCAGTTGCACCAAGCGATCCGATATGGTTTCGATCGGCATTTCCGACATGGCACGTTGCAACATCCCGAAAGTAGCGTATTTCGTCAATCCATCCGAGCACAACAAAAATCGGTCTCCGGGTTGCAGTGCGCCACGAAATTTATCGAGTTCCAGTTCTCCTCCAACTCCAACCGCCCGGGTAATGGCGTTGGACTGTGGATGATGTTCGGCTTCGTCCCATGTCATCTGACCGGCCAGAACCAACTCGGCCACAAAGGAGTGGTCGGATGTCAGCATCTGAATTTCACCATCGCGCATCAGGTAAATCCGACTGTCGCCTGCCCACAAACCGACAAAATGCCCGTTGGCCATCATCAGAACAACCACTGTTGCCCCAATTGTCTGCCCACCGCGCTTCGAGGCTTCTTTTTGGATTGCCTCATGGGCCAGGCGCAGGATGTCACGAAGAGCATGCAGCTTGTCGGATGGCGTCAGACCCGAAGGAATTGCGGCCACCATATCCGCAATCAGACGGCTGGCGTAATCGCCGGCAGCGTGGCCTCCCATGCCGTCCGAAACAAGCCAGATACCTTCATCCGGAAGCGCCAGAATCGAATCTTCGTTTACCTTTCGTCTCAGGCCGACATGCGTGCGTGCGTTGTAACGTACCCTGGAAAAAGTCATGTAGGTGGTGCCTCGGCCCAGATTTCGGCATGAAGATTGAACAAGCCTTGCATCTTTGGTCCGGACGGTAAACCTTCGCAGACCATCAGACGGGAACCGCCCTGAACGACTGTGCTCCAAATGCTCGGATTGCGAAAAGAATCCGACATTAGTCCCGAAGCTAGATCGGGCAAGCAACCATTTTGCCCGTTTTCCTGTCTCAGGATGATACAGTTGCCGGTTTTTTGTATGTTCGCGTTCTGTTGAGAGGATGGAACGGCTATTTCAGACAGGGCCTTGTCTAACCGATCACGAGACATGTCATCATCCAGCGCGTCCAATGCAACCCTCTCTAGGGCCTCGAATACACCGATATTGTTGAAATGGTCCAGAAAAGCACTGCTGCCGGAAACTACTGGAGCGGCGAGTGTCAGCGGAAAGCGGCGGCCCACCCGATCGACTGACGGCATCAGAACGCCCAGGACCTTTTGTGGACCAGCAAGTCCCGGTGACAGGCAGAACCGCCAGATCGGCGCGGACATGTAAAGCTCATTCCATCTTCCGGAATTCAACTCGGACCCCTGCAACAGACAGCGTTGCAACCATTCATCCCATTCGGCCACAAAAGACTGGGAAAGGCTGAGGCGAAAAAAGTCGCCAGCCGACGGCATCTTACCGAATGCTCCGAACCTCTGCCGCTGCATCAAAACGACTTGGGACAGCTGAATTTGGCAAGCGCTGGCAACGCAAAGGGATTGATCACCGATCCCGATTGTAGCTGGAAGATAGCGATCCGGCCTCCGACATTGAAAATGACTTTCTTGCGGTCGGATACGTTGGTTCGTCGCACTTCGGCCGCATCCAACAGTCGAAACCACGCCCAGGGTCCATCACGGCTTAGTACGCTTTCGATGTTTTTCTTTTGCGGATCGAAACTGACCCGCGCAAGCCCAACAGGCCCCGGCCATGCCACGGCTAACGGTGATGGCAGCCCGCCGCGATGACGGAACTCCAGGGTTTGGCCGTCAATTTCCAAAGTCACACCTTTTGCCTTGGGATCGAGCGCTTCGGGCATGATCTGGAAGTTAATTGCCGGTTGCGGACCGTTTGCAAAGAACGCATCGCGGATTTCCGCTGCGTATTGCAGTTGTTGCAACACCGCCTGACTTATCCCGAGATCGGTCTGGTTCACGCCAGTTTTCCATGTCCAAGGCCGCGTGCGCATATCAACGTGCTTGATCAGGTTGTCGTTCATGAAGGCGTCGATCATCCCACCAGGCCCAAACAACTTGGCAAAATCGCCAATCGCAACGTCCGCACGCGCCCGACGGTCGAACGGGTAGCGGTTTTCCAGAACCTGCTCGCAAAACGGCAAAACATTAGCCTGCCACCGAGCATTGATCGATGCACGCGTGCTGTCCGTCGTGATGCCAGATGAGCCGTTGACAATCTGCGTAGCCCAACGTTCCATTGGCCCAGGAACACGCGCCGCTTCTTGCATGAAACGCTGCATGGCCTGCCCGCTTTCCGCTCCTGACACGCCGCTGAACGACATTTTGTTGAGGTCCTGGTACACGTCTGTCAACGAGCCCATCAGCATATCAAGTTGCGAAGGTTGCGCCTCGGGCCGTGCCGTCAACTGATGCAACCAGTCAAACCGGTCCTGAACATAGGTGCCGGGCGGCGCTATGGGTTGAGCCCCCTGCCCGGTCGCCGTTTTTGCCAGCGCCTCGAGCAAGATCTGGGTTTGCACCGAGGTATTGGCTTGCAGCTCAATTCCAGCCACGGTGGAGAGTTTGTTGCTGACCTCAGTGTCAGCCAATGCAGAGCGGTCTTCGGTGAGCCGTGTTTCGTCGGAAATCGCCATCAGGATATTCACAATCGGCGAAGTCGGTCCGGACAGGACATTTGTAACCTCGACGGCGTGACTGAGCGATTCCATTGGGATGATATCGATATCGCCCAAAATGGCGTCATACCGTGCAATGTAGTCGTTGTAATACAGGTCAAGAACATCACGGCTGAGAGCTGCAAGTGCGAGTTCCGTCTGTTCTGCTTCGCCACGCGGACCCAATACCCAGCTTTCCCGTTGAACACGCTTTGCGACGCCGACAGCTTCTCCCAAGAATACCCCGTTGAAGCCTTGATAGGTAAATATACCTTCGATCCCGGAGTTGAGCGGCTTTCCGGAACTGCGGACCAGAACACGTGTGACGGCAGGGCCGCCAACCTCGGTAAGCCGCCATTCTGGCAAAGCGGTTGAAGCAGGGCTGGCTATAATCCCATTATAAACCCTCTGGGCCAGCGGCATCTCGGACAGGATACCCTGAATCTGCTCTACCATTGGGCCGTTCAACGCAATTTCCTGCATGGGCTGACCAAGCAATGCGTCCAAATGGTCGTTCAAATCGGCTCGCAGTTGGTCGCGCGATGGCCCAGGATAGGAGACCGTCCAGTCGATATTCATCCACTCGCGAACTAGGTCCTTGTTCATCGGGCCTTGCAGCCCAAGCATCAGATAGACCTTGAGCGCTTCATAGAGGACATCCGGGTTGTTGATATTGGCTGCCATCTGCTCTTCCAGCCGCAACAGCAACCTTGGCAAATAGCGCCGGTTCAGCGCGGCGCGATAAGTTTGTGCAGCCTGCGTGCCGATCACCTCACCCTGATACAGACCGTATGTCAGGCGGCGTTCGGGGTCGGGGTCATCAAGCACGGGATTGGCAGGCATGTCGCGAAGGTTGTTGAGCGCCTGCACTACGGGCACAAGATCGGTATCCCCGACCGGGCTGGGAGGAAGTGTTGCCGCGGCGGCCTGATAGGCGCCGACACTGTCCCGTGCCTCTGCTATCAGGTCGGCGTTGCCCAGATAGCTACGCACCAGCAAGGCACCAACACCGATTGCCGCCAAAATCGTGGCCGCGATAGAACCCCATTTGACGATTCTGTAACGGCGTTCAACCTTGTCGTCGGCAGATACCAGACCCGCCTCGCGAAAGATCACCGCTTCGAACAACCGGGTCAGGAAATAGGATCGTCCCGTCCCCTGTCCTGAACCGATGGCTTGCCGTCCGATACCAAACGTACGAGCCATGCCGAGCATCAGGCGGTCGATCGGTGTACCTTCCTGTGTACCCGATGTGAAGTACACCCCTCGCAACATATGGCGATGCTGGTATCGGCTTTCCTGGAAGACTTCGCTCAGAAAATCGCGGGCAACCTTGCGAACAGAGGCAACCTGAACCGGGAACCCGGCGACAAGCGCGCGGCGCTGGGGATCGGTCTCGGTCTGCATCCTCTCCAAGGACTGCGCATTTAGTTGCCCCAAGAGACCTGCAAACTCCTCATCAAACGCCGCAACCGGGGATTGTTCACCTTTGACCTTGTCCAGAGGCAGTGTGAAACCCCAGACCTGCTCGCGCTCTTCCTTGCCCAAATTGTCGAAGAATTCGGCGAAGCCCGCGATCAGATCAGCCTTGGTGAAAAGGACATAAACCGGGAAACGGACACCCAACGTCTCGCGCAATTCCTCTAGTCGACGTCGAACCGCCTTGGCATGTTCTTTTTGCGTCATCTCGTCCTGTAGTGACAGGTCGCTCAGGCTGATAGCGATCATCGCGCCGTTGATTGGCTGTCGCTTCCGGTACTTCTTGAGCAATCCAAGAAAACCGACCCAAGCCGCGTTGTCGACTTCGGCATCGCTTTCCTGGGTCGTATAGCGGCCGGCGGTGTCGATAAGGACCGCGTCTTCGGTGAACCACCAGTCACAGTTACGGGTTCCGCCCACGCCTCCGATTGCAGATTTACCCATTTCCCTGGCCAAAGGAAAACTCAGGCCGGAATTCACGATGGCAGTGGTTTTGCCTGCGCCCGGCGGCCCTATCATCACATACCAGGGCAATTCATTCAGATGTCTGCGCCCGTTCTTGGATTTGCGCAATTGGGACATCGCCGTCTTCAGCTTTGAGCGCAGTTCTGCGATTTCGGAGCCGATCATGTCGCCGGTTTCATCCACCGTTTCGACGATTTCCTCGGTCATCTTTTTTTCGCGACGGCGTCGAACGAAGAAAATGATCAACATTATCACAAAAAAGAAGCCGAAGATCGCGCCACCCCAGATCAAGCGGCCGCTCAAGCTGTCAAACGGGCGCCATTCGCCCCAACCAATCAAAGGGCCAAAATAGATCAGGCAACTTGCCAGCACGACCGCGACAAGCAGCAGGATGGTATAGATCGAACGGAACAGCGGCAGGATAAGTCGGTTGATAAGCATCAGTTCTGCTCCTGGACCAGCAAGACTTCGATTCTGCGGTTGGCCGCACGTCCTTCGCGGGTCGAGTTGTCTGCAATCGGCTCATTGTCTGCACGGCCTTCGGCACTAAGTCTTGATGGGTCGTTCAAGGCGTCAGCCATCTGCTCCATAACGGACTTGGCCCTTGCCAATGACAAATGCATGTTGGAGGGAAACCGTGAGGATCGGATTGGGACATTGTCTGAATGTCCCGCCACGATGACCGGCCCCGGTTCGTCGTTTAGCGCTTGAGCGACCCGATTGACGGGATCTACAAACGAATCCTGCAGCTGATCCGACCCTGACCCGAACATTCCCGACCCGGTGATCCTGATAACCAGTGTGTTGCCTGCTTCGAAGACTTTGACGATGCCCTCTTCAATTTCGGGCTGAAGGAACTGCGCCACTTTTTCAACTTTTGCTTGCTCAGGTGGTGGCGGTGGAGGGGGAGGTGCGCGGCGTTGCAACTCGGCCACCGGTCCTGAATCTATCACCGAAAGTTGGCCCATCAGGTTTTCAGTCTTGGAAGACAGGGCATACGAAAGACCGGCAAATTCTAACACCAGCAAGACCGCGGTGACCCCCACCGCAATCCAGACGGGCTTCCATGCGCTGAGCGCGCGATATGGTTTGTCCGCACCTTCCCAATGCGGCGACAAATCGTATTCGAGCGGTCCTCGCTGGGCGCGGATAAGCCGAGCCAAACCTTGCCGGATCTGCAGATGTCTGTCGCTTCCCCCCTGCTCTACGCGAAGCCGCCCCTCGAACCCGAGGGACAGGCACATATAGACAAATTCCAGAAGTTCGATATTGGAGCCGGGCTCTTTCTCGAGGCGCGCCAGCAGGTCGTAGAAGCGATCACCGCCCACCGTTTCGCGGTGGAAGGTTCCAACAAGCGATTGCGTGGCCCAACTGGATTGCTCACCCCAAGGCGTGTTCAGGACCACATCATCCAGTGTCGCGCAGATCGCATACCGCGCTACCTTCACCGTCTGCGCCGCAATTCCGGCCTGAAGCGCCGCATTTTCAAAGGTGCGGACTTCGGACACCACGCTTTGTCGAAGTTTGTCCGGGTCCATGTGCTGTGCCCGGTTTCGTATGCGACTGATCAATGAAAACAAAGGTGTAGCACAAGCATTCAAGCGATTCATACCGGTCATGACGACAGGCTCCGCCGTAGGTGCGGATTGCTGCTGCTTAGTCCGCGACTGGGGAACGCCATATGCGCCGACGCCACCCGCGCCCGCCGTAGGTGCAGACGCCGGTTCAAGCGGTGGTGTTCCATACCCAGAAGGATCGCTGGCCTGAGGGGCTGCAGGCTGTTGCGAAGCGCTATGCACCGGGCGACGCCCGCCGGGGTTCGGGCGGATCACTGTTTTGTCGGTGTCGTTCGGTTCTGCGAACGGATCGTCATCTGACATTAAGTTACACCTGTTCTTTTCGAGCCTTGCTAGCCAGTCTGACCTAGCCGGAACACTCTATCAAATTAAAACAACGCGAACCCGGCTCATCGGCTCAGTGGTTGCGAATGGCCCAAAGCTCCATTGTCAGCCCCGGATACTGGCCTGAAACATGCACCGCGATGCCGCCTGATGTGGTCATCTTGCTCCAATACGGGCTGGCAGCATCCAGTTCGAAATAAACGACGCCGGAATGATACGGGATTTGCCGAGGCGCGACAGGCAAAGGTCTGAGCGTAATGCCGGGCAAGGCCGAGTTCACAAGCTGGCGGATTTCTTCGACCGGACCTGTCTTGGCCTGACCGGCAAAGTGACGGCGCACATCTTCTGCAGGAATATCGGCGCTAACGGCAAGAACGAAACCTGCATTGCCGATCAATTTCCGGTCGGCGATGACACCAACACTTATACCATACTTCCGGGGTTCCAATGGGATCGAAATCGCGGTCTGTTCAAGAACGGAACTGAGATATTGCCGCAACATGCGGATCACCGGCGCGAACGTACCTGTCAGTTTGTCGTGCTGATAGGGACTGAATTGCGGTGCCTCCTTTTCAGAGCTCATGAAGGTTGCCAATTCACCCGCCAACGACGCACAAAGGCGAAAGGCCGTTTCAGGATGAACGTTTTCGATATTTGAAAAATGGCGAACTACCGGTAGCGCTCGGTTGATCGTCATCAGCAAAAGAAAATCTGAGATCTCTGCCGCACCCTTGGCGGGACCGCCCTCGGACAAGCGACCGGCAAGCGCTTGCATCCTGTGGGCAAGCATGCCCTCCAATTCATTCAGAAAACCGCTGAGTGCCGGGGCAGCCCGCACATCCAGACAGCTTGGTATGAAACCCCTATCAAGAATGATCTCACGATCCGGGCGCACCTCGATAATGCGGGCAATCGGAATGGCCAGACGATCCGCCAGATCATCGACTTCCAGCGCGAACTGTAAACGAAGCGTTCCCACACCGATCGTCACTGGCTTTTTTTGCTGGCTCATCACATCGGTGATTTCATGCTCGGTCGGACGCAGGCGGCTTGCCGATTGTTCCGCACCTGACAGGTCAACCTCGGATGCACCTTGACGGCGTTGCGGAACGGTCAGGTAAACCACGCAGTCCTTTATTGTTTCGGGAACTTCCAGCGCGGGCGGGTGGGTATCGGATTGCGGCATCCGGAAAACTGTCCCGTCCTGCGTCAGGCCTGAGCAGGACTTCAGCGCAATCTGACCAACTTTCAGGACCTCGTCATCAAGTTCCAGAGAACTGACGCCCCAGGCATAAGGCGTGATCCGTCGGGCCAACCCCGCGACCAGCGCCTCGGTGTACCGGTCCGCCTGCTGGAAATGGTGAGGTTGCAAAAACAACCCCTCGGTCCAAAGTACCTTACTGTCCCAGGACAAACCCAGTCCTCCCTCAATTCTCATCGCCGCCAATTTCACATTGCGACGTTACTTCAGTTTTTCCAACTGCTCCTTGTAGGCGCGCGCAAACTCGCGGCTGAACAGGTCGTGGAACTCGTTTTCGGCCTGATCCGAAATTTCTTCAAATATGTTCTCGTAGGCTTCCCAATAGCGCGCTTTCTTTCCCTTAAAGAGACTGCCAAGCGCACCAGAGCTTTCGATCTTGCCCGCAACTTCATCGGGGCTGAGTTTGGCCAGGACACCCTTGAGGGCGGCCTCCATCCCCGTGACCATCGCGACTTCGTGCGCCTTGATATCGTTCAAAGCTTGTTCAGTCGCCTCTTCCGAGCCCAGATAACCACGCGCGCGCGGCTTGATCATCGCTTCGATGGCCTGCTCGGGGCTGATCGAGAATTTCAACGGATTGTTACCGCCTGCGCTTATCATGGTCTGATCAATGCGGAATTCGCTTTTGATCGAAGTGCGGGTCATCAGAATTTCCCGCAGACCGGTGATCATCGCCCGCAGAACACGCCCCATCCGCCCCATTGTGGCAGGAAGATCGGCATCATCGATCCGTAAGTCCTCGATCTCCAACGCTTCCAAAAAGGCGCGTGCCGAGGAATGATCGCCTGGCTGTTCAGATCTCTGCGGCGGAGGTGGCGCAACCGTTCCTTGCGAAGATTCCACAGCCGGGGTCGGTCGTGGCGTTGGCCCCGAAGTCCTTTCAGGTGATGGGGGTTCCTTGAATGGATCACTTGACGGTGCCTGCGCCGAACCCGAAGGCGACAGTAAATCTTCTTCCCAGTCCTCCGGGATGAAATTTGCACTGGCCGTCGGAGAGGAAAACGCATCCTGCGCCGATGGGTTGTGCGCCGCATCGCTTGCGCCTTGACCGGCATGTGGATCTTCTGGCTTGCCAAAGAACGGGTCATCATCGTCCAACGGTGGTAGCAGTTCATCCATCGGATCATTGCGTTCAAGCTGCGAATGGCCTTTTGGCGCATCCCCCGAGCCCAAGAGATCATCCAGAAAATCACCCTCGGGTCCCGCATCATCGAGTAGAGCCAAAGGATCGGGCGCATTTTGCGCCTGTCCGTGGCTCACATTGCCCTGATCCATCGGTGCAGGAATGGCATCTTCGAGCGATCCCTTTTCGGCACCTATCTCGACTACCATTTCATAGTTCCCGGCGATCAGCACATCGCCATTGTTCAACGGCGTCGGCGTACGCCCCAGCGGAAGCTTGGAGTAGTTCAAGAAAGTTCCGTTCGTACTCAGATCGACAACTACAACGTTACCGTTGTGATCTTCGACCACGAAATGGTTCTTGGAAAGCATCCTGTCCGGGTCCGGCAAAACCAAATCGTTTGTTTCGGCACGCCCAACGGTCAAAGACCCGCCTCGCATCGCGACCGGGCGACCATCACCGGGTACGGTTCCGGTCGACTGAAACTTAAGCGTGACAAACATGCTTTGAGATCAACCTCCTACCAAAACTGTAAATTCACCTTTTACGATCATGCCGCCACACGCGACATTATCCATGACGCGTGCTGCAGGCAGTTTTCCGATAAGCACAGTGGCGGAACCTTTGATGATCGGATGGGGCGCAGCCGGTGTTGCCAGATCGGTCAGCCGTGCTGCCGGCAATTTCCCCACCAAAACCGTTGTCATGCAGGGTGGGAGGATCGGCATCGGTGCAGGAACCGGTGACGGCGGTGCCGGTGGCGGTGCCAGAAGCACACAAGGATGCAGATCTGTCACTCTGGCTTGCGGGAAACCCATGATCAGCCCTCCTTTGCCCCTATTTTACCGTTTCCGCCCTTGGCGATATTGACTGCGCGGTCGATAAGCAACTGCAGATACGACTCAAAATCGTCTTTGTGGTGTTCCAGCGCCACGAGGTTCATCGCAAAGGTCAGAACCTCACCCGCACCCGGAGGGGCCGCATGTTCCGCCAACTCGCCTGGCCCCAAGGTTCCATCGGCATAAACCACAGCTTGCGCGCATTTGACCGTTTCATCGTCCAATTCGGCGGTATCCACCGCAAGCGCAGCTTTTGCGCGGTTTTCAGGGGAAGGGCGAAACACCCACTCTTCCGCTGCGGCAAGTGACGGCGTATTGTGGTCGGGCGCCGGGCCGATAACGTCGCGTGCCGCCAGACAGGCCCACCAAATTCGTTCGCGCGGTGGCAAAATAACGGACATCAGCCTCAGAATATCGACCGGGGCGTTTTTTTCTTCCAACTCAGCCAAGACAACATCCGGCATCGAACTAGCCGGCGCCGAAAGTTTGGTGGCCAGCTTTGCATTTGCGCCAGCCAAAGCTCGCGCAGCCGGTTGCTGTGGCACCTTAGTCATGTTTTGCCATTTTGCGGTCATGATCAAAGTCCTCAGTTGATCATCGTGAGACCACCTTTGAGGGTCAGCATCCCGCTGCCGTCGACGGTGGTCATCGGGCTTTTCACGTCAGTTTTTGCCGTGCCTTCCACTGTGATCATCATGCCCTTCACCGTAACACCGGTTTGGTCGAGTTTCACCGACGATGAGCCAACTTTCAACTCGATCGACTGCGCGGCAGTCATCGTGATCTTGCCAGCACTGGCATCGACCGTGATATTCCCCAAACTCACCGTGGTGCTCTTGTCGCCCTGTTTGATCGTCTCGGAATGATCGCCGGTGACTGTGCGAGTCGACTGTCCTTCGATTGTCTCTGTCTGGTCGGTCTTGATCGTAACGGTCTGGCTACCGGTACTGATGTCAAAGGTCTGGTCACCCTTTTCTATCGTAAAGGTATGGTTGCCTTCTTTGATAGTCTCTGTGACGTGATTGAAAACTGTCTGGGTAAGATCGCCCGCGTCTTTTTTCTCCATGCCAATGGTGATCGTTGCGTTGTTCTTGATGATCTGTTCATAGTCTTTTTCTGACTGAAAACGGACCAGTTCGGCGTCTTTCTTGTCTTCAAACATCAACTCGTTGAAACCGTCTCCGCCCTTTGACGAGTTGGTCTTGATACCCGATTGTGTCGCGTTTGCCGGGTAGTCGTAGGGCGTCGGCGTTTCGGCATTGTAAAGCATTCCTGTACAGATTGGCCGGTCCGGGTCGCCCTCTTCGAACTGGATCACGACTTCCTGCCCGATACGCGGCACATGCACCATTCCCCAGTTCTTTCCCGACCACGGAGTTACCACACGAACCCAACAGGTGGTGTTCTCGTTTTTTTTCCCATCGCGGTCCCAATGAAACTGAACTTTGATCCGTCCATGTTCGTCGGTGTAGATTTCCTCCCCCGAAGGTCCGGTCACGATCGCAGTATGCAGCCCGCTGATCTGGGGCCAAGGCGTCACCAGCGGGGTTCGAAAGGGTTCGGCTTTCGGAATCGCATGAAAATCGTTGGAATACAATTCCTTGGCGTCCTTTGGGAAAGGAAAAGCGTCTTTTTCAATATCCTTGCGCTCGGCGTCGGCAGTGTAGTTTCCAGGTGCCTGCATGTAATGCGCGGCGCTGATGACAAGATAGTCGGTGGCTGTATCCTTGATCTTGAGGTTATCGGTATTTTCAATTTGAAATGTTCCACCCACCGCCATAGTCCGCACGGTTGAAGCCCCCTTCCATTTAGCAAATCTTGCGGCTTCGGCCTCCATGCGAATGCGCGCGCGCGATGTGCCCAGGCTTGTGTCGCGCCGATAATGACCGGGATAGTCGTAGTTCTCCTTAGTTTTGAAGCTATGTATGCCTTTGGCAATGTTGCTCGCAACTGTCAGGTCTGCGGTGGGCGTTTCCATATCGAAATCCCTCAACGTCACAGCCCCACTCGTGATGTGCTGATTGCTGGTCATCTCGAATACATGATCACCCCGGCGCGCGGAACTTGCATCGCGGTCGAAGAATTCCGGGCTTGGTGTTTCGGGAAGGGCGGAATGCGCACCCGAGCCATCGGCAAAAACCAGCGTCTCGCCGACTCCATCGGAATCAGCATGGTCGAAGAAGTAATAGATCCCCTCCTCTTCCATCAAACGGCAGATGAAATCGTAATCCGTTTCCCGGTATTGAACACAGTATTCCCGCTCGCCATAGGTTTCCGACGTCGAATTGCGGGTGCGCGATATTCCGTGATCATTTAGAATTTCGTCGATGATGGCAGGCGCGGTCATGTTCTGGAAGATCTTGGAGTTCCTGCGGCGCGTAAGAAGCCAAAGCTTCGGCCTGAGCTCCAGATCGATCAAAACGCCTCCGCTTGAGATGTCTACGACCTTGGCACCAACGACCATGCCGCTGAACAATCTTTCATTGCCTACACTAGTCTCGAGGTGAATAGTCATAAACTTGCCGAGAAACTCTTCGAGTTTGACGTCGAATTTGGCCCAGACAACCTCTATTCGGGTTTCGGTCAGCTGGCTCATGCCATCCGTGACAACGGCACGGCGAATTTCGCAATCCTCCTGGGCGAAATCCCCGGTGACCCACAGCAGTTTTTCATCGCGGGTATTGGCCATCTCATCTCCTTTCCCGGAAAGCCGGCAAGGGTCTCCGGGTCATCACGGTTCTACAGGTCTTCCAAAAGTGCCGCCAGTTCGGCGTCAATATCATCACTATCACCATCATCTGCCGCATCGTCCGAGAACCCTGCCAGGAGGTCATCGAGATCGCCTAGAGGATCGTCATCTGGCGGTACTTCATCCTGATCCTGAGGAACTATCTCCTGCGGCGCGGGCGCCGCCGGTTTTGGCGGCGACGGGTCCGAAAGCGGCATACCTGACCACGGCCCCAGGATTTCCCGCCCGGCCACCGAGTTAAATGAACCAAGCCGGATTTCGTCACGGCCCTTGATCGACACAATCGGCATGTATCCACGCGCGATGGTATGTTCATGTTTCGGCAACGTCAGATTGCGTTCAGTGCATGGAAGTGCAACCTGATCTCCGTACCGGTCATTGACGAAATGATATGGCATTCCGCCGAGAGTCATGACCTGCCCCAGACCCATAGACGGACCGTTTTGTTTGAACGAACGCGCCAGAAGGATCAAAACCAACACCGCCGGGTTTGCCCAGAGCATTCCTTTAAGCCCCTCGGACATGGTGAATTCTTCGAAATCGAACTCGTAGATAGGTTCGGACTTCGCACCATATGGCCGCCGCAGCAAAAAGCGCGGCGATGCGAGACCCAGATGACCTGCCTCTGGCATTGCACGCAAAGTGTCCCAGGCTTGCGCCACCAGTGGATGGCGATCCTTGGCATCCACATCAAGATATCCCGGCGTCATGGCACCAAAGAACGGGGCATCCACATGGGCTGCCACGCGCGCTATGCGGGCCAGGATTTCTGCGTGAGGCGGAGTTTCTTCGAAAGTGTATAGGCCAATCAGGGCCGAAAATCCGCCACGGCCATTTTCTTCGTCCAATGGGTCCTCGGTCAGAAGACGCACAAAACCGGTTTTTGACAGATCATCTTCGGCGGCGAGGTCTGCCGCGATTTCATCGGCAGAAACGTCGTACAGCATGACTTCGAGCGTATCATCGGTTTCAACGCTGCGGGCAATCAGGTCCAACGACCGCCACTGTGCTTCGAGGGACTGGAATTCAGGATGGTGCAGCACCAAGCGCATAGCCGCACTCAGAGCTTCATCCACCGCTTTCTGCATTGCGGCCGCATCTGGGTCAGGCAGTTTTCTGATATGTGGGCCGACGATCCGGGCCAACAGTTCATCCAACGGCGAAGCCTGGGCCAATTGGCCAGATATGTCGCCAATCAGTTCTTGAAAATCGCTCAGCTTCCGGTCTGCACGGACCGTGTTGCCGCTCGAACTTTTTCGGGGCGGCACAACCTCCTGACCGAACTGCTCACCCCAAGTGATCAACTGACGCGAAGCGTGTTCTGCCGTCGCTCCGGATGACAACTGTCGTTTCAGGTTCGCCAAACCCTCGAACAACTCAACCTTTTCGAACAATTCATCGGGGTGCAGGTCGTCAAGTTCGTTCAGCCGAACTTCAATCCCGGCCCCATCCTTGCCGATCGGTAATACGAGGCTGGTGGCAAATCCTGCTATCACATCCTCGACCGTATCCGGATCCAGCAGGATCGGTTTGCGATTGGCAAGGGTATCCCCGGTTTCTAAAGTACCGCGTGCCGAGCGGCCCGAAAAATCACCAAAAAGCGCGATGCGAAAGCGCCTACGGTTCAGTTTCCCCGTGTCCGGACGTTCTGCATTCAACACACCAAAAGTGAACTCTGGATCAGAACTCATTAGCACGGCTTGGTTGGCGGTATCTGGCTGAGCATCCGATGCCTCGACATCCATCTCGCCAAGCAGGTCATCCAGATCCGAAACCCTAACATCACCCTCGTCGATCTCGGCAAGCACGTCATCAATATCCACAGGTTCGTCGTTTTCCAAAGCCGATAACAAAGCATCAAGATCGTCGTCTGCGGAACCTGATAGCGCATCGTATTCTTCGTCGAATACCGGTGGCAACTCACCCGGATCATCGAATTCGCCCAGAGTGTCTTCTTCATCCGAGATATCTATATCAGACAACAGGTCGCTCGAGTCCAGATCGTCGCCCTCGCCAACTTCACGGACCTCCAGTTCGTTCAGCAAAGCATCTTCATCGGCAGGGTCTGGTGGTGTGTCTGCTGCTTCGACCACTTCGCCCAGATCGGTCAAATCGTCCAGAAGACTATCCAGATCAGAGTCGACTTCCGAACCATCATGTTGATCAAATTCTACCAAAGTGTTTTCGTGGTCTTCGGGATCAGCTAGGCCTGTTTCGTGGTTCGGTTCGTTATCGCCTGGGTCATTGAGCAGATCGTCAAGTTCAGACTGCGCTTCCCTGGCCGTATTTTCGTTTTCATCGATCGCCAGATCACGCAACAGATCATCCACCAATGCATCTGTTTCAATGGATTGATCGGCATCGAACGGATCATACAACAAGTCCTCGCGATCGGAAGCACCTTTCATATCCGATTGTTCGGGTATGAGGTTCAAGTCGTCTGACCTATCGCCAAGTGCCTCTTCCGCAGTCTCTTCAACCGGAGTTTCAGGCTCATCCAAAACATCTTCCAAATTTGGGTTTTCCATCAATTCTTGCGTCGACGGTGATTCAACCAGATCTGCCAGAAGACCTTCCAGGTCATCAGTAGGATCAGGATCGTGTTTGGACTCGGATAAGGAAGACAGCGTGTCGTCAGATTTTTCTTCGTCTACTGAGTTTGGTTCCAGCTCCGATAGTGACGTGAAAATATCGTCGCTTCCATCATTTGGGATCTCTTCAATTTCAGATATTGAAGACAAGACATCTGCAACGGATGTTTCTGGGTCTTCCTGTTCGGGATCATCGCTCAAGAGGTCTTCAAGAATGCCCTCGTAGCTGTCTTCTTCTTGCTCGTCTCCGGCTGTGGAAAGGGCCGCCAAGGCTTCCGCGGCTGACGTATCCCCGATTTCATCCTCTGGTGTAGACTTGGACAGATCCCCCAGTATGTCAGTAAGATCATTGTCATCTATTCGAGAATCAAATTCAGGCACCGACGACAGGACATCCGCTACAGCCGTGTTCTCGTCTGCCAACTCTGGTGTGTCGCTCGCCAAGTCATCGAGAATATCATCAAACGTTTCTGTATCGGGCGCCTCTTCAAGCGCCGGCAAGGAAGACAGGGCTTTGGCCGCCGACGTATCCTCGACATCCATTTCCGCTTCGCCTATCGCCAACCCGCTCAGAATGTCACCTGCATCATTGCCATCGCCAGAACTGGCAACCTCAGGCAAGGAGTACAGGGCATTTTCTACAGTCGAGTCTTCGGGATCAGTTTCGGACGGTTCCGTCGCCAGACCGGACAAAACGGAATCAAATCCAGCATCGTCGGGAATGTCTTCTATTTCGGGAATTGACGATAGAACATCGGCGACCGTGGTATCGTGTTCTTCTACCGCGGGTCTCATACCGGCCAAGCCGGTAAGTACATCGGCAGTATCATCGGCTTCGGAAAACTCATCCGCATTCGACAGGGAGGCAAGGGTTTCAGCGACGGAAGTATCATTGTCTTCGACGTCAGAAGGTTCGGTCGCCAATCCTGCCAGAACCGCGGCAGATTCATTTTGGGCTTCAGGTTCATTAATTTCGGGCAGCGAGGACAGCACATCGGCTACGGATGTATCTTGTTTTCCTTCGATCGGGGCAGATGCCACGAGGTTTCCCAATACCTCGACGGTATCGTCTTCCTCTACCTTCTCTTCAACCGCGGCCAGAGATGACAAGGCATCAGAGGCCGATGTGTCCACCTCCTCTTTTTCGGGTGCGGCGTCGGCCAGATTGGCAAGTACATCGGAAGAGCTGTCTTCCTCAGGTATGTCTTCCGTGTTTGGCAAGGACGAAAGAGCGTCGGCAACAGAAGTGTCTTCGGGGACATCCGGCCTGCCGATTGTTTTGAGACCCTCAAGGGCCTGCGTTTGCTGATCTTCCTCGGGCGCTTCCGAGGGCTCGGACGAGCGCAAGGACTCCAATGCGGATTCTTGCAACGCGGAAGACGTATCACTGGATGCCAGTGAGGCCAGCAATGTCGGGTTGGCAAGGATTTTCTCGATCAGGGTTTCGGCCCCGGTCTTGCCATCCATATAGGCCATCAGGTTCGAGAGTTGCGTTCGAGCCTCAAGCAACCCTTTCAAAGGTTCAATTCTGGCCGCAATTTCCGCTGGCGAGAAATCAGCCATCTTCTCGAAAGTCAGGTCAACCGAAAGATCACCTTCTCCGGTCACGCTATTGGGAACCGTAAACGCGACGCGGGGGGCCATCGCTTTCATCCGTTCATCGAAATTGTCGACATCAATCTCCAGGAAATTCCGATCTGATACCGATGGCGGCTCGATCCGTGATTTCCCGCTCAGGTCGCTCATAACCCCCATGACGAACGGCAATTGGACCTTCTTGGAGGACCCATACAGTTCGACGTCATATTCGATCTGAACCCTGGGCGCCCTATTACGGGCAATGAACTTCTGAGAACTGTCAGCCATCCGAGCGACCTTTAAGTTCTGCGACTTCTCGCCTTAATGCACGAAGCTCTTCGTGCATTGCCAGGACGTGCTCATCCACAAGGTCTGTTTCGCTGCGCACGAGTTCGCGTATCTGTTCAAACTCGGCCTCGGCTTCCGCCTCCACCGCAGACTGCATTGTGTTTACCAGAAGACCGATGAACAGATTTAAGACGGAAAAAGCCGTAATGACGATGAACGGGACGAAAAAGGCCCAGGCAAACGGGAACTCCTCCATGACCGGGCGGACAATGCCCATGGACCAGCTTTCCAGGGTCATGATTTGGAAAAGCGAGTAAAGAGACCGGCCCAGTGTCCCGAACCATTCTTCGAAAACTCCACCATACATCAACGTTGCCATTACCCCGAAGACATAGAAAACGATGGAAATCATGACGATGACAGCGCCCATACCGGGCAAAGCATCCAGCAATGCCTGCACCACGGCGCGCATTTGTGGAATTACTGATAGCAAACGAAGGGACCGGATCACCCGAAGCCCCCGCAGCGCGGAGAGGCCGGATCTATCGGGCAGCAGGCCCAGACTGACTACGACCAGATCAAACACGTTCCAGGCGTTGTTGAAGAACCGGAAGCCGTAGGCATAGAACTTAGTCAGAAGCTCAATCACAAAAATAGTCAGGACAATCCTGTCGATGACCTTCAGCAGGTCACCGATTTGGCTCATCACTGCATGCGACGTACTCAATCCCAAAGTAACCGCATTGAAAATAATCACGGCCAGAATGGCGTTGGTGACCGACGGCCGCTCGATGAATTCGCGCGCGCGGTCCCGAAGAGTCAGTTCGGATTGGAGCTGATTTTCCATATGTCTGTCTCCTTCCGGTGATCGCGACAAAGTTTCAGGCGCTACCGGTCACCAGCGCATCAGGCTACTGCCGAAGCAACATTGTCGACGAGATCTTTTACATCCCTGATCGCGTCAAAGATGCCTTTTCCTTCTTCCATGATCGTCAGTTTTTCCAGATCCTTGATTTTCTGAATCGTAGTACGATCATCGATTTCCAGGCCATTGCCCATCATCATCTGCTGAATTTCGTCAAGGAACGCCTGTCGCTCGGCCAGCTTCTTGTTCATCGCAGTACCCTGTCGCTTCAATTCCATGCATTTGGCACCGATCTTAACGCCTTCCTTGAGCGTCTTCTGCTCTTTCATCTTTTTCATCAGCTTGTCGGCAGCAGAACCAAGCTTTTCTGACTTCTCCAGTGTCTTGGCCGTGTGATTGCGATATGCGACCCGTGCCTTTTCAACATCGCTGATCAGGCTTTTGACCTTCTTTACCGCAAAGTCCAAAATACTTCTTCCGATGGATTGAATGTCCCTGCCCTTGGTGATTTCCTCGCCTGCCTTTTGTGCGCCCGACAAGGTTTCCTTGATAGCGTTCATTGGATTCGAAAAGTCCTTGGCCATGACGTCGTGCAGGCCCTGTCGTTCCAGCGCCTGCTGAACCGAAGATTCCCGCAGCTTGAGAAATGTCGCCAGCCCCTGTTGCAGATCTCTACGAAGTTTTGCCTCGTTCTTGAGCTGCTGATTTATTTCCACTCCCAGTTTGGCCACTTCGACAATTAGGGTCTTGTACGAAGTCACATCCGCCCCAGCCGTCGCCACCAGCTTGGCAACCGCTCCCGAAATTTTGATCACGCCCAAGGTGGTTTTCACCGTGGTCTTGATCCGGGTTTCCTTGAGCAGCCCCTTGAGATGTTTGTCCTTCTTGACCTCCGCTGCGACGGCCTTTTGCGCCGCGGGTTCCGCGCCCGCCAAAGCATTCCTGATGCTTAAGTTGGTCTCGCGGATCATTTCTTCGGCTAGCTTAAGGTTCGTTTTCGACGGTTGTTGCATCAACCCGTCGATTTTCTTGTCCAGCCGGACTGCTTCCTCCTTGATAACCTTTTCGTATTCCAGCATCACCTCTTCGGCGACGTCCTTGTACCGGTTCATCGACGTGCTGGGCACTTCGGAGGGCTTTTTGATCTTGTTGGTTCGGGTAATTTCAATCACGACATCGGCGCGGTACACCGGGATTTCGATATGATTCAGCTTCGGTTTGTTCCGAACCAGATCAACTATCGGCAGTTTCGCAGTCGTGACAGTTGATTTGGACATTCATTTCATCTCCCTGTAGCCATCTTATCCGAATGGAATCTTGCGCCCGCGTTTTCCGTCGGAGCGCGCCATTCCAACTTAGTCAAACCGATAGGTGAACTCGCCGTCAGTGAGATCGATCACAACACTGGCGACTTCCTTTCCTTCCATCATCCGTCGCAAGAATTCGATGGAAATGTCGGGCAGCATGGTGTTGGTCACGATCGCATCAATCATTCGTCCGCCGCTGTCGAGTTCCTGACATCGGTTGACGATCTCTTCGACGACCGCAGCGGTGTATTCAAAGGGCACACCATGTGCCTCCTGCACCCGTTTCTTGATCCGACCCAGTTGCAACTTGGTTATCTCGCCCAACATGTCCGGACTCAGCGGATAGTATGGGATCGTCACCAGACGACCCAGAAGCGCCGGTGGGAACACTTTCAACATTGGATCGCGCAGCGCCTTTGCCATGCCTTCCGGGTCGGGCATCAGATCGGGATCGGCGCACATATCCATGATCATTTCGGTTCCGACGTTCGATGTCAGGAGAATGAGTGTGTTCTTGAAATCGATCAGGCGGCCTTCGCCATCCTCCATCACACCCTTGTCGAAAACCTGAAAAAAGATCTCATGCACATCTGGATGCGCCTTTTCGACCTCATCAAGCAGCACAACCGAATAGGGTTTGCGCCGAACGGCCTCGGTGAGCACTCCTCCTTCGCCATAACCGACATAACCGGGAGGCGCGCCTTTCAGGGAACTGACGGTATGCGCTTCCTGATACTCGCTCATGTTTATGGTGATAACATTCTGTTCACCACCATACAAAACTTCGGCCAACGCAAGCGCGGTTTCGGTTTTGCCAACGCCACTGGTTCCGGCCAGCATAAAAACACCAATCGGTTTGTTGGGATTGTCGAGTCCGGCACGACTGGTCTGGATACGCTTGGCTATCATCTTCATCGCATGATCCTGGCCGATCACCCGCTGCGCCAACCGCTCTTCCAGGTTCAGGATCGTGTCAATCTCGTCCTTGACCATCCGGCCGACGGGAATACCTGTCCAATCACCCACGACGCTTGCAACAGCCTGATGATCCACAATCGGCAGGATCAATGGAATGCCGCCTTGTACTTCTTCCAGTTCCTTGTTCTTCGCCTTCAGTTCCGCCAGCAACCTGGTGCGGTCTTCTTCGCTCAAGGGACTTTCCACGCCCTCCCCTTCAGCAATCGGAGCGTCAACGGGCGCACCACCCTCACGCAACTTGGCTCGCAGATCAAGGATTTCCTCGACAACCTTTTTTTCACTCTCCCAGCGTTTCGTGAGTTCTGCCAGGCGCGACTGTTCGGCTTCTTTGGCAACCTTTACAGCAGCACGACGGTCAGCCACCTCGTACCCGGCTGTCTCGTCCCGTTCGATGATCTCCAATTCTGTTGTCAGCGCTTCGATCCGGCGTTGGCTATCGTCGACCTCGGCCGGGACAGCGTGCTGAGACACGGCAACCCGTGCGCAGGCGGTGTCCAGCAAGCTCACCGACTTGTCCGGCAATTGCCGCGCAGGGATGTAGCGGGCGGACAAGGTCACTGCCGCTTCTATCCCTTCGTCCAGAACCTGAACGCGATGGTGCTTTTCGAGCATCGAGGTGATGCCTCGCATCATTAGCACCGCCTTTGGTATGTCGGGTTCTTCCACATGAATAACCTGAAACCGACGGGTCAGTGCCGGGTCTTTTTCGATATATTTCTTGTACTCGGCCCAGGTGGTCGCGCCGATTGTGCGCAAAGTGCCCCGCGCCAGCGCCGGTTTCAGCAGGTTCGCAGCGTCACCCGTTCCCGCGGCCCCTCCCGCTCCTACCAGTGTGTGCGTTTCATCCACGAACATTACGATGGGTGTGGGGCTGGCCTGTACTTCATCGATCACTTGCCGCAAACGGTTTTCGAATTCGCCTTTCATGCTGGCCCCGGCCTGCAACAAGCCGACATCAAGAACAAGCAACCGCACATCCTTGAGTGCGGGCGGGACATCGCCGCGCGCGATCCTCAGCGCAAAACCCTCGACCACAGCGGTTTTGCCCACACCGGCCTCACCGGTCAGGATCGGGTTGTTCTGACGCCGCCGCATTAGCACATCGACAATCTGTCGGATTTCCTCGTCGCGGCCGACGATCGGATCGATCTCTCCATTGCGGGCCTGCTCGGTAAGGTCGGTGCAAAACTGTTCCAGCGCCTCGCCCTTACCCAACGCACCGGGTGTCATCGCGCCACTGGCCTCGCCGGGCTCCGCCCCGCCACCGACGTGACTGCCGTCCTGCGCGCCCAATCCCACCTCGGGGGAGCCATCCGTCGCCGACTTGAAGTTGTCAGCCAAATCGTCTGGACCAATCTTACCCATTTCCGGCGACATCGACTTCAGAATATTGCGCAGAGCGGGCGTCTTAAGCATCCCCAAAAACAGATAGCCCGTACGAACCTTGCTGTCGGAATAGAGTAGTGATCCCCATACCCAGCCGCGTTCCATTGCGTCCATCAAGTGGTCCGAGAGATCCGAAATCGATGATGCCCCACGCGGCAACGTATCCAGTGACCTGGTCAATTCAGAGGCAATTTTACCCGGATCAAGATTGTAGTGCTGAATGATCCGATGGATATCACTATCCTGAGTATTCAAAATCTGATGCAACCAATGCTGAACTTCGACATAAGGATTGCCCCGCATCTTGCAGAATACGGTAGCCCCCTCGATCGCCTGATACCCCAGCTTGTTCAGTTTCCCGAAAAGCGCTACTCGGCTAATTTCTGTCATTTCGAGTTCCCTCCATGCCGTTCTGCATGATTATGCATCTTTGAAATTCGGATAGAGGACCAGATCCTCGGCATCCGGTTTTGCTTCTTCTGTCTCGTCGCGCGTGCGCAACCAGCTGGTGTGCCCAAGCCGGGTCGAACCGCGTAGTGACGCACGTGGAATTTCATCCCCTGCCAACACCAGATTGACATCCCAATCCAGCGTGTCTCCGACATAGGTCCTTACAATGGCCTGAAGACGTTTTTGCGAGATCCCGCCAGGCAGCAAGCGCTGATAGTCTTCGTAGGACAAAGGGCCCAATTTAATGCGAAACTTGGACGCTCTCGACCAGACGCGGTTTCCGATACTGGTCGATTGCCCCAACCCGGCAGCCGCACCCAAGCGCCACGTGTCATCCGGCTCCAACTCAAGCCACGACCCAACGAATTGCTGCACGGAAACGGGAACATGAAAGAAGGCCGATAGGATAGAAACCAGACCCTCTACCGTTTTCGTACCTGACGCAAGGTGCCCCGCAAAGTACCGCCGCGCATGGTCAGGCATTGCATCCCGATCTTGCATCCTGGCACCCTTGAAGCCGGCAAGTGCCGCAACTCGTTGCTCGAACGGGTCTTTGGCCCGGTCAAAATTAGGGGCTGGCTGCCCACTGGTCCAAGCTCGGTACACCAGACTCATAAGCCGATGTGTCAGCATATCCGCAAATGCAGTCAGAGTCGGATCACGATGATTTCGCAGCCGATCCCGAGCAAATTCGGTCAGATGCAGAGGCAGAGGACCATGGGGCCCAAAGAACCCGAACCAAAGGTTGCCCAACTGGGCAGGCGTTTCGTCCTTTCCTGGAGTAAAGCGGGTCACAGTGGTTGGGGCAAAAGCCAGGCTTGCATCCTGCCCTAAACGTACTTTGTCCTCGCTTGGGCGGCGGGATTCACCAAGGCGCGGCGCCTCCATGTAGTGAGCTTCTATGATCCGCAATGCCTGAAAAACGTGATGTTTTTCAGGGTCAGCAGCCAGTCGGCTCAGATGATCCGGCCTAGGCCGGTCGCCGGTCTCCATCTGGCAATCTCTCCCCGTCGTTCCGTCTTTAGCACCGTTTCGGTGAAGCTGTTTATCGTTGTGTATTTTCGGAAAAACCTCTCGAGCACAGCGCCAAGAACATAGACGCTTGTGCCTTCAAAGAAGTCGTCATCGAACGTGATGGTGATCTCCAACCCACGAACCGCCGTCGACAAAACCTCGTCGCTCATTCTGCGCACAATCGGTCGGCTGGCCACGGAAAGGATGCCCTCCAGTTGCTTTTCGATAACGCGGTCACCAAGCGGTGCATAAATTCCAAGCAACTCACGCAATGCGCCTACGCCGCTTTCGCCCTCTCCAGCAATTGACAGATAGTTCAGGCTCAGGTGACTGATCAGTTTCCAGGCGGCATCCCCCTGAGCCAAAGTTGCATGTGGTCGTGTCGGTGTGACCGGTGTTCGAATGGCCTTGATGGGTCCTCCTTCAGGAAGTTGAAAGACGCCTCCGTCACCGTTGCTCAGCAGCATAGGCAAATCCCGGTTCGAACAGATGGCTTCGATAGCCAACTGATTGAGATCCGGGGAATAAGGCGCCTGCATGCGATCCACGAGGCTCAGATAAACTTCGGACCCTAGATATGTCGTCCTTACTCCACGCAATCGTTCTTTTTCGTTCCTCTGGCGCATCCTGCGCGTAATGGTGTAATAAGCGCTATGGCTGTCACCGGCCGCCGTCAGATCAGTAGCGGAATAGAAAGGCCGAAAATCAAGGTCGCCCTGGTCGTCACTGCGAATGCCTCGTACAGCTTCGATCGATATGACTTCATAGTCCAAACCGGCAGTTCGACTAGGAACAACATGGAATTCGGTGTCCTTCGATGTCACTTGGATTCGGTCGCAACGTCGGCGGAACAAGTTTATTGCGGGTACTGCATTCAACGTAAACGCCGAGGGTTTGACGGCCGGCGCGACGTCACTCATTCCTTCCCCAAGAAGGACATAAACGTCGACATCACTGCTTTCCGACTGTTTCAGCGCGGGCTGCAGTCCTTTGAGTTCGACAAACAAAAACCGTTCAGGCATTGCAAAATATTCCTGCAACAAACGATAGCCGTCGAAAGAGCGGCGAGGAGTGGGGAGCAACGCTTCGTCCCGCTCAAATCCGCGGGGTTCCACCTCTCCGCCCGACAACCGCAACGTCCAGTCGGCGCGGCGGTTGGTGGATCTGCCTGTCAATCCCTCGCACTGAGTGCACAACAGTTCATGAAGGCGCCAAGCCTGACCGCTTTGCTTGTTCAGGTGCAGCACCAGGGAATCCATCGTCAACTCGGAAATCGGTTTGTTATCCGTCCGCTTGAACCTTAATCGGATCGCTGCACGGGCGTTTGCGTTTTGCGTAACACCGGCTGCAACGAGTTCGCCACGACCGTCTATATATTCCGCTTCTGTGATTTCAATTGGCCACAAGGTCAACTTGGATGCGGTTCGAAACTCGCAGGGCGTCTGCTCGCCCTCCATCAATCGGCTGCGGATAGCCGAACCGCGCGGCAAAGTGAAACCTTCCATCAGCGCCGCGTTGTCCACATCTGGTACGAACTCTGCCACCATCATGGATGGAGTCGGGGCCAAATAGTGGGGATATACAATTTCCAGAAGATTACTGGTGAAAACCGGGAACTGCAGGTCCAGCGCCAACTGAACCCGAGCGGCAAGAAACGCACTGCCCTCCAAAAGCCGCTCGACATAAGGATCGAGAACCTCCAATCCTTCCATGCCCAGTCTGGCTGCAATCTTTGGATAGGCCTCGGCAAATTCCGCGCCCATCTCGCGCAGGAAAGCCAACTCGTTCTCGTAGTGTTTGAGAAGCCGTGTGTCCATTTCCTAGCTCCGCTCGATGGCGACCTCGCCTGTGGTCACGTCGACCTTGCTGCGTAGATACAATTCCAAGGGCATTGGTTGGGCCCACATCACTGCCCGGATGTCGAATTCGACGAACATTTCTCCTGCCCGGGCTTCGGATCGCAACTCCACTGAAACTGTGCCCTTGGCAATCCTGGGTTCAAAGACCTCTATCGCCGACTGGATGTGCTTTTTTATTTCACGGGCTTGCTCCAGCGTCGAAAATCGGCCGGTGGCTTCGCGGACACCAAAGTTCAACACGGATTTTGACGCGTTGGGATAGGTTTTGGGATCTATCAGATCCGAATGATCGCTAGTGTTCAGCAATACAGACAGATCGCGCTGGATAATTTCACGGAGCCGAATGATGTCAATCACACGTGCGTCACGGCTTTCCTTCAGGTTTCCCGGCTCATCGTCGGTCAGCCGATCCAACAGCGATGGTTGAAGTCGCTCGGCAAGGGTCTTGTCAGCCATCGGCGACCGTTTCTTCGCCATCAGCCTCCAGCGTGAGCGCGCGCATATCCAAAAGCGCGATGTCGGAATTATTTGTCGTTAGCTGTCTCTGGCCAAGTCCGACAAACGTATCTGCCCCGGCATCTTCCCACTTCGTGGCTCGACCCAGTTTCAACGCATCGTTGCCGCGCTGATGTGTCCCTGGATAGCGCGTTGGAATCAGTGCGGCTACTTCGCCGCCATTTGCCAATGTCACAACGGCTGCTGTCCAGACTGCATCACGAAGATCAGTCGGTGCTTCGATGTCTATTTGTCTTATCTGCGCAAAAGGTAGCCAGAAATACCGTCCGTTAACAATAGCTTCGAGGACTGGCCCCAATCGCATGTCCGCGTCTGCAATCCAATCAAAATGGTCTCCGTCGACCATACCCTTGGTTGTCGGGGCAGCATCAAAGGCGAGCGCGCGCAGCGATGCAGCCTTATCGGTCTCGCCTTGCGCCAAAAGTTTCTGTGCCTCTATCAGCAAGGCCAGCCATTCCTGGGGTTCGCCAAATATCAGAGGGTCTTTTTCACCGGCGAAAACCTTCTCGCGATAGACCTCACAGATTATCGCTTCACGATAGGTTTTTGCCATCATCGTGGCGCCTTCGTCCATTTCAGCGCTAAGTTTCAACTGGGTGATCGCGCGTTTCCAATCCCCCAGAACGCACAGCAGCTGAAACAGAAATACGCGCAGTTTGGCATCCGCCGGATTGGCGCGAACCTTGTCCTGCAACGCAGCCAGCGTCCCAGCAAGATCACCTGATTTCAGATATTCTTCCGGCGTCATCAAACCAACTCCAACAACCAAATTTCACCGCGATCCGGGTTCGGTTGCCCAAAGACACCCGAACCCTTCTGCGTGCCTGATCAGCTGTAATCGCCGGTTTCGAGGTTCCATTTGAAGGTTTCTTTCTTGTCTTTCAAAATCTTGCCAGACTCGAAATCAGACGGGTAGTAGTCAAAGGCGATTCCGCGATATGCCAATGTCCAGTTTTCCTCTGGAATCTGCTCTTCGCCGCCGCTCACGGAATAGCTGTCGATAATGGCGTGACGCAAAGTCCAAATAAGATAGGGTTCCATACCTTTTGCAACATCGTCACCCGCACGACACATATGAATGACAACTTCGGATGTCACTTTGCCGCTTGCAGTGTACTGTGCGATCTTGGCTGAGGCGACGCTTAGTTCGGTGGTCAAAGTGACTTTGCCGAAATTGGCATTGGCATAACCACGTTGGGTGGTGCCGAGATCGGTCATGTCGAGGGTACGTTCAGCGCTCCATTCAATGGATTTTACCGGAATCCATTTGCCATCCTTGTGTTTCAATTCACGAGCTTCGCCGGGAATGCCGTCAATTTTGATAAATACGTTTTCCATTTTTTATCCTTCCTGAGGAGAGTTAACAGCAGCACGGCCGAGCCGTGCTGCGGAAAGGCATGTTCAGCGTCTACTACGCGCCCTTTTCAGACGGGAGTTTCGAGACCAGCCGCAACGAAACTGACAGGCCTTCGAGTTGATAGTGCGGTCTCAGGAAAAACTTGGACGTATAGTAACCGGGGTTTCCTTCGACCTCTTCAACAACAACTTCAGCCGCCGACAAGGGTTTACGCGCTTTCTCGGCTTCGGACGATATCTCAGAGTTGGTATCAACATATTCGTTGATCCATTCCTGCAGCCAGTCCTGCATATCATTGCGGCTTTTGAACGATCCGACTTTGTCCCGAACCATGCATTTGAGGTAGTGTGCAAAACGGCAAGTCGCGAACAGGTAAGGCAAACGCGCCGCCAAATTCGCGTTCGCGGTCGCGTCCGGATCGTTGTATTCCGCCGGCTTGTGCAAGGATTGCGCACCGATAAAGGCCGCCAGATCCGAGTTCTTGCGATGAATAAGTGGCATCATACCGTTTTTAGCAAGTTCTGCCTCGCGCCGGTCCCCGATGGCTATTTCGGTGGGGCATTTCTGATCCACGCCGCCGTCGTCGGTCGCAAAGGTGTGTGACGGGAGATTTTCCAATGCCCCGCCACTTTCGATGCCGCGAATACGCGAACACCAGCCATATTGCTTGAATGAACGGTTGATGTTCACGGCCATACCGTAAGCCGCATTCACCCAGCTGTACTTGTTGCTGTCTGCGCCTTCGGTGTCTTCCTCAAAGGCGAACTCCTCGACCGGTTCAGTCTTGGACCCATAGGGCAAACGACCAAGGAATCGTGGCATTGCAAGGCCGATGTATTTGGAATCCTCGCTTTCGCGCAGAGACCGCCAGGCAGCATACTCCGGCGTCTGAAAAATCTTGGTCAGATCGCGCGGGTTGGCAAGTTCGGACCAACTGTCCATCTGGAACAGAGTTGGTTTGGCGCCGGTGATCAACGGCGCGTGTGCTGCCGCTGCGACCTTGGCCATCTCGCCCAGCAATTCAATATCCTGCGGACTGTGGTCAAAGTGATAGTCAGCCACCAACGTGCCATATGGCTCGCCACCAAATTGGCCGAATTCCTCTTCGTAGAGCTTCTTGAAGATCGGAGATTGATCCCACGCAGTCCCTTTGAACTTGCGCAGAGTCTTGTGCATGTCCTTCTTGGAGATGTTCATGACCCGAATTTTCAACTGCTCATCAGTCTCGGTGTTGTTGACGAGATAATGCAGCCCGCGCCACGCGCTTTCCATTTGCTGGAAGTCTTCGTGGTGCAGGATCAGGTTGACCTGTTCGGTCAATTTTTTGTCGATCTCCGCGACAATGCTTTCGATAGAGCGCAACGCGTCATCCGAAATCAGCGCTGTGTTCGCCAAGGCCTGTTCCGCCAGTGTCTTGACAGCAGACTCGACGGCGGTTTTCGCTTGATCGGACTTGGGCCGGAATTCCTTTTGCAGCAACGCTTCAAATTCGGACGATCCGAATGCGGTTTGACCTTCAGCTTGTTGGACTTGGGCTTCTTCTTCGGCCATTTTTATTCCTCCTCGCTCGCTTCACCGCCCGGCTTTGGTTGTGCTGCCAGTGTTTTCAGCAATGCCGGGTCTTGAATGATTTTTGAGATCAAGTCTTCAGCCCCCGTCTTGCCGTCCATATACGTCATCAGGTTCGATAGCTGGGTTCGGGCTTCAAGCAACTCGCGCAGTGGCTCTACCTTGCGGGCAATAGCCGCCGGACTGAAATCGTCCATGGATTCGAACGTGATATCGACAGCCATGTTGCCTTCGCCGGTCAACGTATTTGGAACCGTGAACGCGGCGCGCGGCGCCATCGACTTCATCCTGTCATCAAAGTTGTCGACATCGATTTCCAAAAACTTCCGATCTGCAACCGGAGGCTGCTCAACTTCGGACTTGCCTGCCAGGTCGCTCATTACGCCCATCACAAAGGGCAACTGAACCTTCTTCTGGGCTCCGTAAAGTTCCACATCGTATTCAATTTGAACTCTCGGCGCCCTGTTTCGCGCTATGAATTTTTGCGAACTGTCGGCCATCTGTTGCTCCTCAATCCTTTTTCAGTTCTGTTGTACCGCGTGCGGTGATCGGTGCAGGCAGTTAATAAGAGTCGTAATCGTCTTTGGGTTTGATCCCACCGATCCGACGAACTTCATCCAAACCTTCTTTCGCCATATCTTCGATTATTGTCAAAAAATCGGCATTGACGAGACGTTTGGCCCGTTCCAGCAAAACTGGGATCGGGCTCGAAGGCTCACACCGGGCATAGTAATCCATGATCCGATCCAGCATCATGGTAACATCACGGGCCGAATTAATTGCGCCGCCGCCAACAGCCGGTGCTCCACCCGTCGGCGCAGAAGGCATTTCCACAGGCTGTCCTTCATCCGCAGTTTCCGACGCCGTAGCAGACCCGGAACCACCATGCTGTGACAACGCTCGCTGTACCTGCTTTACGGAATTAATTAGCGGTTCGAGATCAGGGCCTTCGCCCGGTGTTTGCTCGTTGAAAACCGCATCAATGGCTTGCAAATGTTCCAGCGCCGTTTTGACCGCTTCGGAGTTGGCATTCAGAACAATTTCATCTGTGTCCTTGAACGCGGCCAACACCGCATTCATGTCCGGTACATTGTCCATGTCGGCGGGTGCGTTAATTGTACCATCAGCAACATCAACATGGCGCAGCGTTAGGCGACCGAACATACGGCTGTCGGTCAGTGGGCACCGCCGCAAGGCGCGGATTACTCGATCTGAAGACGCAAGACCTTGCACCGCATTGATCCGCATGGTTGCGTCACCATCGTCTTCGTCCAATTCGGGATGACAAGAATCCCAATAGTCTTCAAGTAGGCTGCGGATATATCCCAGAGACGACGCAAAGTCGGGCAAACCGGATGAGTTCAGTACGGCTTCAACCAGAAAGACCGCCGCACGGATCTCGTGGCTTTGCTCCATAACCTCAAGGGCTTTAGTCCGGACGTCGGTCCAATCCTGTTCTTCCGCAGCTACAACCTCGGTACCCATCTGGCGTTCTTCGCCTGGCTGGGCCGCCAGTTCCAAATCCGTGAAGATGGCCTCGTATTCAAGATTTTCGCCACTCGGCGGGTTTGCATCGCGCGGTTCTAGGTAGGCTGCCAGATCCATTCATTCCTCAGGGCTTTTTTCATTTTTTCAATGTTGTCTCATACATAGCGGCACCCCCTAAGGCCCAACCAGCCGAAGAAAACGCCAATACGAAATCAACAAATACGTTTCAAGATCGATATTCCCAGCTCCTGTCTTGACCCACAGTCAGCCTTATTGTCTCTTCAAAGTCAAATTCATATTGCGCGTGAGGCGGTTTCCAATGGGAGTAGAACCGGTTACCGGAGCTGAATTGCGGCAGATGGTGGGTATTGCCCGAAAGCAACCATTGGCGTTCGCATTCTGCATCGACTCCAAAAACGATGATTGCCTTTTCATTGATCGGCGCAAGCCACCATCGACACTGGGAAAAGAGGCTAAAAAGCAAGGCGGCTTTACCAAAGTTGCGTTCGGTGTTCTGACTGCTGACGCAAACATGATCACACTCGCGTGCGACATGCCGCTTCCCAATTTAGCCAAAAGAGTTCGCAAATACCTGAAAAACAACAGCGTTTCCGCAAAAGTCACCGCGACGGACGCGAGTGGAACCATCCTCGAAGAAGAGAGCGACGTCGGTGAAATCCAGGCCGGCGCAAAGCATCTTGCCCCAAACCACGAGGAGACCGCGCCAACGCCTGACACCCGTTCGACGTCTGAACAGTCAGATCAAGCATCTGACAGACCAGCCAGACAAAAAGCATCAAAGCACTTGCGCGACTTGGTCTTGCGCGCCGCCCGCATTGGACCCGAAGCACAGCAACTCGCCGCGACCGAAGCCAAAACAATTTCGGAAAAAATCAAAGCTGGCGACATGACCTTTGTTTCCCAGTCGATTGTAAATCTGGCTCAGCGTATCGCCGATATGTCGCGTGATATAGATGCCCCTTCTCCGGATGTCGCACAACCAGGCCCGAATGCGCTGAACAGGGCACGACAAGACTGGATAGCTGCCCGCAAGGCAACGGCAAAGGACGTGCACGCCTTGATCGTCGCAATCAATGCTGCGACCAAGGACGAATACCGATTTCGAAATGCTGCTTCTCAAATCGTACGAAAGCTGCAGCCGCTAACGCAGATGGATACAACCCTGGAAACGGTTTTGGGCGAGTTAGCTACGGCCGATTCAGCTGCCAAACGCCGTCGGCTGGCTGTCACCGCAAGAGCACACGCGCAAAAACATCTGAAAGTCGTCAACTCTGAGTTTTTCAAGACAATAGATTCCAACGGGTTTGTCGAAACCAGCATCAGATCGACGGTTACAACTACACTGCGGAAAGTGAACGACGCCCTGAAACACATAACGTGAGCAAGGTAAAGCGGAGGTGAACATGAAGATTTCAAAACTGGCGCTGGCCGCACTCGGTGTTTTTCTTGCCACTATACCTGGCGTCAGCACCGCGGAGGAGAAGCTAACTGTTGAATTGAACAAATTCGAAGCCATCGAAACTGGTGGTTGCCGCGCCTTTTTCCTGTTTCGAAATCACACAGGCAACAGCTATGAGCAATTTGAAATGTCTTTGGCTATTCTCGACGGCAGCGGGGTCATCGACCGCTTACTTTCTGTCGACGCTGCCCCACTACCAATCCAACGGACAGTCCTCAAACTTTTCGAAATTCCCGAGATTGATTGCGGCAATATTTCCGAAGTTTTGCTGCACGATCTGTCAGCTTGCAAACCGCAAAATTCAGAACCGACAGACTGTTTCCCAATTCTGGAACTGAACAGCAAAACCTCTGCAATCTTGGCGAAGTGATCATGGATGGGTTTGAAAATCTTGGTCCCGGAGGGCCAATCATCGCGCTTTTGGCGGTTCTGTCGGTTTTCTCGCTGGCCCTGATTGTCGTTAAGGCGATCCGCTTGTGGCCCGTTACCTCTGGCGGCCCGATGCGTGATGCTGCTTTGGCACATTGGGCGAAAGGCGATAAGTCTCAGGCGCAACTCCAGGTCTCTGCTGGCAAGGCACCCGCTGATCGCGTCTGCGCTTATGCCATGCAAGCCTTGGCCGAAGGATTCAAAGGACCCGCATTGTTGGCAGAACTGACCCGGCGGGGGAACGAGGAGTTCGCTTCCATGAACAGCATGATTCGTGCGCTTGAACTCATCGCGATGATCAGTCCCTTGTTGGGGCTATTGGGGACGGTCACCGGCATGATCCAGTCTTTCCAGGAACTCGAACTGGCGCAGGGATCGGCAAACGCAGCGGTCTTGGCCGGTGGTATCTGGCAAGCGTTGCTGACGACTGCCGCAGGCCTATTGGTCGCCATTCCCGCTGCTGTAGGCGCGACGCTGTTAAACGCGCGCGCAGAACGTGGTGCGCAGGCTATCGAGAACTCGGTTGGTCGATTGATGGTTATCGAAGAACGCGGCGATGACTGAGGATAGGCAACGATGGCAGCCGAGGTGATCCTGAAACGTCCACTGCACCAGAAGGCGCTGATTTCTCTGGTTCCGATGATCGATGTGATGTTGATCTTGTTGGTCTTCTTCATGGTTACGTCGACATATCTGAACCTCGACATGATCCCCGCGCTTTCGCGGACGGACCAGAGTGAAGAGGCATCGCCACCCACCGCAGAACAGGGGGGCACCTTGTTGATCCGACTAGGCGCGGACGGGGTTCCAGTGATCCGTGGTCGTGAACTTGAGTTTACAGAATTGGGCGGAATAATACGAACGCGGACGGCGCAAAATCCCCGTTTGAGCGTCATTGTTCTTCCGACCGGAGGCGCCAATATGCAAGCTCTGGTTTCGCTGATGGACACCCTAACAAGCGCAGGCGCTACCAAGGTAAGGATAATCCGGCTGGAGACCCGATCATGAGGATCACCCGCCCTGCCCCGCGCCCTCAGCCGGAAACGATCATCGCATTGATAGACGTGGTGTTCTTTTTGTTGGTGTTTTTCATGCTCATCGGGCGGATGGATGCAACCGCGCCATTCGACGTATCACCTCCCGAAGCCCGAACCGGCGCGGACATGCCAGCGGGCGGGACGACGATATCTGTAAGCACAACGGGATCGTTGGCTCTGGACGGGGTGGCCTCTGATGCCGAACAAATCTTTGCTTTTTTGAAAAAGGAAATTCGAGAAACACCGGATACTCTCGTGCGCATCAATGCACATAAGGACGTCGAACTACGAAATGTTCTGCCCCTGATCACCAGACTGGAACAGCTTGGAGTGCGTGATCAGGTTTTGGTGGTCACGCCACCGCCGGTCACTCCATGATCGGCGAGCCTGCTATCTGGGGTCTCGGATTGGTGGGGTCAGTCGCCCTGCACGCCGTATGCGGGGGAATTCTGTTATGGTCGTTTGAACCGAAAGTGGTTTACGAACAATCGATGCCGGAGACCAAGATGCATCTGTCAACCTACCAGGTTGAGCGGTCTGACGCAGCCGAGGCCGTCCCTGAAAGGCAAACAGCAGCAACATCGAATACTACCGGTCGGCGCATCGGCCAAGGCACCATTCCGCAAACCCGGGGAAAAAGCCTTGCCCCCGATTTTGAGGCATTACAGCCTGTGCCGAAACGTGGCCAAAAGGCCACTCAAGCCAGTGTCCGGCCTACTGTAGGGCAGTCGGAGATCATCGACGCAACACAAATATCGGCGGCTGTTCCCAAAGCAACGACGCTTGTTGCTGGGGATGCTTCCGACATCGGCGATATGGTTCAAACCCGGCCACCGTCCAGCAACGCGATTTCACTCGATCAGCCTCTGCCGGTATCGGCGAAAATCGAAAAACCACAAACAACCACGCTTTCTACCGCACCGCTTCCGGAAACGGTTATGGTTGCCGCACTGGCATTTTCAGGTAGTGGAGACGCAACCGTTGACCCTGTATCAATCGCGGCGTTCCAAAGTTTTGTCGACCCAAGCAACGCCGGAAGCGCCTCGACCGAGTTGCGTGACGGAATCTCGGGCGTTCTGTCCCAAGTGCCCTGTTCGCGGATACAGGTGCAATTTCACCCTGAAAACAACACATTGGAAGTTGTCGGCCATGTGCCGGAATACAATATGCAAGCACCGATAATAGCTGCCTTGCAAGCCCAGATGGGTCAAAGCATTTCTGTAACCGACAACTTGTTGATCCTGCCACGTCCGCAATGCGGGGCCTTGTCAGGCATAGGTGATGTCGGCCTGCCTCAGTCAACGGATCAGATAACCAATCCGCTGATTGTTGGCCCAGATGCCCACGCCCGAGAATTCAACTATTCCGAAGGCCAGCAACTGGTTCTGGATCTAACTGCGCCGGATTACGACGCCTATGTTTATGTCGATTATTTTGATGCTGATGGAATGGTCATTCATCTCAGCCCAAACGAAAACGTTGATTTGGTCAAATCTCCGGCGAAATCGGACCTGAAGATCGGGGCGGAAAAACTCGGGGATCCAGGATTGTTTATCACCATAGGACCACCGTTCGGACAGGAGATCGCGGCGGCCTTCGCCACGTCCGAACCACTTTATGATGGCATTCGACCTTTAGGCGAACCCGCCGAAGACTATCTGGAATGGCTGAAGGAGCGAGTTTCCGCTCTTCGGGCGGAGAATTCGGACTTCAAGGGAGAGTGGGTGTACTTCTTTATTGCCACGTCGCCAAATTGATTAAACTGCCTTGATACCAATAAGTTTTCGCGCCTCTTGCGTCGACGCTATTTCGCGACCGGCCTCTCGGGCCAAACGTGCGAGTTCTTCGATTAGTGCTCCGTTTGATGCGGCCTTGTCTCCGGAAGGCAAATAAAACGTGTCTTCGAGACCGGTGCGTAAATGCCCGCCAAGCTCTGCGGCTTTACGGTGCAAAGGCCAGATTTCGGAGCGACCGATCGCGGTTACTTGCCATCTGGAATTGTTAGGAGCCAAATCTGCAAGGATCGGCAGAAGATCTACCCGTGCAGGTTGTCCCGACGCGACACCCATAACAAAGTTCAGGTGAGCAGTGCCCGAAAACATTCCGGCCTGGCGGTACATTCCCACGCTACGAACAATTCCGGTATCAAAGCACTCGAACTCCGGGATCGCTTCGGCAGCTTGGATCGCAGTCAGAAAATCCTGAACTTTCTGGACCGGATTGTCGAACAGCATTGGTGGCCAAGCCCAAGACCCATCTTTTCGGGCCTTCAGATAGTTCAGCGACCCTGCATTGCAGGCGGCAATTTCCGGTTTGGTCGCCTTGATGACGTCCAAGACCCCCCGATAGTCGCAACCCACAACTCCAGTGGTATGATTGATGATGATGCTTGGGCAGGAATCTCTGATAGCTGCCTGAATCTCTCGCGAAAGATCAATGTCCCAGCTTGGAAGATGACCTTTGCCTTCACCCTGTTGCCGTAAGTGGATGTGAACAATGGCGGCTCCGGCCTCGTAGGCTCTGCGAGCTTCTTCTGCCATTTCTTGCGGAGTGACCGGTACGTTGTGCTGCAGAGGATCAGTCAGCACACCGTTCAGAGCACAGCAGATTATTGCTTTTCCCATATTCACACTTACCGCTAGTCTTTTGAATTGGCCGCATGACGAACCCGAAACACCAACTTTTTTGGTATCCTGAATGCGAACCGTCAAGGTCGCCATGTCGCGAGCAGATATCCACCCAATACCCAATTCTGGACGTTCATTACTCTCCAATGATCCATCATAACTTTTTATTATCGCAACGATTGATAAATGCAACTTATGTTGATGGTATTCGTCTGCTAGCCTTTTCTATGAAACGCGCGGCCCAACATGGGCCGAAAAACCAACACATATTCGATGGAGAGAATTATGGACGGAAATGACATAGGCAAATGTCCAGTCATACATGGCAGTACCGCGCTTGGCACGCGCTCGAACCGTGACTGGTGGCCAAACCAGCTGAACCTGAAAATCCTGCACCAGAATTCCTCCCGTTCCGATCCGATGGGAGAGGCATTCAGCTATGCTGAAGAGTTCAACTCGTTGGATTTCAAAGCACTCAAACAAGACCTTTACGACCTCATGACTGACAGTCAGGATTGGTGGCCAGCGGACTATGGTCACTATGGCGGGCTTTTCATTCGGATGGCCTGGCACAGTGCCGGGACCTATCGCACTGGCGACGGACGCGGCGGCGGCGGCACAGGTCAACAACGGTTTGCTCCTCTGAACAGTTGGCCTGACAACGGAAACCTCGATAAGGCGCGACGGCTGCTGTGGCCGATCAAGCGGAAGTACGGCAACAAAATCTCTTGGGCAGACCTGATGATCTTGGCCGGAAACTGCGCCATTGAATCGATGGGCGGCAAAACATTCGGCTTTGGCGGCGGCAGGCCGGATGTCTGGGAACCCGAAGAAGACGTCTATTGGGGCACTGAATCCGAATGGCTGGGTGAAAAGCGCTATTCCGGAGATCGGGAGCTGGAAAATCCGCTGGCTGCCGTGCAGATGGGCCTGATCTATGTGAATCCGGAAGGACCCGATGGCGAGCCCAATATTCTGGCCTCCGGCCGCGACATCCGCGAAACATTCGGTCGAATGGGGATGGATGACGAAGAAACCGTGGCTCTGGTGGCTGGTGGCCATACATTCGGGAAAGCCCATGGTGCAGGAGATCCGGCGCTCGTTGGCCCCGAGCCTGAAGGCGCGCCGATCGAAACCATGGGTCTGGGCTGGATCAATGCATATGGGACCGGCAAAGGGGATGACACCACTACCAGTGGCATCGAAGGTGCCTGGACGGCAAATCCGACGAAGTGGGACAACGGCTATTTCGATCTGTTGTTTGGCTATGACTGGAACCTGACCAAATCACCGGCAGGAGCATGGATTTGGGAACCGGTTGGCGTGACCGACGAAGATATGGCCCCGCAGGCACATGATCCGTCGAAAAAAGTCAAAACCATGATGACTACGGCCGACATGGCGATGCGTATGGATCCGATCTACGGCCCAATCTCGCGCCGCTTCCACGCCAACCCGGAAGAGTTTGCCGAAGCGTTCGCACGCGCGTGGTTCAAGCTTACTCACCGCGACATGGGGCCAAAATCGCGCTATTTGGGCGAAGAAGTTCCTGCTGAAGATCTGATCTGGCAAGATCCGATCCCGCCATCGGAAACCAAACTGTCTGATGCCGATGTTGTTTCGCTCAAGGCAAAAATCCTCGAATCCAGCCTGTCCGTGTCCGACCTGGTCAAAACCGCCTGGGCTTCGGCTTCGACGTATCGCGGTTCAGACCACCGCGGCGGCGCCAACGGTGCACGCATACGGCTGGAACCGATGAACCGCTGGGAAGCCAACGATCCGGAACAGCTTGGGCGTGTGTTGCAAGTGTTGGAGGGCATCCGCAATGAATTTCCGCGGCCCGTCTCGATGGCGGACCTGATTGTACTGGGCGGTTCTGCTGCAATCGAAAAGGCAGCAAAAGACGCGGGGCACGATGCAACCGTTACGGTCACACTGGGCCGGGGCGATGCAACGCAAGATCAGACTGACCCCGAAGGCATGGCTGTTCTGGAGCCAATTGCCGATGGCTTCCGCAACTACCAGAAAGCCGAATACTCGATCTCGCCCGAAGAGTTGTTGATCGACAAGGCTCAGTTGCTGGGTCTCTCCGCGCCCGAGATGACAGCTTTGATCGGTGGCTTGCGGGTGCTTGGCGCGAACCAGGGCGGGGCGACCCATGGTATGCTGACCGAGCGTCCCGGCAAGTTGACCAACGACTTTTTCGTCAATTTGTTGGACATGGGAACCGAATGGACACCGGCGTCGGGTTCATCGAACATTTTCGAGGGTCGCGACCGGGCAACCGGGACCGTCAGGTGGACCGGGACTCGGGTCGATCTGGTTTTCGGTTCCAACTCGCAACTTCGGGCAATTGCCGAAATCTATGGGCAGGACGATGGTCAGGCCCGGCTTGTGACCGATTTCATCTCAGCCTGGACCAAAGTGATGGATGCGGACCGCTTCGATATGAAATGACAGTTCCAAGCCCGTGATCCAAAAGGCGCGGCGGTCAACCGTCGCGCCCTTTTTCCATTACTACTGACGCCGCGGATGCGGCATAAACGAATGGTTCGAGCCCCCAGGTTCGGACGTTGTTAGTCCGTTTTGATCTGGACGCATTTCGCTGACCTACCTATCACTTGATTTCGCTATTTCCTCGGAGAAGCCTGATGTCCGCCACGCGTAACGTTCTGTTCATCATCATTGACCAACTGCGAGCGGATTGTTTGAGCGGAGAGTTGGCCCAGCACGTCGATCTCCCGAACCTTCGCGCGCTCATGCAGGACGCGGTGAGTTTCGATCGACATTTCTCGGTCACCAACCCCTGTGGGCCATCGCGCGCATCCATCCTGACCGGTCAATACGCGATGAACCACCGATCAGTGCGAAACGGCACGCCATTGCGCCATGACATACCCAATCTGGCAACTGAGATGCGCAAGGCAGGACTGCTGCCAATGCTTTTCGGGTATACCGACACCTCTTCAGATCCACGTGTCCACCACCCCAACGACCCGGCGATGAAGACCTATGAATACCCAATGACTGGTTTTCACGAGATGACCGAGATGCGGCTTGAAATGTCGTATCCATGGCAATCGCATTTGATCCAGCAGGGGTACGAATTCGAAAAATACTGGGATGTATACAAGCCGATTGCGCCAGATGGCGGCAAACCACGCCTGAATGACCCCGCTCTCTACTCAGCTGAAGATAGTGATACTGCGTTCCTGACGAATTCTTTCCTTGGCAAAATCACAGCGCATCACGGCAAAAGCTGGTTCGCCCATCTAACTTATATCCGTCCTCACCCACCACTAGTCGCTCCCTGCCCCTACAACCGTATGTACAATCCGCAGTCTTTGCCTTTGCCTAAAAGGTTGACATCTGTCGAACAGGAATGCGCGGTTCACCCGTTCTTTGCTCCGCTCATAAAAACCAGTTCTATCGAGACATTTGTCGAAGGGTTCCCCGGGCTGGAAGCAACGGACGAAAATATCCAGACGCTGAGGTCGATCTATCTTGGTCTGGCAACCGAGGTCGATCACCATATCGGCCGGGCAATTCAGCATCTCAAGGATAGCGGTCAGTATGATAACACACTTCTGGTCGTAACGGCGGACCACGGCGAAATGTTGGGTGATCACCATTCATGGGGAAAGATGACTGTTTATGACGCTGCGTATCAGACACCACTCATCATCCGAATGCCGGGAAACAAAGCCCGAGCTGGCAAGGTTGTTTCCGCACCAACCGAGACCATCGACATAACGCCGACCATTCTCGATTGGATCGGTTGCGACATTCCCAATTCGATGGATGGGCGCTCTCTAATTCCGCTGATGAACGGCGATGTGCCAGATGACTGGCGTACCTACACGTTCAGCGAACTGGATTTTTCCCAACCTTCAAAGCCGACAGAATGGGAAAAAGCGCTGGGGACCAATCCATCGAATTCCTGCCTTGGTATCTTGCGAGACAATAGATTCACGCTTGTGGAATTCGCCGCCGACCTGCCGCCAATTTTGTTTGACCACTGCGGAAAAGGCGAATTTGAGAATGTGGCCGGCAAACCCGAGTACGCGAACGACCTTTCCCGCCTGACCCGGCAAATGTTGCGGCACAGGATGCAGAACATGGATCACACATTATCACTGAACACAATTTCGGCCATGGGACCGCAATCGAGACGCCGCTATATCTGAGGTTCCCTGTCGAATTGTAGCGAACCGCTTTCGGCCCTGTCCATCGATTCCGTTAGCCCAAGATCGGCCAAGACAGGGCCGTATTCTTGTCGTGATAGGTCACGTGCTTGCTCACCTGCATATGGAATGATCACGCGGCCCACACAGCTTAGCGATGCCGTACGCAAAAGTTCGGACGGCAACTGGTCGGGTGCCGCGAGGCGAAGAACATCAGGCCTGAAATCTGTAAGATATGCGGCAAGGCCCGAAGCCTGCCCTTGCCGGTCAGCCTCAAAGGACAAAAACCCATCGCTGAATTTGAGGCGCGACGAATTCTCCAACCCGTTGCGCCGCGCGATTTCTCTGGCCGCCCTGACAAGGCCTGACCGGCAGTCCTGCGCCATTATAACCAGTTTCGGAAGATCACGACTGGCTTTTAGGGGAACAAAACCCACACCGCTCCCGATTTCGAGGAGCCGCGCGCAACCATCGAGGTAACCCCCGATATTTCTGGCGTTCCGCCGATCGAACCTGCCCGCAACAATGGAGTTGAGAGCCTCGGATGAGAATAGCCCCGGATCGGCTGGCAATTCGATGTCATGGTTCAAAAACCACTGAGTTGATGCAGCTGTGGAAAGACGCGCATCTTGTCCCACGTAGGGCGATGCGACCGTTTGGAAATCTGTATTTGCTTCTCTGGGTTTTTCAAATTTTTCAGTCGCCGTTCTTTCCACGCGGCTCATCATCGCCGCTATCTTGGCCGGGTCGCGAGGCTGCGGCGGTTTGGCCACCACCTTGGCAATCGGTGTCTTACCCGCCTCAATCAATTCGTTTTTCAGGCCTTGGTATTCGGGCGTCTGTTTATACGCATCGAGCCGCGTCTCAATTCGATCCAACGCCGCCTCGTGCAACGCTCGAAGCACGGGATCCATGAGGAGAGCCTGCATGATCTCCCGCCCGAGAGGTGCATGGCGCAGAATGGAGCGATCCTCGACTTCATTGCGATCCTGTAAGGCCCAATAGTCGGAATTGTACTTGTCTTTTTTGTTGTTGACGTTGCCTCGAAATTTTCGAACGGCATATGCATCCACAGACTTGACCGCGTAGTGGTTCATTTGTGCCCATTCATAGCCGAGCGTGCGTCGGATGGAGCGCCAACCTCGAAATTTGAAATAGTCTTCCATCGGAAGACCAGAACCGTTCAGCCACTTCACCGACTCTGGGAAACCAGTTTCAAGATGCTTGTTCTTGATCGAAGGTCGATGAATACCAAGTTTCCAATACTCTGGATCGAACTTGAACAAGGTTTTGACCCCCCAACCCTTATTCCAAAGGGGCGGTGCCGCACGCAGGTATTGTTCTGTCACCGGCTTGCGCGACCAATCAACCACACCACCTGAGCCGAATATTCGCCAGGTGATCACAATGCCATTCGCTCCTTTTTCCACGGCGTCGGAAATCAATCCGTCAAGATTTCCGGATGGATGGTTGATGCACAAGAACTCATCAGCATCGAAAACCAGCAACCAATCTGCGGCCTGAACCAAGGGCTCGGCCTGCGCATGTTTCAGCGCAGATGGCTGCGGCTTGACACCATCAGGAATGACGTTGTGCCGGTGATAGCCCAGACCAAGCTCCTCCAGACGCTGAAGCATTTCCACCGTTCCGTCAGAGCAATCATTGGTATAGACGAGAATATCAGTGAACCCGACTGCCAGGTGATGCGCATACCACTCCAACAAATACGGCGCTTCGTCTTTCATCATAGATACTGCCATGATGGTGCCGTTGGGGCTTTTGCGTTTTCGCAGCTTTTCAAGAATGCCGTGTTGGGCGGGCATGTTTCGTCCTGTGTTGCCTGTGGTCGGTCGTCAGGTCCCGATATACGTGCAGAAAGAACAGACTACCATTGTTGGACACGATTTGACTGCTGAGATGCAATTCGCCTTTGCATCCTCAAGCCAAATAAAGGACAACACACATAAAATACCGGCAAATTCTATCGAGGAAGCAGACTTGTCCGAAACTCGCCGCCCCGTTGCCTCTCTGTGGATCGGAGAGAGCCTTCACTATCTCAATCAGTTATGCCTGAAATCACACTTGCGTCACGGCCATCCGGTGACTCTGTATTGCACCGAAGACGTAGTCAATGCACCCGAAGGTGTCGAGATCAGGTCCGCTTCCGAGATTATGGATATCGATATGTCGGTGGTCGAAGCGACGTCCGCGTCATTTCTTTCGAACGTCTTCCGCTACAAGATGATCAAAAAGACAGGCGCCATCTGGATCGACTGCGACGCTTACTGCCACAAACCTTTTCCGGACGAATGGGAGTGGATCTTTGCCGGTCATGGGATGCGCGGTGCGCTGAACTGCGGGGTTGTCGGATTGCCGCAAGAGTGCGAGTTGATCGACCAACTTTTGGACTATTACGAGAACTTGCCAGATTATCCTGCTTGGTGGGGACAGAGCCAGCGCAAGAAGATGGACCGGCAAAAGGGTCAAGATCCCTTGGCTGTTCGCATTTACAAAACCGAACGCACGGCATTTGGTCCACAGGCATTTACGCATTACGCAAAACAAACCGGCGACTTTGATCGGGCAATGACGCCAGATGTGTTGTATCCTGTGCCGTTTCAACTGAACGATATCTTCTACGATCCGCATGGTAGAGTCGAAGGGTGGTTCACGGAAGATACCGTTTCCGTTCATCTTTACACAAATGGCACCAAACCCTGGTGGCGCAAACACGCGCCACTCAAGAACTCTTACGCTTGGCGCATGTGCCGCGAGGTCGGGATCGATCCGAAACAAACTCTAGGTGGGTGAGGAGGTCACGTCAGCCCCAGAAATTGTCCAATCATCTAGGAGTAACTCAGACATCGCCGTTTCAGCATGTGAACTCTAGCCGCGACGGCGACAACCCAGTACTACCTGATCTGCTCAGCCTGATCCCTCCGAATGAGCCGATCGGCACAGTGACTGCTGATGGCGCCTGCGACACACGCCGATGCCACAACGCCATCATCGAGCGCGACGCTGTTCGAATCTTTCCGATCCGCAAGAACGGGCGCTTGCTTAAGGAAGACTGTCCTGCGGCAATTGCCAGAAACAAAAAACCTGCGCGCAACGCTACATTACGGGCGGGCATTCTGGAAGCGCTGGACCGGATACCATGTCCGCAGCAGGATCGAGGCGAGGATGCGCCGCCTGAAGGCCTTCGGCGAGCGCATCGCGGCAAGAGACCCAAACCGCCAGACCGCAGAAATCCGCATCCTCATCGCCCTCATGAACCGCTTCAACGCCCTCAGAATCGCCGAGATCAAACGCGTGGCATGACGTCGGCGGGGTACGGGTCTTCACACCTCAAACGCGAGTTACGCAACAACGCCAGTCAGAGGACTGCACGACTTTTTGTTGACTAGCACAAAAGAGCCACGCTAGAGTACAGGTATGAACAGGTTTGAACATGATGACACAGGGATATCTCTGATCGGCGCATCCAAGTCGGTCAAGATTGCCCATCGTCTGGAAACGGATATCAGATCTGGTGCGCTCAGTCGGGGTGATCCGCTGGCCAGCGAAAGCGCACTTGTGAAGAGATTTTCGGTCAGTCGGAATACGATTCGCAAGAGCCTGGAAATTCTCAGCAATAAAGGCCTGATCACCACCAAGAGCGGTATCGGGTCCTTCGTTACCTTCGGCGGCAAGACAATTGATGATCGTTCCGGGTGGAGCGTTGCTCTTGCGTCGGGAGATATTCACCTGGAAACTCGCGTTCTGGTACTGGACCGTGGATCCATGGACATCCCCGATGCGCCCGTCGAAGCGGGTTCGGATTTTCTGGTCGTCGACCGATTGAGGTACCAGGTCCATACAAGACAGGGCGTGTCGCTGGAGCGCAGCCGGATTCCATGGCGGGACAGTTTCTCGCATGTTTTGGATACCGGGCTTAAGAAGGGGTCGTTGACTGAATTGCTTAGATCCAAAGGACTAGTGGTTGCGGGCGGGGACGAATGGGCCGGAGTATTGCCCGCACTTTCCGATATGGATGCCCGAGTCATGGGGCGTAATCCAGGTGAGCCAATGCTGCACTTACGCCGACTGACACGAGCCGCAGACGGGTCGATCATTGAATTTGTCGAAAGCATATTGGACCCAGTGATGTTCGGTCTGCACATGGAGTTCTAGTTGACAACAATGCCGGTAAGCTCTGACATTCAGTACGATCGCGCTTGTGGGGCTTTGGCCGGGATGGCGATTGGTGACGCGATGGGCATGCCGTCTCAGACACTGAGCCGTGCGGATATTCTTCGTCACTACGGTGTGATCTCAACTTTTATTGCTCCGTTCCCGGATCACCCGGTCTCGCACGGGCTCAAAGCAGCGCAGGTTACAGACGACACCGAACAGGCGTTGTTGCTGGCACTCAGACTGATTGAGGATGGTGGTCAACTAGACGAACACCGTTGGGCCAACGACCTCCTCGCATGGGAAGCCGATGTTCGCAAACGAGGGTTGCGCGATTTGCTGGGGCCGTCGTCCAAGGCTGCACTCGACGCAATCATTTCAGGCGCCTCTGCTGACGAGACCGGGCGCAATGGGACCACCAATGGCGCGTCGATGCGCATTGCACCAGTCGGTATTGCAACACGTATTGCACCTGAAGCCACCTTTCTGGATCGTGTCGAACTTGCCTGCCGAATGACCCATAACACTGGCGAAGCAATTGCCGCCGCTGCGGCCGTTGCAACAGTCATCAGTTGCGGCATCGACGGGATGTCATTTGACCGGGCCATAGCGCCGGCGTTACGCGCCGCCGAAGCGGGTCAAAGGCGCGGATATGCAGTTGGTGAAAACGCCATGGCCGAAAAGATCGCTTTGGCACTGGAAGCAGCAAAGGATGGACTTTCGTCCGAGGCCTTCGCCGAGCGTATTGGAACGTCCGTTGCCTCACACGAATCTGTGGCGGCAGCATTCGGTGTGGTTTTGCTGGCAAATTGTGACCCATGGGAAACTGCGAAAATTGCCGCGAATATCGGAGATGACACCGATACGATCGGTGCGATTGCCGGGGCAATGGCAGGTGCCTGTGTCGGGCAAAGCAGGATCACGCAATTCGCCATCGAAACGGTATTTGCGGCAAACGAGTTGCCGCTGGAACAAATTGCGCGAGATTTGTTGTCGCTGCGTGCCAATTGCGATGGCTCGGCGTTCGAAAATGCGGAGATGGTCCAATGACAAACCGGCTATTGCAAATGTCAGGTGTTGTCGCCGATCTTCTCTACGAGATCGATCATGTCCCTGCCGCGGGCGAAGAGGCGATCGTACGCGGCTTTTCGATCAAACCCGGCGGTGGCTTCAATGCCATGGTTGCCGCAAAGCGCACGGGTATGATGGTGTGTTATGGCGGAACCATCGGGTCGGGACCTTTTGCGCAGTTAGTCCGCGAAGGGCTGAACGCCGAAGGCATTCCGTTCTTGCGCAGCCAGGATCTGACGAGGGATCAAGGCTGTTGCAGCGTCCTGATCGACAGTGAGGGCGAACGCACCTTTGTCGCAAGCGATGGGGCCGAGGGGCACGTGACCACCGAGGACCTGGAACAGATTGGATTTGCCGAGTACGGGTGGACGTTGCTATCGGGCTACGCCCTTCATTATGCGGGTTCGCGTGCGGCCCTGCATCATTGGCTTCTGACGGAAGCCATTATTCCAAACCTGGTGTTTGATCCGTCCCCGGTCGTGGCGTCGATCCCACGCGAAATTCGCGACGTGGCTTTGGACCGGGCGTATTGGGTCAGCACAAATGCCCGCGAGGCCGCGATTCTGACCGGCTTGGGTGATCCGACCGAAGCCGCCCTTTCCATTGCGAAATCACGCCCGGCAGACGGCGGTTGCGTGGTGCGAAACGGATCCGAAGGGTGCCTTATCGCCACCGGTGACACCGTGGAACATGTCCCGCCCTACCGCGTCCGGGTTGTCGACACAAATGGTGCTGGAGACGCCCATATAGGCAGCTTCATCGCCCGCTTGTCTCTTGGCGACACGCCCTCACAAGCCGCCAGATATGCGAATGTGGCGGCGGCTATTTCAGCGACACAAAAAGGCCCGGCAACAACACCCAGCAGTGTGGTGGTTGCCGAGGCGCTTAATAAAAAAGAGGCCTGTTGATCGAGAGAATTCTCAATTGCGAATGACTGGGAGGTCAAAATGAACAAACATATCTTATTGGCTACAACCGCCGTCTTTGTTGGTACTGCCGCCATCGCCGATGAAATTCGGGTTCTGAACTGGCAGGGCTATGGCACCGATCTGGATTGGGCGGTCGAGGCATTCACCGATGCCAGCGGTCACACAGTTGTGCACGAGTACTTCAACTCGGAACAGGAAATGCTGACCAAGCTGCGCACCAACCCCGGCGCTTATGATGTCGTGCTGATCAACGCGGCATTTACACCGCAGGCGCAAGAAGAAGGTCTGATCGGGCCTGTCGATGTTGCACTGGTCGAAAATCTTGCGGACGTACCTGAAAACCTGAGCGGCAACCAGGACCTGAATGCCGGTGGGGCACTGCATGGAGTTCCATGGACCTGGGGTCTGACATCCTTTGCTGTCAATACCGGCGAGTTTGATGAGTTGCCGGACTCGATCGAAGTATTCTGGGACAAGGCGCATGAGGGCAAAGTCTCGATCCGCGACGATGCGCTGGAGGCGGTGCAATTCGCCGCTATTGCCACTGGTCAGGACATCAACAACATTGCCGATTTGGATGCCGTCGAGGCCAAGCTTGCCGAGTTGATGCCACAGATAAAAACCTATTGGGGATCCGAGAACGACTGGAACCAGTTCATGGCCGCCGGTGATTTGGATGTGGCGACTTTCTGGTCCGGATCGGCCAGCCGATCGATGGCTGCCGGTCTGCCGGTGCAGTTCATCGTGCCAAAAGAAGGGGCAATCGGCTGGCTGGACGGACTGTCTGTTCCCAACTCGTCCAACAAGAAAGAGGCAGCGCATGCCTTTATCAACTGGATGATCGACCCAGAATTCTACGTGAAATGGGCCGCTGATGGTGCTCCTGCATCGGCCAATGCCAAAGCGGCTGCGGCTCTGCCCGATGACGCCTTCAACAAACAGGTTCTCGGAGACCCCGAAGTTGTTGCCCGCGTTCAGTTCCAGCGCCCGGTCTCGGATGAGACTCGCGAGAAATACCTTGAACTGTGGCAAGGTCTAAAGGCCGCCCAATAAACTGCCAACTCTCAGGGGAGTGTTTCTGGATGTCCGATGTTCTTGCCAAACAGGAACGACTGAAGATCTTCAGCCTGCTCTCCCCTGCATATCTTTGGCTGACGGTGGCTATCTTCTTGCCACTGTCAGCCATGCTCTATTTCAGTTTCCTATCCGATGTACCGTTTGGTGATGGAGAGTGGTTCCATACGACGGAAAACTACCAGGCCTTTTTTCAAACTTCGACTTATGCCACGCTGTTATGGAAGTCGCTTAGGCTTGGTCTGACGGTGACCGCGATTTCTGTGCTGGTCGGGTTTCCCTGCGCCTATGTCTTAGCCAAGGCGATCAAGGGCCGGTCGCGCGAGGCGCTGTTTCTGCTGGTCATTCTGCCGTTCTGGTCCAACTCGCTCGTGCGCATCTTTTCCTGGGCCATTGTGTTACGCGGCAACGGTGTGCTGGATCTGGGCCTGAATGCTGTTTTTCCCTTCGAAGTGGATGTAAACTTGATGTTTTCGACCCCGGCCATCGTGATCGGGCTGGTACATTCCTATCTGCCCTATGTTATTCTGACTTCGTATCTGGCGCTTCAGGCCATTGACGACACTCTGATTGACGCTGCCCGATCCATGGGCGCGGGCAAACTGACCATCCTTTGGCGCATCATTCTGCCACTGTCTCTTCCCGGGTTGATGGCCGGAGCGGTGCTGATCTTTGTTCCGGTGGTTGGCTCGTTCATGGAACCCCGCATTCTGGGCGGTCGGGTTGGCACCTATTTCGGTACGGTGATTGAAGATCAATTCGTGGCTGTGTTCAACTGGCCGCTTGGGGCCGCTCTTTCCTTCATCCTGCTTGCCGTGGTGCTGTTGATCCTTGCCTTGGCAAGCCCGGTTCTGAAAAGGGCACAAACATGAGTGGCCGATTTCTGACAGTTTTGGGGAAGGTCTGGCTGGGGCTGATCCTGTTTTTCCTCTATGCTCCAATCATCGTTATGGCGATCATGTCCTTCAATGCCTCACCTTATTATCAACTACCGTTCGAGTTCTCGCTCAGGTGGTACGAGGATTTGTCTGGCAATGGTCAGATTATCGATGCCGCAGCTCGGTCAGTGCTGATCGCGCTTGTGACCACGGTTGTCGCGACAATTCTGGGCACCGCTGCATCTGTTGCCCTGTTCCGGTTCGACTTCCGGGGCAAGCGGTTCTTGCAGGTCATGCTGTTTCCACCCATCGCCATTCCGTGGCTGATCACCGGAACGGCGATGCTGATCTTCTTTTTTGGCGTTGGTCTCGGACGCGGCACCCCTTCCGTCATTATCGGCCATGTAGCGCTTGCCCTGCCCTACGTCATTGTTGTCGTCAGTGCTCGATTGGCCACATTTGATGCCACGCTGGAGGAAGCTGCGCGGTCGATGGGCGCCGACGCCTGGACGGTGACGCGCCGCGTGACTTTACCATGGATTTCTTCCGGCGTGATCGCAGGCGCGTTGTTCGCTTTTGCCGTCAGTTTTGACCAGTTTGTCGTCTCGTATTTCCTGTCAGAACCGGGTGACAGCACGCTACCGGTGCTGATCTACACGTCGATCCGCAAGGGATTCACACCAGAGATCAACGCGATTTCCACAATCATTATTGTTGTTTCCATGGCCGTGATGCTGTTTGCCGCGCGGTTCTCAAACTTCGGAGGAGAACGCTGATGGCCGAGGTTTCTGTCCAGAATGTCACCAAGTCATTCGGACCGCTCAAAGCGCTGAACGATGTAACGATGGATTTCCCTAATGGCGGCTTTTTTGCACTGCTCGGGCCATCGGGCAGCGGCAAGACCACGCTGCTGCGCGCCATTGCCGGTTTCATCTTCACTGACGCCGGATCGATCCGTATCGGCGATACATCGGTCGAACATATTCCGGTTGAAAAACGCGATATCGGCATGATGTTCCAGAATTATGCCCTGTTTCCCAATATGACCGTCGCAGACAATGTCGGGTTCGGGCTGCGTGTGCGCAAAGTCGGTGCGATCGAGGAACGCCGGCGCGTTGGCGAAGCGCTGGATTTGGTTCAGCTGGGCCAGCACGGAGACCGCAAACCGCATCAGCTGTCCGGTGGCCAGCGCCAGCGGGTCGCACTGGCCCGTGCCATAGTGACAAACCCCAAGGTTCTACTGCTCGACGAACCCTTATCGGCGCTGGACAAGTCGCTGCGCATCGACATGCAGATCGAACTGAAGCGTATTCAGCGCGAAATCGGCATCACCACCATATTCGTGACCCATGATCAGGAAGAGGCGCTGACCCTATCCGACAAGATCGGCATCCTTCGGCAGGGAGAGATGATCCAGGCCGGCGCTCCGCGCGAGGTTTACAGCAATCCAACGGATGTGTTCACCGCTGAGTTCTTGGGAGAGGCGAATTTTCTTTCGAAAGATGGTAAGGGGATTTTTAGAGTGGAAGGAGCGGACATCAAATTGCCGCCCGGAACTGCAGCAAATGCCACTTTGGCCGTTCGTCCCGAAAACATGAGCATTCTGGTGGACGAACCACAAGGGGACAACCTGTCAAAGATACCGGCAATTCTGGAACGTCGGATCTTTGCCGGGGCGATGGCAACCTGCATTGCGCGATGCGGAGGGCAGGTATTCAAAATAATCGCCCGCGATCAGGATATTCCCGAACTCAAGGAGGAGGCTCAGGTCTGGCTGAGCTGGGACCCCGAGAAGACAATTGTCGTTCCCGGTTAGGGGTTCAGTGAACTGATGTAAACTAAGGGTATTGCCAAGTTGTACAGGCTGAGTGATCCAGCTATGTCGCGCTAATGAACATCCCACCGATCATGCCATGCCTTAGAGGCTTTCGTTTTCATCGTGAGATCATTGCTTATGCGGCTTGGGCTTACCATCGCTTTGCGTTGAGCACAGCTGACGTCGAGGGTCTGTTGGCTGCGCGGGGCGTTATCGTCAGCCGGGAAGCAGTTCGGCTGTGGGTCAATCGCTTTGGTCTACACTTTGCAGATTGCATCAAGCGGGATCGTCCACAGCCGAATGACAAGTGGCACATGGACGAAGTCGTGATCATGATCCGTGGCAAGAAGCACTGGTTGTGGCATGCGATCGCCGCCAATGGCGACGTGCTCGACATTCTCGTGCAAACTCGCCGAAATGCCAAAGCTGCAAAGCGCTTCTTCAGAGGGCTGGTTGCCAAATTCGGCGAACCCAGAGTCGTCATCCCCCCTCTCGTGACATTGCATTCGCAATGCACTGCCGGACAATGGATAAACTATGCAGCTATATCAAACCGATGAAAACACTGGCGCCGGACGCTGACCATCGTACCCACAAAGGTCTCAACAACGCGATCGAAGTCTCGCACTGACCAACCCGCAAAAGAGAGAAGCTATTCGGCAAGTTCAAGTCTCACCTGCAGGCTCAGAGATTTCTGTCCGCGCATGACCAAATCAACCTGATCTTCCGTCCCCGCCGATATCAACTCAACGCAAACTCATACCGCCACGCTCGTTCCGACGCCTTCAACCTCTGGAACGATTGCACTGCGGAAATGACAGCCTGAACCTGCCTTCGCCAATACCTTACATGCTTAGGTCAATAACTTGGCAATACCATCCGATCAGGCGGTAGCTCCTTTCAAGCGAATGACTGTGCCCAGGCTCCCGGCGCAAATACCGACGACAATTGCGATCCCCAGATCGACGGTATCAACACGAGAAAACTGGAAACCTGCAAAAACCAGCGTCTCGGCAATACCAACAACGCCACCCATGACAGCACCTAACCAAAGTTGTCGGGTCATCATCCCCAGCGCCAGGCCCAGAACGCCCGGCAAGCTGAGGATATTGCTACCGATGTCTCCCAAAATTTCTAACATGTCTCGCCCCTTCTCAGTCTGTCCGCGTGTCCAGATATGACTTGATCTGGTCGCTTTCCGCCGAAGCTTGTTGATGGATCAATCCGCCAGTTTCCGAGTTCAAAACTTCAGTAACCTTCTGGTACTCCTCAAGATAGCCGGGCGGAAGATTGTGAGCGATGCCTTGGTGGCAGTCGATGCAAGTCATGCTGTTGTCGATTGCGCGTTGGTGTTCCGAGGCGGCGCGGGTTTCCTGGATGGTGAAATCCATATAGTCGAAGTCATGGCAGTTCCGGCATTCCCGGCTGTCCGACGCCTTCATCTTCTTCCACACGGCAGACGCCATGCTCAAACGGTGATCTTCGTATTTTTCGGGCGTGCTTATCGTTCCGGCCAATTCGTGATAGACGTCTTTGACCGCCATGACTTTAGCCTTGATCTTGTGGCTCCACTCGTCCGGCACATGGCAGTCCGAGCAAATTGCGCGCACACCGGAGTGGTTGTTGTAGTGGACCGTCTCGCGATATTCGCCCAGGTTGGTTTCCATCGTGTGACACGACGTACAGAATTCCTCGGTATTGGTCAGTTCCAGCGTCCAGTGAAAGCCGCCCCAGAACAAGATACCTGCCAAAAAGCCGGCAAGGATCAGAAAGCCCGAGCTGAACATGACGGCCGGTGTCCAGAACCCGTTCCATAGACGGCGGATCCAACCGCGTTTTTCAGGGGAGTCTGCCATTTCAGTGCTCCTTTCAATCTTGCGTTGGATTAGTTGTCTGAGGACGGCTGAAAGACATTGTCAACCAACGCCGGAGCATCTGCTTGCGGCACATGACACTGGTTGCAGAAGTAGCGTGTGCCTGCAATCCGATCCAACTCGTTGCCCTCGCGGTCCAGATAATGGGTCATCGACAAGGTTGGGGCGTTTCGTTCGCCAGCCTTGGTCCAGTCATGACAGGCTAGACATTGGTTGGTGCGTAGGTCGATCTGGTATTGCTCAACCGAGTGCGGGATCAACGGCGGTTGCTGGCGATAGTTGCGCTGAATGCGCCCTTCGACATTGCGATGGACCTGATCAAGTGGAACCGGTTCGTTGACATCGGCGCCGCGCAATGTGTCGACCGACTGTGCCAGAGCATATCCGAGACTTCCAACGAGGGCTGCGACCGCGAGGGCGCTTGTAAGTGCTAAGGTTTTCATTGAGTTTCTCCGTTTCTTGCTTAGGCCGCGCGACCGGCCTCGGATGGGTTGTGTTTCTGGTTGCGCCGCTTTGGACGGGCCGGGCTTGGCCTGGGGTCGAAGCGATGGGTGAATTGAAAGACGTCGGGCGCGCAGACATCGATGCAGCGACCGCAATTCGTGCAATCCGGGCTGAGGATCAGAGGGGTCGAATCTTCATCTCCTCTCAGAGCGGGCGTGATAACCTGCATTTCAGGACACACGGCAAAACAGTCCATGCAATCGTCGCATGCGGCACGGTTTAGTGCTGATACCCGCAACAATGATTGCGCTCCCAGCAGCCCATAAAATGCACCGACGGGACAAAGGTGACCACACCATCCGCGGCGGGACACGATCAGGTCAAAGACAAAAACCGCAATGACGAATGCCCAGGCAAATCCTATGCCAAAGATAAGACCGCGATGCAGCATCGAGACTGGATTTACCAATTCCCATGCAATCGTGCCGGTGGCGAGCGACACCGCAAGCACCATGGCGAGCACATAGTATTTCGTGCTTCGCTTGGGCTGCCAGCCCTTTTGAAGCCCAAGGCGATCATGCAACCAATGCGCGGCGTCGGTCACAGGATTGATCGGGCACACCCAACTGCAATAGACGCGGCCACCGATCAGTGCATAAACGGTGCCGACAACTAGCGCGCCGACCAGTGCAGTTGCCTCGGGCCAGTGAAATGCGAGCATCGACTGGACGGTCACGAACGGGTCGGTTAGCGGCAACACATCAAAGGTCAGCGAACTTGCGAGGTTTCCCTTTACCCACCAGATGCCGAACCATGGCCCCATCAAAAAGATATACAGGAAGAAAAACTGTGCCGTTCGCCGCAATAGAAGGTATTTGTGCGCGTTCAACCAGCCTTTTTCGGCTATGGCCTCGTGGCCAACGGGGCTTTGAGTTCTTTCGCTCATTGCCCTGCCCCCTCGGCGCCCGGAATTGAAAAACTGGGTTTGAACCCGCCTTCCATGCTGGGGTCTGGGATCGGTTCGGACAGATAGCCGCCCGGCGCCACAAGGTTGTCGGTGCCTGGCCCCGGCAGGCGGTCCGGTAGGTCGATCAGGTCATCAACCAGCGGATTTTGTTCTTCCCAACCCAGTCTGTAGTGTTCGGCAGATTCAGCGGTTGCCAACCGACGCGGCAATACCTTGATCGCCGCTTCTTCCGGTAGCACACAGGCTTTTTCGCATTTTCCGCAGCCCGTGCACGCGTCCGAGTGGACAACCGGCATGAAAATGGCGTGATGCCCGGATCGCTCGTTGTGTCGAACCTCCAGCGTGATCGCCTTATCGATCACGGGACAGACGCGATAGCAAACATCACAGCGCAGACCCAACGCATTCAGGCACCGTTCTGTGTCGATCAGAACAGCAAGGCCCATATCCGCGTCGTCAATATCGGCGAGTTCCTTGTCGAGCGCACCTGTCGGGCAGGCGGCAACACAGGGAATGTCTTCACACATCTCGCAGGGCACATCGCGGGCAATAAAAAATGGAGTACCTGTCGCGGCCCCGTCGACGCCAAGTTCGGCTAGTTTCAGCGTGTCATAGGGACAGTCCCGGACACATAAACCACAACGGATACACGCGGCCAGGAAGTCTTTCTCTGCCAAAGCGCCGGGCGGGCGCAGCGCCTGTGCCGGAAGCGCGCCGGCGTCCGTAGCCAGATAGGTCAGGCCAAGCCCACACACCGCGCAACCCGCAGTCGCACGGGCAGCATCCTGCAAAAAGCGGCGCCGGTCCACAGACCTGAGTTGACGGTTGGAATTGGCGGGCATGACCCTGTCCCTTGCTTTCGGTCGTTAGACGGAGCGCTTATGCGCGCTCCACCTTGCAGGCACATTTTTTGAAATCGGTCTCCTTCGAGATCGGGCAAGTGGCGTCCAGCGTCAACTTGTTGATCAACTGGCCTTCGTCGAACCACGGAACGAACACGACCCCGCGCGGCGGCTTGTTGCGACCACGGGTTTCGACCCGGCTTTGCATATCGCCACGGCGGGACGAGATGGTGATCTCCTGCCCACGCCGCAAGCCGCGATCCTTGGCATCGTCAGGGTGCATATACACCACCGCCGATGGGAACGACCGGTGCAGTTCCGGCACCCGGCGGGTCATCGAACCGGAGTGCCAATGCTCCAGCACGCGACCGGTCACGAGCCATAGGTCGAATTCTTCATCCGGCATTTCCGCTGCAGGCTCGTAAGGCGCGAAGATGATGTTCGCCTTGCCGTCCGGCTTGCCGTAGAATTGAACGCCCTTGCCCTTTTCGACATAGGGGTCATACCCCTCGCGGAAGCGATAGAGTGTTTCCTTTCCATCCACCACAGGCCAGCGCAGACCGCGAGCCTGGTGGTATGTGTCAAAATCAGCGAGGTCATGCGCCTTGCCGCGGCCGAAATCGGCGTATTCTTCGAACAGACCTTTCTGCACGTAGAAACCAAAATGCTTGGACTCGTCGTTGTTGAAACCTTCGGCGGTTTCTGTCAGCGGATATTTGTTGACCTTGCCATTCTCGTACAGGATTTCATACAAGGTCTTGCCGCGATACTCGGGCTTCGCCGTCACCAACTCTTCCGGCCACACTTCTTCGACCTTGAAGCGTTTTGAGAATTCCATGACCTGCCAGACGTCCGAACGTGCCTCACCCGGTGCATCCACCTGCTGGCGCCAGAACTGGGTCCGGCGCTCAGCGTTGCCATAGGCGCCTTCCTTTTCCACCCACATCGCAGTCGGCAGGATCAGGTCGGCGGCAAGCGCTGTGACGGTCGGATAAGGATCGGAAACGACTATGAAGTTGTCCGGGTTACGGTAGCCCGGCAGCCCTTCTTCCAGCATGTTGGGGGCGGCCTGCATGTTGTTTGTGCATTGTACCCAATAGGCGTTCAGTTCCCCGTCCTTGAGCATGCGATGCTGCAACACGGCGTGATAGCCCGGCTTTTCCGGAATAGTGCCTTTGGGCAGGCCCCACTTGGCCTCAGCGATGTCGCGGTGCTTTTCGTTCATGACCACCATGTCCGCGGGCAGGCGGTGGGCAAAGGTTCCGACTTCACGCGCTGTGCCACAAGCCGAAGGTTGACCGGTCAACGAGAAGGGGGAGTTGCCTGGCTCGGAGATTTTTCCGACCAGAAGGTGCACGTTGTACATCAGGGAGTTCACCCACGACCCGCGAGTGTGCTGGTTGAAGCCCATGGTCCACAAGCTCATCACCTTGCGGTTCGGATCAGCGTATTGTTGCGCCAATTGCTCCAGCTTTCCTGCTGGGACTCCCGACAATTCCGAAACTCTTTCCACGGTGTATTCGCTGACGGCTTCGGCATATTCCTCGAAACTGATTGGCGTAAGCGCACCGTGCTTGCCTTCATGTGACGGGTTCGCCGCGGCCTGTTCCAGTTCATGTGTTGGGCGCAGGCCATAACCGATATCGGTTGCTGTTTTGGTAATGTTGACGTGGTTCTTGACGAATTCTTCGTTCACCGCGCCGTTCTGGATGATGTAGTTGGCGATATAGTTCAGGATCGCCAGGTCGGTTTGCGGTGCAAAAATCATGCCGTTGTCGGCCAGCTCGAACGACCGGTGTTCGAATGTCGACAAGACGTGAACCTGACAGCCCGGTTTGGTAAGGCGGGTGTCGGTCAAACGCGACCACAGGATCGGGTGCATCTCGGCCATGTTCGATCCCCAAAGCACGAAGGTATCGGCGTGCTCAAGATCGTCATAACAGCCCATCGGCTCGTCAATGCCAAATGTACGCATGAAACCTGCCACTGCGGATGCCATGCAGTGACGCGCGTTCGGGTCAATGTTGTTCGAACGCAGGCCGGCTTTCATGAACTTGGCGGCGGCATATCCTTCCCAAACCGTCCACTGTCCGGAACCGAACATGCCGACACTGGTCGGCCCTTTCTTGGCTAGTGCCTCTTTCCACTTCTCGGCCATAATGTCGAAAGCTTCGTCCCAGCTCACAGGCTCAAACTCGCCTTCCTTGTCGAACACACCGTTAGATTTGCGCAAAAGCGGCGTGGTCAAGCGGTCCTGCCCATACATGATCTTGGACAGGAAATAACCCTTGATACAGTTGAGGCCGCGGTTCACCGGTGCTTCGGGATCTCCTTGAGTTGCGACCACGCGGCCATCTTTGACGCCAACCAGAACGGAACAACCTGTCCCACAAAAACGGCAAGCGGCCTTGTCCCAGCGGATATCCGGGCTCGGAAGTTGCGCCGCTGCCTTTTCCGGCAGGGTAATGCCAGCCGCCGAAGCGGTGGCAAGGGCAGCACTTGTTTTCAAAAACGCACGGCGGGATGCGGAAGCGGTCATCGATATGGTCTCCCAGTGTTCAGTGTTGGGTCTGTGAAGCGCTGTCAGATTCAAGCTCTTCAAAATGGTGATAAGTCAGCGTGACATTCAACACGCCGGGAATTTGGTGCAGGGCCATGATCTGATCCGAGGCCCGTTGGGTTTCGGTATCCTCGATGGTGACCACCACACGTCCGTCTTCATGCGCATGCACCTCGCCCCCTTCAGTCGCATCGATTGCTTCAATGACGCTTCGGGTCATGGCTGGCATGGTATGCACAAGGCAGCCGCAGATGTTTGTCATTGGCGGTTCTCCTGGCCGGTTTGAGAATGGACAAGCGAAATTGCGTCAGCCGGGCACGCCGAGACGCAAGCGCCGCATCCTGTACAGGACGCATCGTCGATCAACGGCTCGGCGCTGCCGCCGACACGTAGCTGGAACCGGATCGCGGATAGTTCGCAATGATCCTGGCATATACGGCAATTCACGCGGTTAAGCGACAAGCAGGTGTCGGATATCGCGACCCGCCATGGCCACTCCATATCCGGTTTAAGTGCACCCGGTTTGCAGGCATCGACGCACTCGCCGCAAAACGTGCAGGACCTGCGGCTGACGTCAACAACGGGAAACCCGTTTTCACCTGCTGTGATAATCGCTTGTGGACAAACCGCCGCGCAATTGCCGCAGCGCGTGCACGCCTCCAAAAACGCCATATCGGCCCCAGCGCCAAAAGGGCGCGGAACAGGCGCGGAGTTCATACTTCCGCGCAGAAAATTGCGTCTCGTCGCGTGGCTGGTCATTGTCTTCGGCTCGCGCCAGATTGGCTCTGCAATCGTCTCTTACTCTGCCAGCATGTGCCAAACTTTGACCGAGATCAACTGATTGGGGTGTGTCGCAATCTTTGTACGAAGGCCGACGAGGATTTACTACGGGGCTTTGGCGATCAACGTCCGGCAAGTCAGCAAGTGAATGGCCACTGAAATAGTCCCGTGTCGACGTTGTGTTGAGAACATAATTCCCTTTCGACACGGTTACAGTGGCGATGATGACGCGCGGTATGGACGCGGCGAACAGTTATCTTTTCAGCGCTGCCGATCAGGAGGAGCGTTCCCCGGCGCGGCAGGTAAGAATCGATTGCGCTTGCAGAGGGACGCAGTCCGACATGTGGTGATGCCGCGTGTTGGCACACAAATTCGGAATGGGCATTTAGTCTACGGTACCCCGTCAATAGTGCAAATTGACAATTTGACTGTTCCCTTTTGGCCGCGCGTTTTCGGGATCAAACTGGCAAAGCGGACCTACGATTGCCTTGGTGACTTCACCCGAAAGCAACACTTCCACTTCCGTAAGCACGCCTGCATATGCCGGGTCAACGTAGGCCATGGCGAGGTTTCTGCCAGTGCGGTAGCCCCACGCGGATGAAGTAATCGACCCGATTGGCGCGCCATTCACAAATACGCCTTCACCCGGTTGTGCTGGTCCGTTGTCATCGTGGATTTCAAGCATGACCCGTACTTTGCGATTTCCGATACTCATCTGCTCAAGAAGCCCGGACTTTCCGGGGAAATCCTTGGACAAGTCGACAAAACGATGCAGCGCCGCCTCAATCGGATTGAATTCGGTGATAAAGTCACCCTTCCAATGGCCATGACCTTTTTCCAGTCGCATCGAGTCAATTGCAAACATACCGAAATGCGACAGGCCGAATGCTGCACCGACTCTGGTCAGAATATCATACGCGGGGTAGAGTTGCGTGTTGGGGATATGCAATTCGAACGCTTGCTCTCCCGAGTAGCTGATCGCGATGGCCAAAGCCTCGATATATCCGATAAAGACACGCTGCGCGCTTAACCACGGAAAATCGGCTTGACCCCATTTTGTGCGCGGCGACGCTACAGCCAACAAATCACGGGCTTTTGGGCCAGCAATCACAATCATTGTGTGCGTGTTGGTGCGACTCTCGATACAAATATCTGATGCTTTGGGCAAACGTTCGGTCAACCAATCCATATCGTGATACTCAGCCGCGGCAGCAGAACCATAAAACACGCTCCCATCTGACAAAGGTACAATCGTGGCCTCGCCTGCGATATTGCCCTTTGATGTCAGGAAGTAACACAAACTGGCCTTTCCGATCTTTTCTGAAACCCTGGAGCAGGTCAGACTACTCAACCAATCCAGCGCGCCGGCTCCAGTGATGCGGTAGTGGTTGAAACCTGAAAGCTCTGCCAGTCCGACGTTGGTACATAGCGCCTCGATTTCACGCCCCACAATATCGTGCCAGTTCTGAAAAGAATAACCGTATGAAGTTTTGAAAGCTGGGTCCTGTTTATAGAACTCTGCCCGCTCCCAGCCATTTACGACACCAAATTCCGCACCTTTGGCCTTCAGCACCGGATAAAGTGGTGACGCCTTGGCCGGGCGACCGGCCGGGCGATGCTCGTGCGGCAGATGCCAGCGGAATTCGTGCTGGTAATCCTCGATGGATTTCAGCGCAGTAAACTCAGTGTTGGCAAAACTAGTGAGACGGCGCGGGTCGAGTTGCCAAGTATCCCATTCCGTTTCCCCGTGCACCATCATCTGTGCGAGCATTTTGCCATAGCCACCGCCTTCGCCAATGCCCACGCGCAGTCCGTTCATCGACCAGCAATTTCGGAGGCCTGGTTGCTTTCCGACCAGTGGCCCTGCATCCGAGGCATAGGTGATTGGCCCGTTCACCACCGACTTTATGCCAACATCTTTCAAACACGGAAGGCGGTCAAAAATCGGCTCCATCTTCGGCAAGAGACGATCCAGATCATCCGGGCAAAGCGCATTGACGAAATCAGGATCAATTCCGTCCATCCCGAATGTCTTACAGTCATGTTCATAGATTCCGACAAGAAGGCCATTCTTTTCTTGTCGCATATAAAAAGTGTCACGCGGACAGCGCACCATAGGGACGCGCGTCTCGCGCTCAACCAGTTCAGGGATGTCTTCGGTGACGAAGTACATGTGCTCCATCGCAATGACTGGATACGCGATCCCCATCAATGCACCGACCTCATTGGCGCGATAACCCGCAGCAACCACGATATGCTCGGCGGTGATCGTGCCCTTGCCTGTTGTCACTAACCATTCACCGTTAGGCTTTTGTTTCAAGGCAGTTACGGGGGCGTTGCGGTGAATCATTGCGCCCGCCTTTCGCGACCGGGCCGCCATGGCTTGACACAGCTGCGCCGGGTCGATGTCGCCGTCGCGTTCATCCCACATCGCAGCAAGGACACCATCAGTGTTCAGCAAAGGATTGCGCCGCTTTGCTTCAGCCGCATCCAGCAGATCAAATTCAATACCCAGCCCCTTGGCCACCGACATGATGTGAAGCACTTCATCCACATGAGTTGGGTTGGTCAGGAGGCGCATACCACCTGTTCCATGGTGATAGTTGATTGGATATGCCGGATCGTCAGCCAGTTCCTTATAAAGCTTGATTGTGTAGTCTCGCAGGAGCAGCAGCAGCTGGTTGAACGCCACGCTGGGACATTGCGCCGCCGAATGCCACGTTGTGCCGCTGGTCAACTCGTTTCGTTCCAGCAAGACAGTATCGGTCCAACCTTCCAGACAAAGGTGGTAAAGCGCCGACAGTCCACCGACACCTCCTCCAATAACAACCACACGAGCATGGCTTTGCACAAGTTATCTCCAGTACTTCTAAGTTTACTAACAAATATCCGCCAAATACTCTCGACTACAAAACAGGATTTATGGAATAAGTATGCCGAAAATAGTGAGTAACGAGCCGGCATGGATTGGACAAAACTGTCCGTCGCCAGGGATTTTGGGACAGATGGCGGCCTGAGCTAAGCGAGGGTCTGGTCGCGCCCGAAGTAGACATCGGTCGGGGTTAGGTTTTGTGGGCTCTCGTGATATCGTCGATGGGGTATTGCCAAGTTATTTGATGCGATGCGCAAAATGTTGTCTCGCAGCCATCAGGCTGCCATCTCAGCAGTGTGTTTGACGTCAGCGCCAATGGGACAGTTTAGGTTGATTTGATAAGGGAGGGTTTCTGGCTCATCGTAACCATCAAGGAGTGGAGATGAGACAGAAACCCGGAACCAAGCAGAGCCACGGCGAGAAGGTCGTCAAGGACATCCGTCGAGCGGCCCGCAAACAGTATTCGGCCGAAGAGAAGATCAGGATCGTGCTGGACGGCCTCAAGGGCGAGGACAGCATTGCCGAACTGTGTCGCCGAGAGGGTATTGCCCAGAGCCTGTATTACAGCTGGTCCAAGGAGTTCCTCGAGGCTGGGAAGAAGCGCCTGGCGGGCGACACGGCGCGTGCGGCAACGTCGAGCGAGGTCAAGGATCTGCGCCGTGAGGCCCGCGATCTGAAAGAAGTCGTGGCCGAACAGGCGCTGGAATTGCGGCTGCTCAAAAAAAGCATGATCGCGGATGGGGGCGACGACGAATGAGGTATCCCGCATCCGAGAAACTGGAGATCATCCGCCTGGTCGAAGGATCGCATCTGCCGACCAAGCGCACGCTGGACAAGCTCGGCATCCCCAGAACGACCTTCTATCGCTGGTATGATCGATATCTCGCTGGCGGCCCCGAGGCGCTTGAGGATCGCAGCCCCAGGCCGTCACGAGTCTGGAACCGCATTCCCGAGCCTGTTCGCGAGAAGATCAAGAACCTAGCCCTGCTGGAAAGCGATCTGTCGCCGCGCGAGTTGGCCGTGCAGTTCACCGACACGGAAAAGTATTTTGTATCAGAAGCTTCCGTGTATCGCATCCTCAAGTCCTACGACCTGATCACCAGTCCGGCTTACGTGGTTCTGTCGGCGGCCGACGAGTTCAAGGACAAGACCACGAGACCGAACCAGCTTTGGCAAACCGACTTCACCTACCTGAAGGTCATCGGCTGGGGCTGGTTCTATCTCTCGACGATCCTCGATGACCACAGCCGCTACATCATCGCGTGGAAACTCTGCACGACGATGAAAGCCGGCGACGTGACCGACACGCTGGACATGGCGCTGCAAGCCTCCGGCTGCGATAGGGCAACGGTCCTGCACAAGCCACGGCTGCTATCGGACAATGGCGCCAGTTACATCTCGGGCGAACTGGCCGACTGGTTGGAGCACCG